>NZ_AEJC01000628.1 GCF_000317595.1 Streptomyces ipomoeae 91-03 | reverse complement strand
CCCGGTCTCCCCCGCCCCGCTCCCCGGCCGACAGGACCTCTCCATGCGCTTCGCCACGTACGAGTACCGCGACCGGCACCAGGTGGCCGTCGTCGACGAGGACGGCACCCTCCGCCCGCTGCCCGGTGTCCCTTCGCTGGCCGGCCTGCTCGCCGAGGCCGGCGGCCTGCCCGCCCTGCTCGACCGGGTCGCCGCCATGGTCGACGACTCGACCGGGCCGCACATCAGCGACGTACGACTCCTGGCACCGCTCCAGCCGCCCACGGTGCGGGACTTCGTCACCTTCGAGGAACACGTGGAGGGCGTACGACGCTCCGTGGACGGCACCGCCGGGGTGCCGGAGCAGTGGTACGCGGCCCCCACGTTCTACTTCACCAACCCCTACGCGGTGTACGGCCCGCACGACGACATCCCGATGCCGCCGGGGTCGAGCGTGCTGGACTTCGAGCTCGAAGTCGCCGCCGTGATCGGCGAGGAGGGCCGCGACCTCACCCCCGAGCGGGCCCGGGACCACATCGTCGGCTACACGATCTTCAACGACTGGTCCGCGCGCGACCTCCAGTCCGCCGAGATGCGCGTGGGCCTCGGCCCCTGCAAGGGCAAGGACACCGCCACCACCCTGGGCCCGTACCTCGTCACCGCCGACGAGCTGGAGAAGTACCGCGACCCGGACGGTCTCCTGCGCCTCGCCCTGACCGCCGAGATCAACGGCGAGGTCGTCGGCGCGGACCTCCTGTCCAACATGAGCTGGACCTTCGAGGAGATGGTCGCCTACGCGTCGCGCGGCACGACCGTCCGCCCCGGCGACGTCCTCGGCTCCGGCACCTGCGGCAACGGCGGCTGCCTCGCCGAACTCTGGGGCGTACGGGGCAGGCAGGACCCGCCACCGCTGAAGCCCGGCGACACGGTGACGCTGACCGTCGAGGGCATCGGCTCCCTCTCCAACACCGTGGTGCCCGGCCCCGATCCGGTCGCCGTCCCGGTCGCCCGCAGGCGCTTGCGGAAGCGGCCGTAACCACCGCCTTCCGTCAGGAACAGAAAGGCCCCTCTTCTCATGGACAAGGTCTGCGCGAGCGCCGCCGAGGCGGTCGCCGGCATCCCCGACGGCGCGTCGCTGGCCGTGGGCGGCTTCGGTCTCAGCGGCATCCCGGCCGTCCTGATCCGCGCCCTCTACGACCAGGGCGCCACCGGTCTGCGGGTCGTGTCGAACAACTGCGGCGTGGACGGTCGGGGCCTCGGCGTCCTGCTGGGCGCGGGCCGCATCGCCCGTGTCACCGGTTCCTATGTGGGCGAGAACAAGGAGTTCGCCCGTCAGTATCTCGCGGGCGAACTGGAGGTGGAGCTGGTACCGCAGGGCACCCTCGCGGAGCGGCTGCGCGCCGGCGGAGCGGGCATCCCCGCCTTCTACACCCCGGCGGGCGTGGGCACCCAGGTCGCCAAGGGCGGCCTGCCCTGGCGCTACGCGGCCGACGGCTCGGTCGCCGTGGCCTCCCCGCCCAAGGAGACCCGCGACTTCGCCGACCGCACGTACGTCCTGGAGCACGGCATCACCACCGACTTCGCCCTCGTACGGGCCTGGCGCGGCGACCGCCACGGAAACCTGGTCTTCCGCGGGTCGGCCGCCAACTTCAATCCGCTGGCCGCGATGGCGGGACGCGTGACGGTGGCCGAAGTCGAAGAGCTGGTGGAGCCGGGCGAGTTGAGCCCCGACGAGGTGCATCTGCCGGGCATCTACGTCCAGCGGGTGGTGCGGCTGACCGGCGACCAGGCCGCCGACAAGCACATAGAACGTCTTTCGATTTCCGCGTCTTCGACACAAGGGACCGTACGCGCATGAGCACCGACATCGACATGGGCACCGGCACCGGCACCGGCACCCCGAGCATCGACGGACGTACGGAACCGGGCGCTCTTACGCGACCGGGCTGGACCCGCGACGAGATGGCCGCCCGCGCCGCCGCCGAACTCACCGACGGCTCCTACGTCAACCTGGGCATCGGGCTGCCCACCCTCATCCCCGGCCACCTTCCGCCGGGCGTCCATGTCGTCCTGCACTCCGAGAACGGCATCCTCGGCACCGGTCCGTACCCGACCGAGACCGAGGTCGACCCCGATCTCATCAACGCGGGCAAGGAGACCGTCACCGTGCTGCCGGGGGCCTCCTTCTTCGACTCGGCACTGTCCTTCGGCATGATCCGGGGCGGCCACATCGACACGGCGGTCCTCGGCGCGATGCAGGTGTCGGCCGCCGGCGACCTCGCCAACTGGATGATCCCCGGCAAGATGGTCAAGGGCATGGGCGGAGCCATGGACCTGGTCCACGGCGCCCGCCGGGTCATCGTCCTCATGGAACACACCGCCAAGGACGGCAGCCCCAAGATCGTCAAGGAGTGCACGCTCCCGCTCACCGGCGAGCGCTGCGTCCACCGCGTCATCACCGACCTCGGCGTCCTCGACGTCACCCCCGAGGGCCTCGCACTCGTGGAATGCGGGCCGGGGGTGACCGCCGAGGACATCGCCGCCCGTACGGACGCGCCGGTGATCCTGTGATGCCGGGCCCTGCGACGGCCTCTGCTTCTGTGTTGTCCTAGGACATCCGCTGCCGTGCCCCAGGGCAACGGCATGACCTCGCGGAAGGCGAACACCACGCACGACGGCCCAGAGGAGTTCCCCTCGGCGCGGCGCCGGCGGAGCGGTTCGGGCCCCGGTTCCATGCCGCCGGGCAGGACCGGCACCGAGTCGCGATCGACCGGTGGTGATCCTTCAGGCCGACCCTTCCCGGGCCGGCCCACTCGTTCCCCGTACGACCAGTTTCGAGTCCAGCACCGCCTCCCGCGGCTCCAACTCCCCGTCCTCCAGGCGCTCCACGGCGAACCGCACCGCGTGCTCCGCCATGAGGACCGCGTCCTGACGGACGGTGGTCAGACCGATCGGCATCAGATGGGAGAGATGGCTGTCGTCGTAGCCGACGACCGACAGATCGCGTGGAACCTCGACCCCGGCCCGGGTCAGGGCCATCAACAGGCCCATCGCGCAACGGTCGTTGCCGGCGAGGACCGCCGTCGGCAGGGGCAGCCCCCTGTCACGCTCCTCCACGAGCAGTCGGCCGGTCTCGATACCGGACTGCTCCGTGTGCTCACCGGGTATCACCCTCAGCTCGGCCTCCAGCCCATGGCGACGCATCGCGGCCCGGTAGGCCCGCCGCCGCTCGGCCGAGCCGGGGCCCCGGCCGCCGTCGATGTGCACGATCCGACGGTGCCCCAGTTCGACGAGGTGGTCCATGGCCTGTCGTACGCCCTTGCCCTCGGCGGTGTGCACGCTGTCGACACGGGCGCGCGGCACTCGACGGCCGACCGAGACGGCGACCGTGCGCTGCCCGAGCGCGTCGAGGTCGGCGTCCGACGCGTCCGGGCCGAGCAGGATCACCGCCTCACAGCGATGACTGAGCAAGGCCTCCACGGCCTTGGCCTCGCTGCGCCCGGGACCGGTCGCCGACAGCAGCACCTCGTAGCCGAGCCGCTCCGCCTCGGGATAGATGCCCTCGACGAGGTCCGCCTGGAAGGTCTGGTGCACGGTGAACATGACGCCGAGCGTGCGGCTGCGCCCGCGCGCCAGTAGCCGGGCCGCGTTGTCGGGACGGTAACCGATCTCGTCGGCGACACGCAGCACCCGCTCCCGGGTCTCCCGGCCCGCTCCCGGCTGACCACGGAAGATGATCGAGACGAGCGCCCTGGACACGCCGGCCTTCGCGGCCACGTCCGCCATCGTGGGCCGCTGCTTGCCCGATGCATTCACCTGAGAACCACCCTTCGCCGCGCCCACCCTATGGGCGGCCCCGAAATCTCCCGGCAACAAGCTATTGACATGACATTTGGACAGGGGCCATCGTACTCGCACTAGAGCGCGCTAGTAGCGCGCGTCAGTCGACTCCTCCCCTGACAACTCCCCTGACAACTCCCCGGGTCTCCGGAGCGAAGGGAAACCGCCGCTATGCCGCTGGAAGTGCTGACCATGGGCCGTGTGGGAGTGGATGTGTATCCGCTCCAGACAGGTGTGGGGCTGGCGCAGGTCACCTCGTTCGGCAAGTACCTGGGTGGCAGTCCGACGAATGTGGCGGTGGCGGCGGCGCGGTACGGCCGGTCTGCGGCCGTCATCACGAAGACCGGGCGGGATCCGTTCGGGGACTTCGTGCGCGGTGCCCTGGAGGGGTACGGCGTGGACGCGCGGTTCGTAGGGGTGTCGGACATCGCGCCGACGCCGGTGACGTTCTGCGAGATCTTTCCGCCGGACGACTTCCCGCTCTACTTCTACCGGCTCCCCAAGGCCCCTGACCTGGACATCCGCAGCGAGGAGCTGGACTTGGGGGCGGTGCGGGACGCGGCGGTCTTCTGGATGACGGGGACCGGGCTGAGCGAGGAACCGAGCCGGTCGGCCACGCTCGCGGCTCTGGCACACCGGGCGAAGGCCGGGATCACCGTGTTCGATCTGGACTGGCGGCCGATGTTCTGGGCGACCCCCGAGGAGGCTCGCGGGTACTACGCCGAGGCCTTGCGGCACACCACGGTCGCCGTCGGGAATCTCGACGAGTGCGAGGTCGCCACCGGCGAACGCGAACCGTACGCGGCGGCGAAGGCGCTGCTGGCCGCCGGGGTCGAACTGGCCGTGGTCAAGCAAGGGCCGAAGGGTGTGCTGGCCATGGACCGGGACGGCTCGGTCGCCGAGATCCCGCCGGTCCCGGTGGACGTGGTCAACGGCCTCGGCGCCGGTGACGCCTTCGGCGGCGCCCTCTGCCACGGACTGCTGTCCGGCTGGGGCACCCGCCGGACCGTCGCCTTCGCCAACGCCGCCGGGGCCGTCGTCGCCGGACGGTTGTCCTGCTCCGACGCCATGCCCACCCGGACCGAGGTGGAGGAAAAGCTGCGCGCGGCCGCGGCTCGGGACCGGGCGACGGCTCCCGATGACATCGAACGAGAGGTGTGACGAGGTGCAGTCCGACAACGCGAACCGCGTCGTGGTGACCCGGGTCCAGGACCCCGGTGCCATCGCCGTGGCGGCGGCCCGACGTGTGAGAGCCACCTCGCTGCTCGGCGAGCACGGCAAGGCGATGATCATCGCCGCCGACCATCCGGCACGCGGCGCCAACGGCGTGGGAGGCGACTCCAACGCCATGGCCGACCGCTTCAAGCTCCTGGACCGCCTCTGCGTGGCACTGGAACGGCCCGGCGTGACCGGGGTCCTCGCCACCGCCGACATCCTGGAGGACCTGCTGCTCCTCGGCGTCCTCGACGGCAAGAGCGTCTTCGGCTCCATGAACCGCGCCGGACTCGCCGGTTCGGTCTTCGAGATCGACGACCGGTTCACCGGCTACGACGCCGAGACCATCGCCGCCATGGGCTTCGACGGCGGCAAGATGCTCACGCGCATCGCCCTCGACGACCCGGCGACCCCGTCCGTGCTGGAGAACACCGCCCACGCGGTCGACCAGCTCAACGATCGTCGACTCATCGCGATGATCGAGCCGTTCATCTCCGTCTGGCAGGACGGGAGGATCCGCAACGACCTCTCCACCGACGCGGTCGTCAAGTCCGTCACCATCGCCTCGGGGCTGGGACGGCGCACCGCCTACACCTGGCTCAAGCTGCCCGTCGTCGACGGCATGGAACGCGTGCTCGCCTCCTCGACGCTGCCGGCGCTGCTGCTGGGCGGTGAGGTCAAGGACCCCGACGCCGCCTTCGCCTCCTGGGGCAAGGCGCTCAAGCAGCCCACCGCACAGGGCCTGGTCGTCGGCCGCTCCCTCCTCTACCCCTCCGACGGCGATGTCGCCGGTGCCGTCGACCGGGCGGTGAGCCTGCTGTGACCGACACCGGCACCAGCAAGTACCACCTGCCCAAGGGGACCGCCGCCGAGGGTCCGTACGACCTCGTCGTCACGCCCGAGTCGGCGGGATGGGGTTACTCCGGTCTCCGGATCCTGGCCCTGGGTCCGGGACAGGCGCACACGCTCTCCACCGGCGACTCCGAGTTCCTGGTCCTGCCCCTGACCGGCGGCTGCACCGTCGCCGTCGACGGGCAGACCTTCGCACTCGACGGCCGCACAGATGTGTTCGCCTCGGTCACCGACTTCGCCTACCTCCCCCGCGAGTCGGAGGCCACCATCAGCAGCGCGACCGGTGGCAGGTTCGCGCTGCCCTCCGCCCGTACCGAGCGGAGCTCCCTCTCCGCCCGGTACGGGCCCGGAGCAGGGGTACCCGTCGAGTTGCGCGGCGCCGGTGCGTGCTCGCGGCAGGTGAACAACTACTGCCTGCCCGGCACCTTCGACGCCGAGCAACTGCTGGTGTGCGAGGTGCTGACGCCCGGGGGCAACTGGTCGTCGTACCCGCCGCACAAGCACGACGAGGCACGCCCCGGCCAGGAATCGGAGCTGGAGGAGATCTACCACTTCGAGGTCTCCGGCGAGAACGGCTTCGGCTATCAGCGTGTCTACGGCACCGCCGAGCGGCCGATCGATGTGCTCGCCGAGATCCGCTCCGGCGACACGGTGTTGATCCCGCACGGCTGGCACGGCCCGTCGATCGCCGCGCCCGGCTACGACCTCTACTACCTCAACGTCATGGCGGGACCGGGACAGGACCGTGCCTGGCTGATCTGCGACGACCCCGCCCACGGCTGGGTCCGCGCCACCTGGGACTCGCAGGACGTCGACGACCGGCTGCCGTTCGGCGCCGAGGAGAACGAGTGATGGAAACGATCAGGCTCACCACCGCGCAGGCCCTGGTGCGCTTCCTCGCGAACCAGTACAGCGAGCGCGACGGCCAGGAACACCGACTGATCCCCGGCGTCTGGGGCATCTTCGGCCACGGCAACGTCGCCGGCATCGGACAGGCACTGTTGCAGGCCGCCGTCACGCAAGAAGCCGATCTCCCCTACTACCTGGCGCGCAACGAACAGGGCATGGTCCACGCCTCCGTCGCCTACGCCAAGATGCGCGACCGGCTCGCCACCTTCGCCTGCACCGCCTCCACCGGCCCCGGCTCCACCAACATGATCACCGGTGCCGCGCTGGCGACCACCAACCGCATCCCGGTCCTGCTGCTGCCCAGCGACATGTTCGCCACCCGCGTCGCCGACCCCGTCCTCCAGCAACTGGAGGACACCCGGGGCGGGGACGTCACGGTCAACGACGCCTTCCGCGCCGTATCCAAGTACTTCGACCGCGTCTCCCGGCCCGAGCAGCTGATCCCGGCCGCTCTCGCCGCCATGCGTGTCCTCACCGACCCGGTGGAGACCGGCGCGGTGACGCTCGCCCTGCCCCAGGACGTACAGGCGGAGGCGTACGACTGGCCGGTCTCCTTCTTCCGGCGCCGGGTCTGGCACGTGGGCCGCCCGGTGCCGGAGGCAGCAGCCGTGGAACGAGCCGCCCGTCTGCTGCGCAACGCCGAGAAGCCGCTGATCGTGGCCGGAGGCGGCACCGTCTACTCCGGCGCGGAAACCGCGTTGCGCGCCTTCGCCGAAGCCACCGGCATCCCCGTCGCCGACACCCACGCCGGCAAAGGCGCCGTGGCCTGGGACCACCCCTGCTCAGTCGGCGGCATCGGCTCCACCGGCTCCTACGCCGCCAACGAACTGGCGAAGGACGCCGATGTCGTCCTCGGCATCGGCACCCGGTACTCCGACTTCACCACCGCCAGTCACACGGTGTTCGGCAATCCCGACGTCACGTTCGTCAACCTCAACGTCGCCCGGCTGGACGCGGTGAAGCACTCGGCGGAACCGCTGGTGGCCGATGCCCGGCTCGGCATCCAGGCCCTCGCGGGCGCGCTGTCGGACTGGGAGGTCGAGCCGGAGTACCGCGACCGCACCCGTCAACTCATCGCCCGTACGCGGGAGATCGAGGAGGAGTGCTTCGCCCCGGACCGCAACACGGGCGATCTGCCCGCCCAGACGCAGATCCTCGGCGCCCTCAACGACGTCCTCGACGACCGCGCCGTGGTCATCAACGCGGCCGGTTCGATGCCGGGTGACCTGCAGCAGCTCTGGCGGGCGCGCGACCCGAAGGCCTACCACGTCGAGTACGCCTACTCCTGCATGGGCTACGAGGTCGCGGCCGGTGTCGGCGCCAAGATGGCGGACCCGTCCCGTGAGGTCGTGGTCCTGGTCGGTGACGGCTCGTATCTGATGATGGCCCAGGAGATCGTCACCATGGTCTCCGAGGGGCTGAAGGTCATCATCGTCCTGGTCCAGAACCACGGCTTCGCCTCCATCGGAGCCCTGTCCGAATCCCTGGGCTCCCAGCGCTTCGGCACCAAGTACCGCTTCCGCGACGGCGATTCAGGCCTGTTGGACGGTGAGGTCCTGCCCGTCGATCTCGCCGCGAACGCCTCCTCGCTGGGCGCGGATGTGCTGCACGCGACCACGGTGGACGGGTTCCGTGTCGCGATGGAGAAGGCCAAGGCCGCCGGCCGCACCACGGTCGTGCATGTCGAAACCGACCTCTACGGACCCAACCCGCCCGGCCACGGCTGGTGGGACGTTCCCGTCAGCGAGGTCTCCGCGCTCGACTCCACGCGCCGCGCCCACGACACCTACGCCGCCGCCAAGCAAGCCCAGCGCCACTACCTGTAAGGACACCCTCATATGAACACCATCCCCCACTGGATCGACGGCGTCCGGGTCACCGGCACGGATACCGCCCCCGTCTTCAACCCGGCCACCGGCGCCGAGCAGGCCCGGGTCGTCCTGGGCGGGGCCGCCGACGTGGACGCGGCCGTCACCGCCGCCGCGAAGGCGTTCGAGACCTGGTCGGAGTCGTCGCTCACCCAGCGCACCCAGGTGATGTTCGCCTTCCGGCACCTGCTCGTGGAGCACGAGGAAGAGCTGGGCCGGATCATCTCCGCCGAACACGGCAAGACCATCGACGACGCCCGAGGCGAGATCGTCCGCGGACGCGAAGTCGTCGAATTCGCCTGCGGCCTCGGCGACGTCCTCAAGGGCTCCTTCTCCGACCAGGTCTCCCGCGGCGTCGACGTCCACGACTTCCGCCAGCCCCTGGGAGTCGTCGCGGGCATCACCCCGTTCAACTTCCCGGCGATGGTGCCACTGTGGATGCACCCCATCGCCATCGCCACCGGCAACACCTTCATCCTCAAGCCCAGCGAACGCGACCCCTCCGCCGCGAACTTCGTCGCCGAGCTGTACAAGAAGGCCGGTCTGCCGGACGGCGTCTTCAACGTCGTCCACGGCGGCAAGGACGCGGTCGACGCCATCCTCACCCATCCCGGCATCGAGGCCGTGTCCTTCGTCGGCTCGACCCCGATCGCCAAGTACGTCCACGAGCAGGCCACCGCCCACGGCAAGCGCGTCCAGGCCCTCGGCGGCGCCAAGAACCACGCCGTCGTCCTCCCCGACGCCGACCTGGAGTTCGCCGCCAACCACATCACCGCAGGCGCCTACGGCTCCGCGGGCGAGCGCTGCATGGCCGTGTCCGTCGCCGTCGCGGTCGGCGACGCGGCCGACGGACTGGTCGAGGTGCTGGAGCGCAAGGCCCGCGAGGTCAAGGTCGGCCCGGGTGACGCACCCGGCACCGAAATGGGCCCCCTCGTCACCAAGGCAGCCCAGGAGCGCGTCGAGAACGCCGTCGGTATCGCCGCCACCCAAGGCGCCACCGTCGTCGTCGACGGACGGGGCCTCAAGATCGACGGCCACGAGGACGGCTTCTTCACCGGCCCCTCCCTCCTCGACCACGTCACCACCGACATGGACGCCTACCAGGAGGAACTGTTCGGCCCGGTCCTGGCGGTCATCCGGGTCGAGTCCCTCGACCAGGCCATCGACCTCATCAACGCCAACCCCTACGGCAACGGCACCGCCCTGTTCACCGCCTCCGGCGAAGCCGCCCGACGATTCCAGCGCAACGTCAAGATCGGCATGATCGGCATCAACGTCCCCGTGCCGGTCCCGATGTCCTACTACTCCTTCGGCGGCTGGAAGGACTCCCTCATCGGCGACTCCCCCATCCACGGCCCCGAGGGCATCCGCTTCTACACCCGCCCCAAGGTCGTCACCACCCGCTGGCCCCAGCCCAGGCAACAGCACACGGCGGGTTTCGACTTCCCCACCTCCAACTGAACTCCGGCCGACCCCTCTCCCCTTCCCGAAGGACGTGCCCCATGGCAACGACGCCATCCCTCCGCACCACCGTGGGCAACCTCTGCCTCGGTTCCGCGCCCGACTCCTGGGGTGTGTGGTTCCCCGAGGACGAGCATCAGGTTCTGTACACGCGCTTCCTCGACGAGCTGGCCGAGGCGGGCTACAAGTGGCTGGAGCTCGGCCCGTACGGCTACCTCCCCACGGACCCGCGGCAGCTGAAGGAGGAGCTGGACGCCCGTGGGCTGCAGGTCTCCGGCGGTACCGCGTTCGGCGCGCTGCACCGGCCCGAGGCATGGGACGAGATGCTCGCCCATGTCCGGCAGGTGGCCACGCTGACGGCCGCCGCGGGCGCCCACCACCTGGTGCTGATCCCGCCCATGTACCGGGACGAGAAGACCGGTGACTACACCGAGTCGCCCGAGCTGACCGCCGAGCAGTGGGCCGGCTTCGGCAAGGCCGCGGACCGGCTGGGCCGACTGCTGCTGGACGAGTACGACGTACGGCTGGTCATCCACCCCCACGCGGACAGCCACATCCAGACGCGGCCGGAGATCGAGCGGCTGCTCAACGAGTCCGACAGCCGCTACACCAACCTGTGCCTGGACACCGGGCACGTGGCGTACGGCGGGGGTGACAACCTCGATCTGATCCGCCGGTTCGGTGAGCGCGTGGGCTATGTCCACATCAAGCAGATGGACCCGGAAATCCTCGCCCAGGTCGCCGCCGAGAACCTGTCGTTCGGTGAGGCGGTCAAACGCGGCGTGTGCGTGTCGCCGCCCGCCGGGGTACCGAACCCGGCCGATGTGGTAACCGAACTCGCCCTGTTCGACGCCGAGTTGTTCGTGATCGTCGAGCAGGACCTCTACCCGTGCGCCCCCGAGGTGCCGCTCCCCATCGCCGTACGCACCCGTGAGCACCTGGCCGGCTGCGGCCTCACCGGAACCCGACGCCCGACCGTCGACAAGACCGTCAACAAGTAGGAGGTGGCCATGGACGTCAGGGACGACGCGGCTCAGGCCCCCGCTGCCAAGGCAGACGACACCCCGCCCGCCGTGTCGCGGCGGCTGCGGCTCATCACCCTCATCGCCGCCTTCGGCGGTCTGCTCTTCGGTTACGACACCGGTGTCATCAACGGTGCCCTGCCCTATATGACGGACGACCTCGGGCTGACGCCGGTCACCGAGGGCATGGTCACCAGTTCGCTGCTGCTGGGTGCCGCGCTCGGTGCCGTCACCGGTGGACGGCTGTCGGACGCGCGCGGACGGCGGCGGACCATCCTCACGCTCGCCGTGCTGTTCTTCGTGGGCGCGCTCGGCTGCACGCTCGCACCCACGACCGCGGTGATGGTGGTCGCGCGGTTCGTGCTGGGCCTCGCGGTGGGCGGCGCCTCGGTGACCGTGCCGGTCTACCTCGCGGAGGTCTCCCCCGCCGAGCGGCGTGGTGCGCTGGTCACCCGTAACGAACTGATGATCGTGACGGGGCAGTTGCTCGCCTTCACCTCCAACGCGATCATCGCGCAGGTGGGCGGCGAGTCCGGCGGCGTCTGGCGCTGGATGCTGGTGATCGCGACGGTGCCCGCGGTGGCGCTGTGGTTCGGCATGCTGGTCATGCCGGAGAGCCCCCGCTGGCTGGCCTCCCAGAGCCGGTTCACCGACGCCCTGGAGGTGCTGAAGCAGGTCCGGTCGCGGCAGCGCGCCGAGGCCGAGCTCGCCGAGGTGTCCGCGCTGGCCGTGAAGGACGAGCGGGAGAAGCTCGGCGGCTGGCAGGACCTCAAGAGCACGCCGTGGATCCGCAAGCTGATGTTCGTCGGCTTCGGCATCGCCATCGTGCAGCAGATCACCGGCGTCAACACGATCATGTACTACGGCACGCAGATCCTCACCGACGCCGGCTTCGCCGCCGACAGCGCACTCACCGCGAACATCGCCAACGGTGTGATCTCGGTGCTCGCCACCTTCGTCGGCATCTGGCTGCTCGGCCGTGTCAACCGCCGCCCGATGCTGATGGCCGGTCAGATGGGCACCACGGCCGCCCTGTTACTGATCGGCGTGTTCTCCCTCGTACTGCCCTCCGGTGACGCCCGGGCCTACGCGGTGCTGGCGATGACCGTCACGTTCCTCGCGTTCCAGCAGGGCGCGATCTCGCCGGTGACCTGGCTGATGCTGTCGGAGATCTTCCCGATGCGGATGCGTGGCTTCGGGATGGGTGTCGCGGCCGTGGTGCTGTGGCTGACCAACTTCGTGATCGGTCTGGTCTTCCCGTCGCTGGTCTCCGGGATCGGGATCTCCAACACGTTCTTCCTGTTCGTGGTGGCGGGGGTCTTCTCCCTCACGTTCGTGAAGCTCTACGTCCCCGAGACCAAGGGCCGCAGCCTCGAAACCCTCGAAGCGGAACTCAAGTCCCGCTTCTCCTGATGTCCTCCCCCCTGTGGGCCGGGAGCGCATCGACTCCCGGCCCCCGCAAGCCCTTCGAAGGGAACGGCCATGACCGTACGTGTAGGCGTCATCGGCGCCGGAATGATCGGCCAGGACCACATACGGCGTCTGACCGAGGTCGTCACGGGGGCGCGGATCTCCGCCGTGACCGACATCGACGCCGAGCGCGCCGCCGAGGTCGCCGCCCGCGTGGGCGCCGCCGCGCTGCCCACCGGCGCCGAGCTGATCGCCTCGCCCGATGTGGACGCCGTCCTCGTCACCTCCTGGGGTCCCACCCACGCCGAGCATGTGCTGAACGCCATCGCGGCCGGCAAGCCCGTCTTCTGCGAGAAGCCGCTGGCCACCACCGCCGAGGACTGTCTGCGCATCGTCGACGCCGAGCGCGCGCACGGCCGCCGGCTGGTCCAGGTCGGCTTCATGCGGCGCTTCGACCCCGGCTACCGGCAGATGAAGGACGTCCTCTCCTCCGGTGCGCTCGGTACCCCGCTGATCGTGCACTGCGCGCACCGCAACCCGACCGTGCCGGACGCGTACACCTCCCCGATGGCCGCGCAGGACACAGCCGTGCACGAGATCGACGTACTGCGCTGGCTGCTCGACGACGAGATCGTCTCCGCCCAGGTGGTCACCCCGCGGGCCACGAGCAAGCGGTTCGAGCACCTCAAGGACCCGCAGATCATGGTCTTCGAGACGGCGAACGGCGTCCGCATCGACCTGGAGGTCTTCGTCAACTGCCAGTACGGCTACGACATCCAGTGCGAGGTCGTCGGCGAGGACGGTCTCGTGCGGCTGCCCACCCCGGCCGCCGTCGCCGTCCGCACCGCCGGGCGGCACAGCACCGCCGTGCCGCAGGACTGGAAGGCCCGGTTCGCCGAGGCCTTCGACACCGAGTTCCGTGAGTGGATCGACGCCGTCGCGGCCGGCGCCGAGCCCACCGGGCCGTCCGCCTGGGACGGCTACGCCGCGACCGTCATCACCGACGCCGCCGTCCGCTCCCTGGAGTCCGACGGCACGGTCGTCACCGCCGACATGAAGCCCCGTCCCGCGTTCTACGGAGGCACCGCGTGAAGATCGCCCTCGACCCCTATATGTTCCGCCATCTGTCGATCGACGACATGGTGCGCACGGTCGCCGAACTCGGCTACCAGTACATCGAGTTGTCGCCGCGTGACGACTTCATGCCGTTCTTCCTGCATCCGCGGGCGGACGACGAGCGTGTCGCGGAGTTCAAGCGGTCGCTGCGCACGCACGGGGTGCGGTTGTCGTCGGTGCTGCCGCTGTACAAGTGGTCGTCGCCGGACGAGACCGAGCGGCAGGCGGCCGTCCGCTACTGGAAGCGGATGATCGAGATCACGTCGGATCTCGGCTGCACGCTGATGAACTCCGAGTTCAACGACCGCCCCGAGCGTGCCGCCGAGAGCGAGGCGGCGTTCTGGCGCTCCCTGGAGGAGCTGCTGCCGGTGTTCGAGCGGGAAGGCATCGCTCTGAACCTGGAGGCGCACCCGGACGATTTCTGCGAGGAGAACACCCCCGCGGTCGACCTGGTCCGCGCGATCAACAAGCCCTGGGTGAACTATCTGTACTGCGCCCCGCACACCTTCCATCTGTCCGGAGCCGACCCCAGGGCCGACATCGCGGCGATGATGCGCTACGCCGGCGACAAGCTGAAGCATGTGCACATCGCGGACTCCTTCAACCACAAGGGCTCCAGCGGTCTGCGGTACATCCTCAACCCGCCCGGCACCACCGCCCGTATCCATCAGCACCTGGACATCGGGCAGGGCGAGGTCGACTGGGACGCGTTCTTCGGCACCCTTCGCGAACTGAACTTCGACGGAGCCGCCACGGCCTGCGTTTTCGCCTGGGAGGAACGCGCCCGCGAATCCTCCGCGTTCATGCTCGACCGAATCACCAAGGAACTCGCTTCCTAGGGCATCTTTTTCCGTCGAACTAGAGCGCTCCATAAAGAATCGAATACAGCGATCAGAGAGCCTTGCCGAGTATTGATCAGAACCCGGCAGGGCCCTCTGGCCTGCGCAAAACCTTCCCCAATCGCCGTAATCTTTTTGTTGGAACAACCTCGTGAAATCGCATTGACACCTTCGGCCAAAGGGGCGCTAATTTTCGCCAAAGAGGCCCCCATCCGGTCAGTCCCGCAATTCTCCGCGGGCGCGGCGCCTCACAGATTCCTCAAGGGAGAGGTAGAAACATGCCGCACTCCGCTCGCTCGTCCCGCAGACCCCGAGGCCGCCGGATCTCCGGCTGGCGCGCGCTGGCCGTCGTCCCCGCACTGGCCCTGCTCGCCGTGGGCTGCTCCAACGCCGCGGACGACACCGCGTCGGCCTCGGGCAAGGGCACCTCGCTGCAGTCGGGCCTCGGCAGCAAGGCGAAGGACCGCAAGGTCACCTTCCTGCTCCCCCAGGACCCGGGCGACCCGTTCTGGACGACCATCGCGCAGGGCGCCAAGGACGCCGCGCAGTTGCTGAACCTCGACCTGAACATGCAGACCAGCTCGGGCGACCAGTCCAAGTACAACGACCTGATCGGCAGCGCGGTCGCCGACAAGCCCGCCGCGCTGGCCGTCGTCCTGGACGACCCCAACAAGTACACCGAGAACGTCTGCGCGGCCCAGAAGGCCGGCATCCCGGTGATGACGTACAACATCACGCAGGAGGGTGCGGTCGGCGACTGCACGCTCGGCTTCGTCGGCCAGGACTTCGAGGAGGTCGGCTACCTCCTCGGCAAGCGTCTCCTCGCCGACCACCCCGACATCGGCAAGGGCGACACCGTCCTCACCCCCGTCGAGTTCCCGGACCAGGTCTACGCGGTCCAGCGCCACGCCGGCGTCGAGCGAGCCCTCGACGAGGTGGGCGCCAAGACGGAGATCCTCGGCACCGGCATCGAGGACTCCGCCGCCCTGGACAAGATCACGCAGTATCTGCTCGGCCACAAGGACACGGCGGCCGTCGTCCCGCTGGGCGGCACCCCGCACCGCAACGTCGTCAAGGCCATGGAGGACTCGGGGGTGAAGGTGCCCGTCGTCGGCTTCGACTTGGCGCCGCAGATCGTCACCGGCATCGAGTCCGGCGCCATCGACGCGGCGGCCGACCAGCAGGGCTACGTCCAGGGCTTCCAGACGGTCATGGAGCTCGGTCTGAAGCTCGACTTCGGTCTCAGCCCGGCGAGCATCAACTCCGGCGGCAGCGGTCTGGTCGACAAGTCCAACGTCGGCATCGCCAAGGAACTCGCCGGCAAGGTCCGCTGACCGGCGCGGTCCGGATCTGTAGGCACGGCCTCTCATCCGCCGGCCATTCGGCCGGAGCCTGTCCGGCGGATCCGTGTCGGCTCAGGCAGCGGCGCCCCACCGGCGCCGTGAGCGGGGTCCGCCGCGTGCGGCAGCAAGGCGGACAAGGGCGTCGGCGCGCTTCGACGCGCGGAGCGTCGGCGGCCGACGACAACGCGGCAGAGCGCGTGGCGGACCCCGCGTACCGGGCCTGATCCGCCGGACAGGCCTCGGGGCGGCCCGGCACCACCCGTCGGCCGCCCCGCCCAACCCCATCAGGAAGGCAGTACGAGCATGAGCGAGCGCAGCGGTCCGACGACCGCGGGGAGCATTGCGGCGGCCGGGGGCGCCGCCGTCGCGGAGGACGCCCCGACCGGGGGCGTGCCCGCCCGGAAGCGGACTCTCGCGGACTCCGCCCCCACCACCACCGCAGACCGCCTGACCGAGCGCTTCCGCCAGATCAGGGGGCGGGGCGCGCTGGAGATCGGCCTGGTCTTCGTCCTGGTGCAGCTCGGCTGCATCGTCTACTACCTCGTCGACCCCGTCGGCTTCCCCTACCTGGAGAAGTCCAACTTCAACGTCCTCAGCCAGAGCGTCCCGGTCCTCGCGATCCTCGCCATCGGCGCCGGTGTCCTGATCATCGCCGGTGAGTTCGACCTGTCGCTCGGCGCCAACTTCACCTTCTGCGCGCTGGTGTTCACCAGGTGGTACGCCGACGGGGCGGGCGCCTGGACCGCCACCGGCATGGCCCTGCTCACCGGTGTCGCGATCGCCCTGCTGAACGGCGTCCTGGTCACCAAGGCCAAGATCCCCTCCTTCATCGTGACGCTGGGCATGATGCTGTTCTGGGAGGGCGCGGCGCTCTTCTACAACGGCACCACGGCCGCCCTGATGGTCCCCAGCGAGACGGTGAAGCAGGTCTTCACCGCCGACCTCGGCTTCTTCCGGGGCCAGGCGCTGTGGCTGCTCGGCCTTGGTGTTGTGTTCTGGCTCCTTGTCCACAGACACCGGCTCGGCAACCACATCTTCGCCGTCGGCGGCAGCCCCGCCGCCGCCCGCGCCATCTCCATCAACCCCGACCGGGTCAAGATCATCGCGTTCGGCATCCTCGGGCTGTGCGTGGCCCTCGCCGCCGTCCTGACCGCCGTCCGCACCGGTTCCGTCCAGCCCGGCACCGGGCGCGGCATGGAGCTGAAGGCGATCGCCGCGGCCGTCGTCGGTGGCGTGGCCCTCTCCGGCGGCCGGGGCAGCGTCCTCGGCATGGTCCTGGGCGCGGCCCTCATCCTCACCGTGCAGGACATCCTGCTGCTCGGTGGTGCGCCCGGCTTCTACCTGGACCTCTTCGTCGGTCTGATCATCGTCGCCGCGGCCTTCTTCAACCGCATGATCGAGGGGAAGGCGAAGTGAGCGCCGCCGAGCCCACCGCCGGAAACGGAGCAACCATGTCCCCCACCGCCACCGCGGAGCGCACCGGCGAGGTCCTGCTGGAGCTGTCCGGCATCACCAAGCGGTACGGCCCCAACACGGTCCTCGACGACGTCAGCTTCAAGATCCACCAGGGCGAGGTGGTCGGTCTGCTCGGCGACAACGGCGCCGGCAAGTCGACGCTGGTCAAGACGATGTCCGGAGTCGTCGTCGCCGAGGAGGGCGACTACCTGTGGCGCGGCGAGAAGCTGGGCACGCTCAACCGCCAGGAGACCGAGAAGCGCGGTGTGGAGACGATCTTCCAGGACTCCGCCCTCGTGCCGTCCATGACCATCACCCGCAATATCTTCATGGGCCGTGAACTCACCAACCCGCTGGGCATGCTGAAGCTCAGGAAGATGGACGAGATCGCCGCGCGGATCCTCGACAGCGTGGTCACCATCGAGGGCATCAAGAGCCCCCGCCAGCTGGTCGGTTCGCTCTCCGGCGGCCAGCAGCAGGCGGTGGCGATCGCCCGTGCCGTGCACTTCAAGCGCAGTCTGCTGATCCTCGACGAGCCGACCAGCGCGCTCGCGGTCCGCGCGACCGAGGCCCTGCTCAACTATCTGCTCCAGCTGAAGCAGGAGGGCGTCAGCTCGGTCCTGGTCACGCACAACCTCCACCACGCGTACCAGATCTGCGACCGGCACATCGTGATGAACCACGGCCGCAAGATCCTCGACGTACGCCGCGAGGACACGAGCGTCGAGGAGCTCACCGCCGCCGTGGTCGAGGGCCCGGAGGGCCTGCGCCGCCACCGCGAGGGCAAGCCGCTCGCCTGAGAT
>NZ_AEJC01000627.1 GCF_000317595.1 Streptomyces ipomoeae 91-03 | reverse complement strand
CCCCTGGTCGGCTACTTCGCCAACAACCTCGTCCTGCGCACCGACCTCACCGGCGACCCCGACTTCACCGAGGTGCTGCGCCGGGTGCGGGCCGCCGACCTGGCCGCCTACGCCCACCAGGACGTGCCGTTCGAGCGGCTTGTGGAAGCGGTCAACCCGGTGCGCTCCACCGCCCGGCACCCCCTGTTCCAGACCGGCCTGAACTTCAACAACGCCGACCAGCAGACGGCCCTCGACCTCGCCGTCGAACTGCCCGGACTGTCGGCGCGCGTGCAGCCGGTGGCCTCGCCGGCCGCCAAGTTCGACCTGTCGTTCTTCCTCACCGAGCGGCCCGAGGGCGGGG
This sequence comes from Streptomyces ipomoeae 91-03, assembly GCF_000317595.1. GTDB lineage: Bacteria > Actinomycetota > Actinomycetes > Streptomycetales > Streptomycetaceae > Streptomyces > Streptomyces ipomoeae. The sequence goes on along the minus strand of NZ_AEJC01000627.1, from coordinate 69,361 downwards.
TGAGCGGGCTCCTGGAGTTCGCCACCGACCTGTTCGACCGCGACTCGGCCGCGCGGATCGCGGAGCGCTTCACCCGGCTGCTCACCGATGTCATCGCCGAACCCGGCCGCCCCGTGGGGGAGTTCGACGTCGTGGACGAGGACGAGCGGCGCCTGCTGCTCGCCGACTGGAACGCAACCGGCCACGAGGTGCCGACGCAGACCCTCACCGACCTGATCGAAGCCCAGGTGGCCCGTACGCCGGACGCCCCCGCCGTCGTCTTCGGCACGACCGAGCTGTCCTACGCCGAACTCGACGCCCGAGCCAACCGGCTGGCCCGGCACCTCACCGCCCTCGGCGCCGGTCCCGAGCGGTACGTCGCCGTACTGATGCCGGTCTGCGAGAACATCCCGGTGACCCTGCTGGCCGCCCTGAAGACGGGGGCCGGCTATCTGCCGCTGGACCCTGCGCACCCGGCCGACCGGCTTGCCTTCATGCTGGACGACATCGCACCGGCCGCGGTCGTCACCACGGCCGAACTGGCCGATGCCGTACGTCCGTTGACCGAAGCCCCGGTCGTCCTGGCGGACGATCCGACGATCGCCGAACAGCCGTCCGTCCCCCTCACCGGAGTGGTCCGTCGGCCCGAGCACGCCGCGTTCGTCATCTTCACCTCGGGCTCGACCGGGCGCCCCAAGGCGGTCGTCGTCGAGCACCGCTCACTCGTCGCCTACCTGGCGTGGGCGACGGCCGAGTACGCCAGCCTGCGTCGCCGTGTCCTGGTGCACTCGCCGATCTCCTTCGACCTCACCGCCACCGGCATGTTCGGCCCGCTGATCTCCGGCGGCACCGTGGAACTGGTCCGCTGGACATCGAGCGGCCCCGACCCGGACGCCCGCGTCACCCGGCCCGACTTCGTCAAGGCCACCCCCAGCCATCTGCACCTGCTCGGCGCGGTGCCCGAGGAGTACTCGCCCGAAGGCCAACTCGTCCTCGGCGGCGAGTCGTTGCTCGGCGACGTGCTGGACGCCTGGCGCGCCCGCCACCCCGGGGTGACCGTCCTCAACGAGTACGGCCCCACCGAGACCACCATCGGCTGCAGCCTGTTCCGCATCGAACCCGGCGACCCCGTGCCGCCCGGCGTCATCACCATCGGCACGCCCGCCTGGAACACCCAGATGTACGTGCTCGACTCCCGGCTGCGCCCGGCGCCCGTCGGCACCGCGGGCGAGCTGTACGTCGCGGGCGACCTCGTCACCCGCGGCTACCACGGCCGCCCCGGCCTGACCGCCGGACGCTTCGTCGCCAACCCGTACGGCCCGCCCGGATCCCGGATGTACCGCACCGGTGACCTGGCCCGCTGGACCGCCGCTGGACTGCTGGAGTTCGTCAGCCGCGTGGACGACCAGGTGAAGATCCGCGGCTTCCGCATCGAACTCGGCGAGGTGGAGGCCGTCCTGACGGCCCAGCCCGGCATCGACGCGGCCGCCGTCGTGGTCCGCGAGGACACCCCCGGCGACAAGCGCCTCGTCGCCTACGTCGTACCGGAGACGGACCGTCCGGCGGACCCGGCCGCCCTGCGCGCCGCCGCCGCTCAGGCCCTGCCCGACTACATGGTCCCCGCCGCCTTCGTCGTACTTCAGACCCTGCCGCTGACCGCCAACGGCAAGATCGCCCGCAAGGCGCTGCCCGCCCCGGACCTCAAGCCCGAGGGCTCGGGCCGACCGCCCGCCGAGGGCACGGAGCGGCGCGTGGCGGACCTCTTCGCGGCCGTCCTCGGCGTGCCCGACGTAGGCGCTGACGACGACTTCTTCCGCCTGGGCGGCCACTCCCTGCTCGTCGCACGGCTGGTCAACCGTGTCCGGGCCGACCTCGGCGCCGAGCTCTCCATCCGGGAGGTCTTCGAGCACACGACCGTCGCCGGACTCGCCGAGCTGCTGTCGGGCCGACCGACGCAGACCTCCCGGCCTCCGCTGGCCCGCCGGGAACGGCCCGAGCGGGTGCCCCTGTCGGCGGCGCAGCGCCGCATGTGGTTCCTCGACCGGCTCGACGGCCCGGCGCAGACATACACCATCCCCGTCGTGCTGCGGATGACCGGCACCCTCGACAGGGACGCCCTGCGCGACGCCTTCGGCGACCTGGTCCGACGGCACGAAGTGCTGCGCACGGTGATCGCCGAGGGCCCGGAGGGACCGCACCAGGTCGTCGTCGACACGGAACCGCACTTCGCGACCCGGTCGTACGACCCGGCCGACTTCGACGCGGGGATCGCGGAGGCCGCCCGGACGCCGTTCTCCTTGGACCACCAACTGCCCATCCGTGCCGTGCTGTTCACCGACGGGGACCGTGAACACGCCCTGCTGCTGCACCTGCACCACATCGCGGGCGACGGCGCCTCCATGCGGCCCCTCGCCGAGGACCTTTCCACGGCCTACGACGCCCGCCTCGCCGGCCGCACCCCCGACTGGGCCGCGCTGCCCGTCCAGTACGCCGACTACGCGCTGTGGGAGCGCGAACTGCCGTCCGACCGGGTTGACTTCTGGACGCGGGAGCTGGCCGGGATCCCCGACCAGATCGAGCTGCCCACCGACCGGCCCCGGCCCGCCGTCGCGTCCCAGCGCGGGGGCACGGTGCCCTTCACGGTCCCGGCCGGGCTGCGGGACCGTATCGCCGCGCTCGGCCGTGACCGGGGCGCCAGCGCCTTCATGGTGCTGCACGCCACGCTCGTCACCCTGCTGAACCGGCTGGGCGCCGGCGACGACATCGTGATCGGAACGCCCGTGGAGGGCCGCCCGGACACCGCGCTCGAAGGCCTCGTCGGGCTGTTCGCCAACACACTGGTGCTGCGCACCGACACCTCCGGCGACCCCACGTTCGAGGAACTGCTCGACCGGGTGCGAGCGGCGGACGTGGCGGCGTACGACCACACCGACGTGCCGTTCGAGCAACTGGTCGAGGTACTCAACCCAGCGCGTTCGCGCTCCCGGCACCCCCTGTTCCAGGTCATGCTGACGGTCAACCAGGAGGCGGTCGCACCCACGCTGCGCGGCCTTGAGGTGACCGTCGGGGACGTGGAAGGCGACCGCGCCAAGTTCGACCTGTCGCTGACGCTCGTCGAGAGCCGCGAGGGCGGCTGGTCCGGATCGGTCGAGTACGCCTCCGACCTGTTCGACCGCGCCACCGCCGAGCGCGTCGCAGCCCGCTATCTGCGCCTGCTCCAGGAGGTGACCGCCGACCCGTCGCGCCCCCTGCACGCCCTGCCCCTGCTCACCCCCGCCGAACGCGAGGACGCGCTCGTCCGCCGCAACGACACCGCCCGGCCGCTGCCGCCGGCGTCGCTGCCGGAGATGTTCGAAGCCCAGGTGGCGCGCACGCCGCACGCCGTGGCCGTCGTCGCGGACGGGACGGAGCGCTCGGACGGCACAGAGCGCTCGGACGGCACAGAGCGCTCGGACATCACGGCGCTGACGTACGACGAGCTGAACCGCCGCGCGAACCGGCTCGCCCGGCACCTTGTCGCGCTCGGGGCGGGGCCGGAGACCGTCGTCGCCGTGGTGCTGCCGCGCCGCCCGGACGTGGTCGTGGCCCTGCTCGCGGTCCTGAAGACCGGGGCCGCCTACCTGCCGATCGACCCGGCCAACCCCCGCGCGCGGATCGACGCCCTCGTCGACGACGCGGGCGCCGCGATCGTGCTCGACGAGGCCGCCGTCGCCGCCGCACCGGACATCTACGCGGACGACGACCTCGGCGTCCGGGTCCACCCCCACCAGGCCGCCTACCTGATCTACACCTCCGGATCGACGGGCCGCCCGAAGGGAGTGGTCGTCGAACACGGCTCGCTCGCCGCCTACTTGAGCGAGGCCGAGGCGATGTACCCGGCCGCCTCGGGCGAGTCCCTGGTCCACACCTCCCTCGCCTTCGACATGCCGGTGACCACACTGTTCACCCCGCTGATCACGGGCGGCCGGGTGCGGTTCGCGGACCTGGACGAGAACACACCCACCCCCGACCTGCTCAAGGTCACCCCGAGCCATCTACGGCTGCTGGAGTCGCTGCCCGACAGCGTCAGCGACGCCCGCAACCTGGTCATCGGCGGCGAGGCCCTCGACGGCACCGCCCTGCAGGCGTGGCGCGATCGGCACCCCAAGGCGGTGGTGATCAACGAGTACGGCCCGACCGAGGCGACCGTCGGCTGTGTCGTCCACCGGCTCGAACCGGACGACGACCTCACCGCGGGGCCGGTGCCCATCGGCCGCCCCATAGGCAACGCACGCGTCTACGTCCTCGACGACCACCTCCAGCCCGTCCCCGACGGCGTGTGGGGCGAGCTGTACCTCGCCGGCGCCGGACTCGCCCGCGGCTACGCCGGGCGGCCCGGCCAGAGTGCCGAACGGTTCGTCGCCGACCCGTACGGCCCGCCCGGCACCCGCATGTACCGGGTGGGCGACCGGGCCCGCTGGAACCGCGCCGGGGTGCTGGAGTACGCCGGACGCGTCGACGACCAGGTCAAGATCCGGGGCTACCGGATCGAGCCGGGCGAGATCGAGACCGCGCTGACCGCGCTCGACGGGGTGGCCCGAGCCGCCGTGATCGCCCGCGAGGACCGTCCGGGCGACCAGCGGCTGGTGGCGTACGTCGTCACCGAAACACCGCTGGCGCCCGATGAGTTGAAGGCCCGGCTCGCCACCGTCCTCCCCGCCCACCTCGTACCGTCCGCGTTCGTCGAGGTCGACGCGATCCCGCTGAACGCCAACGGCAAGCTCGACCGCAGGGCACTGCCCGCCCCGCCGGACACCGCCGCCGGTACCGGCCGGGCGCCGCGGACCGAACGGGAGGCCCTGCTGTGTGGGCTGTTCGCCGAGGTGCTGGGGGTGCCCGAGGTCTCCGCCGACGACGACTTCTTCGCGCTGGGCGGTCACTCCCTGCTCGCCACCCGTCTGGCGAGCCGGATCGGTGAGACGCTGGCGATCCGCTTCAGCCTGTCGGCGCTTCTCGAAGCACCGACCCCGGCGGGACTGGCCCGCCACCTCACGGAGGGCGGCCCGCACGCCGAGTCGTGGGTGCCGGACTCGGAAGCCGAGCTGAGTCCCGCCCTGCGCTTCACGTCCGGCACATCCCCCGCCGGCCCATCCGACGTGCCGCATGCCGACCCGCATGCCGGCGGTCCCCGGGAGATTCTGCTGACCGGGGCCACGGGGTTCGTCGGAGCCTTCCTCCTGGCCGAGTTGCTGCACCGGACATCGGCGCGGGTGCACTGCCTGGTCCGTGCGCGGACCGACACCGAGGCGGCCGAGCGGCTGACCGGGGTCATGCGGCGCTACGGCATCGACCTCGGGCCCACGCCGGACGAAACGCGGCTGAATGTCGTCCGGGGGGACCTGGCGGCAGTGGACCTCGGCCTCGACCCCTCGGACTGGGCCGGGCTGCGCGAGCGGGTCGACACGATCGTGCACAGCGGCGCACACGTCCATCACCTCTCGCCGTACGACCGGCTGAAACCGGCCAACGTGGAGGGCACCCGGACTCTGCTGCGCCTGGCCGCCGAAGGCCGGCCGAAGGCGTTCCACCACCTCTCCACCCTCGGTGTGTTCGGGCTCGGCCAGGACTCCCGGCTGGTCACGGAGGATTCACCGATCGACGGTGAGAAACACCCGTTCGGCAACGGGTACGCGGCCAGCAAATGGGTCGCGGACCGGCTCGTGGAGCGTGCCTTCGAGCGGGGGGCCACCGGCGGCATCCACCGCCTCGGCCGTATCTGGGCGCACACCTCGACCGGTGCCGTCAGTCCGGACGACATGTTCTCCCGACTGCTCACCAGTTGCGCCGCGCTCGGCTGCTATCCGACCGGACCGGATCTGGAGGAAGCGCTGCTCCCCGTCGATGTCCTGGCCCGCGCCGTCGTGGGGCTGATCCTGACCGGGACCGGCACCGCCCGTGTGCACCACCTCCACCACCCGCGCAGGGTCGGAGCCGGTGACTTCATGAGCGGCTACGACCGGATGCGTGGAACGGTCTCCGAACCGGTCCCGCTCACCGTGTGGCTGCACCGTCTGCGGCGCGCGAGCGAACGGGGACAGGACCTGCCGATCCTGCCCTACCAGGCGTATCTCGAAGAGCACGTGAGGAACGCACCGGACCCGCGGCAGCCGACCCTGGAGTTCGAGAACGACAGGACGCTCCAGCGGCTGCGGGACCTGGCGGTCGCGATCCCGGACATCGACGAAGCCGCGATCTCCCGCTACTGGGACTTCGTCGAACGGTGAGGCGAGCCGCGCGGACCGACCTCGGTGCCTCGGCTTCCTTCGAGCACACCTCCGGCCACTCGCACCGACCGCCGGTGGACGGCTCGTCCGCCACAGCGCTTTCGGCGCCACCGAGGCTCGGCCCGCCGCCCTCCACATCGACCTGACGACCGGCCACACCGCACCGCCCGGACCATCGGGCCGGAACCGTGGCCCAACTCCCCTGCACCGGGAGGCGAAGCGCCTCCCGGCTCCCGAAAGGAACACCGACCCGTCATGACCAACCCCTTCGAGAACCCCGACGGCACCTACCGGGTCCTCACCAACGACGAGGGCCAGCACTCCCTGTGGCCCGACTTCACCGCCGTACCCGCCGGCTGGACCACCGCCTTCGGCCCGGACAGCCGCACCACCTGCCTGGAGTACGTCGAACGCGAGTGGACCGACCTGCGCCCGGGGAGCCTCGTCCGGGCCATGGGCAAGTGACGCGGACGCAGCGGACGAAAGGAACACGCACGTGAGCAGCGTCGACATGACGCAGGCACCGTACGCCCCGGCGAGCGCCGACGGCACGGTGTGGTACGACGCCCGCACCCTGGCCCGGTTCGGCCAGGTGGCGGCGGAACTGCTGGACCAGGCGGGCGACCGGGTCGACGATCCGGCATGGGTGGCTCTCGCCCGGCACGCCTGGGAGGACGTCCCCGCCGAAATACGGCGCACCGTGAGGGAGTTCCGCAGGCATTCGGGCCCCGACGGCGCCCTCGTCCTGCGGAGGCTCCCCATCGGTGCCGCGCGCCTGCCGCTGACCCCGATGGTGAAGGGCTCGGTCCAGCACGGCCCGTCCCTGCCCGCGGCGACACTGCTGCTGTTCGCGGCCGGGCTCGGCGACCCGGCCGCGTTCGCGGCGGAGAAGTCCGGCGCCCTCGTCCAGGACGTCGTGCCGGTGCCCGGTCAGGAGTCGGTCCAGGGCAACGTCGGCTCGGTCGAACTCACCTTCCACACCGAGAACGCCTTCCACCCCCACCGCCCCGACTACGTCATGCTGCTGTGCCTGCGCCCCGACCACGAGGGCACGGCCGAACTGCGCACCAGCTGCGCCCGACGCGTCCTGCCGCTGCTGACTCCCGGCACCCGGGAGGCGCTCGGCAGGCCCGAGTACGTCACCGAGGCACCGCCGTCCTTCGGTCCGGCCGGTGAGAGCACCGCGCACGCCGTGCTCACCGGCGACCCGGACGACCCCGACTGGTGCTTCGACGAGGCGGCCACCAAGGCGGTGACCCCCGAGGGCCGGGCCGCCCTCGCCGAACTCGCCGAGGTGGCGCACCGCACGTACACCGGGGTGCTGCTGCGCCCCGGCGACCTCGCCGTCGTCGACAACCGGATCACCCTGCACGGCCGTTCGGCGTTCACCCCGCGCTACGACGGCCACGACCGCTGGCTCCAGCGGACCTTCGCCTTCACCGACCTGCGCCGTTCCCGCGACCACCGTCCCGGTGACGGAACGGTGCTGGTCAAGTGACCCCTCAAGTGACGTCGTCCCGCGACGCGTTACGAGAACGTTGACATGAAAGGTACGTGCTGACATGACCGAGACCGACCGGACGCCTCCCGCGGTGTTCGAACGTCACGAGTCGAACGTACGCAGCTACTGCCGCGACTTCCCGGTGGTCTTCGAACGAGCCGCCGGACACCATCTGTGGGACACCTCAGGGCGCCGCTATGTGGACCTGCTGTGCGGGGCCGGCTCGCTCAACTACGGCCACAACCCGCCCGAGATCGTCGAACGGGTGACGGCCTACCTCACGGCCGGCGGCCCGGTGCAGTCGCTGGACCTGCACACCACGGCCAAGGCCGACTTCCTGGAGCGGTTCACCAGCCTGATCCTGGAGCCGCGCGGCCTCGGCGACCACGTCGTCCAGTTCCCCGGACCGGCCGGAACGCTCGCCGTCGAGGCCGCGCTGAAGCTGGCCCGCAAGGTCACCGGGCGCACCGAGGTGATCGCCTTCACCGGAGGCTTCCACGGCGCGTCGCTCGGCGCCCTCGCCGCCACGACCTCCCCGCTGCTGCGCGGCGCGGCGGGCGTACCTTTGACCGACGTCACGATCCTCCCGTACGGCGACGCGGCCGAGCCCGATCCGTTCGCCGCCCTGGAACACGCCCTCGGTCCGGGCGCGGCGACGCCCCCGCCCGCGGCGGTCCTGCTGGAGACGGTCCAGGGCGAGGGCGGACTGCACACCGCTCCCCGCGCGTGGCTGGCCCGCATTCGCGAACTCGCCGACGCCACCGGCACGTTGGTCATCGTGGACGACATCCAGGCGGGCTGCGGACGCACCGGTACCTTCTTCAGCTTCGAGGACGCCCCCGAACTCCGCCCGGACATGGTCTGCCTGTCGAAGTCCCTCAGCGGAATGGGGCTACCGATGGCGGCGCTGCTGATCCGGCGCGAGATCGACCGTTGGGCCCCCGGCGAGCACAACGGCACGTTCCGTGGCCACAACCTCGCCTTCGTGGCGGGCTCCGCGGCACTGGACCACTGGACCGACCGGCACTTCACCGACCACGCCGCCGAACTGGCCGCCGCGATCCGCACCAGCCTCGCGAGCATCATCGACGCCCTCCCGGTGGGTGCCGCCGAAGTCGTCGGCAAGGGAGCGATGAGCGGACTGAGGTTCCCCGCCGCCGCGACGGCCGAGCGGATACGGGAGGCGTTGTTCCGCGCCGGCGTCGTCGCCGAGACCTCGGGGTCGGGGCATGTACTGAAGCTCCTGCCACCCCTGACGATCTCCCTCACCGAGTGGAAGGAAGCGGCGGACACTTTGGGCGGCACCGTCCAGGTACTCGCCACGGCGTAGTCGTCCGACGCCCTGGGGACGAGCCAAGCCGCGTGGCCGCGGCCGTCCCCAGGGCCGGGGGTGCGTTCAGCCCAGCGCCGTGGAGACCGGCGCTCACCCGGGGGGTGCCCCTATGACTTTGGTCAAGCGGTGATCGAGGTCGGTGGTTCGCGGAGGTTGCCGTCGCGGAGCATCGCGAAGAGCACGTCGGCTCGGCGGCGGGCAAGCAGCCCCTACGAGGTGGTCGCCCGCCGGCCGCTTGGAGGGGCCGGTCAGGCTCGGTCCCGTGAACCCCAACACCCGGAACCGGATCATGGCCGGTGCGCTTGTGCTGATGTTCGTCCTGGTCGCGGTGGCGGCGGCGCTCGGACAGCAGCCGTGACAGCCGCGCCGCAGGCCGAGCGCCGCCCCCGTCCCGTCGACGGTGGCGGCGACTGCGAACGAATACGGCTGCGACCGCTACCAGGCGAAGGCCTCCGGAGACGGGCCCGGGCCCGGGAAGATCTCGTCCAGCCCCGCCAGCAGCTCCTCGCTCAGATCCAACTCGATGGCGCGCAGGGCGGATTCGAGCTGCTCCGCCGTGCGTGGGCCGACGATCGGGCCGGTCACGCCGGGACGGGTGAGCAGCCAGGCCAGGGCGACCTCGCCGGGCTCCAGACCGTGCTTGTCGACCAGGTCCTCGTACGCCTGGATCTTCGCGCGTACGTCAGGGCCGGACATGTTGCCCGCGGCCAGCCCCTCGCTGCGCCGGCCGCCCTCGATCTCCTTCTTCAGCACGCCGCCGAGCGCACCGCCGTGCAGCGGCGACCACGGGATGATGCCGAGGCCGTACTCCTGCGCGGCCGGTATGACCTCCATCTCGGCGCGGCGCTCGTAGAGGTTGTAGAGGCACTGCTCGCTGACGAGGCCGATGGTGCCGCCGCGCCGGGCGGCGATCTCGTTGGCCTGGGCGATCTTGTAGCCGGGGAAGTTGGAGGAGCCGACGTACAGGATCTTGCCCTGCTGGACGAGGACGTCGATAGCCTGCCAGATCTCCTCGAACGGGGTGTCCCGGTCGATGTGGTGGAACTGGTAGACGTCGATGTGGTCGGTCTGGAGCCGCTTGAGCGACGCGTCGACGGCCCGCCGGATGTTCACGGCCGACAGCTTGTCGTGGTTGGGCCACGCCTCGTCGTCGGCGCCCATGTTGCCGTAGACCTTGGTGGCGAGGACGACCTTGTCGCGGCGCTCGCCGCCCTTGGCGAACCAGTTGCCGATTATGTTTTCGGTACGGCCCTTGTTCTCGCCCCAGCCGTACACGTTCGCCGTGTCGAAGAAGTTGATGCCCGCGTCCAGCGCCGTGTCCATGATCGCGTGGCTGTCGGCCTCGTCGGTGTGCGGGCCGAAGTTCATGGTGCCGAGGACGAGGCGGCTGACCTTGAGTCCCGTGCGTCCGAGCTGCGTGTACTTCATGGACGGAACGCTAGTCGCGTGGAGTGCGCTCTAGGCAAGCGCAACTCCGCGTCCCGCACCGCAGTGACACACTCCTGCCACACGACCAGCCACTGATACTGGTCACCGGCGATACGAACCCCCGTCGAACTCGGGGCAGGAAGGTCGGGCACCGAAGACGATCTCCCACCGCCTACGCCCCGGCGGCGCAATACGGCAACCGCCTCGCCAAGCCGTTCGTGCTCACGTCGCAGAACCAGTTCCGGCTCGGCCCGCCGCCCGCCCTCGACTCCCGCCGCTACGCCGCCGACCTCGCGGAGGTGCGGGCGTACGGCGCCGTCGACAGCACGGCACGCAACGCCCACCAGACCGAGACCGCCACCTTCTGGCTCGGCTCCTCCCTCACCCTCTACACCGAGCCGCTGCGCGTGGCGCTCTCGCGCACGGATCAGGGGATCGCCGGGCAGGCGCGGCTGGTCGCGCTGTTCCACGTGGCGCTGGTGGACACGCAGATCGCGACCTCCGACAGCAAGTACGCCTACGAGCGGTGGCGTCCTGTGACGGCGATCCGCACCAGCCCCACCGCGCCCGGCGTGACCAGGACGTACATCACGTGGAAGCAGCTCTCGGACGAGAACGTGGACGCCCGGGGCTTCTCGGGCATCCACACCCGCTCGGCCGACGAGGCGGGGATCACGCTCGGCGAGAACGTCGCCCGGTACGTCCTGCGCAACGCGGGCCGTCTCCTCGGCTCACGGTAGAACCGGCGTCACGGTAGGACCCACGGCACGGTGGGACGCGGTCACAACGCCCGCGCCGCATAGGCCCTGACGTCCGCGTCCGAGTCCGTCGTCGCGGTGGCCAGGGCCGCTCGGGCGTCCTCGGTGGCACGGTGGCGGGTCAGGGCCAGGACGGCGGCCTTGCGGACGTCGGCGTTGGCGTCGGCGACGGCCTTGGCGAGTGCGGGGACGGCGAAGTCGGGATCCGTGGCGGACAGGGCCGTGGCGGCGCCGGCGCGCACCTGCCAGGCCGGGTCGGCCAGGGCCGCCTCGGCGCGGGCGGCCAGGGCGGCCGGGCAGCCCGCCGTGCCCAGCGCCTCGTAGGCGGCGCCACGGACCAGGGCGTCGGGATCGTCCACGAGTTCTGCGAGGGCCGAGTGGGCCATGGCCGAGTCCGGGCCCGCAGTGGCCAGGACCTTGGCGATGGTGACGCGGACCTCGCGTGACGGCTCGACGGCCGCCGCGCGCGCCAGCTCTCCGGCGGCGTCGACCGACACGAGCGCTCGCACGGCCGCGATGCGGACGGCGCTGTCGGAGTCCGACAACGAGTCCGCGAACAGCTCTGCATCACCCAGGCGCAGGGCGCGCAGGACATCCAGGGCGGTGGCACGGACAACGGGGTCTGCCTCGGACAGGGCGGCGGCGAGGCCGTCGCGCAGAGCCGGTTCCGGGGCCAGCGTCTCGACAAGTTCACGCAGGGAGGCGGCTGCGGCGGCACGGACGCCGGCGTCGGTGTCGGTGAGCGCGGCGGCCAGTGCCGGTCCGGTTCCGGTCGGGACGGTCTCCGTCAGGACCGTGACGGCCGTACGACGCACGGTGGGCTCTGGGTCGGTCAAGTAGGGGGTGAGAGCGGACAGTTCGGGCTCGTCCTCCGTGAGGGCGAGGAGGTCGAGCAGGCGAGGCGTGGCCGGCGTGTCCGCGTCGGCGCCGGCGTAGGCGGATGTGTCGGTCGCGGTGGGTTCCTGCCGCAACGCCACCGGCGCCGCTTCCCGGGCCCCCGCGGTCGCCACTTGTTCCGGGTGGACCTCGCCGAGGTGACGGGAGGGGCCGCCGGCGGGGGTGAAACCGTCGACCGGGACCAGGAAGGGGGCCACGGGGCGGGCCGTGAACTCCATCGCGCCCGAGGGGGACTTGCGCAGATCGAGGTGGTGGAACCAGGACGCGTCGTCACGCTGGGGGTGGTCGATGCGGTCGTGGTAGAGGCCCCAGCGGGACTCCGTGCGGGCCAGCGAGGCGCGCGCGGCCATCTCCGCGCAGTCGCGGATGAAGGAGACCTCGGCGCAGCGCATCAGCTCGTGCGCGGTGCGGGCGCCCATCTCGGCGATGTCGTCCCGCATCCGTTCGAAGGCCTCCAGGGCCAGGGAGAGACGGGCGCCGGACTTCGGCGGGGCCACGTAGTCGTTCACGAAGCGGCGCAGCTTGTACTCGATCTGGGGCTGCGGGGGGCCGTCGGGGTTGCGCAGGGGGCGGTAGATCAGTTCGTGCGCCTCGCGGAGCTGGTCCAGGGGCAACTCTCCTTCGTAGCGCTTGTACTGGGCCGCGTCCGCGCCCGCGAGGTCCCCGAAGACGAACGCGCCGATCATGTAGTTGTGCGGGACGCAGGCCAGGTCCCCGGCGGCGTACAGCCGGGGAACGGTCGTACGGGCGTGGTCGTCGACCCGTACCCCCGACGCCGAATGGCCACCGCACAGCCCGATCTCCGAGATGTGCATCTCCACGTCATGGGTGCGGTAGTCGTGGCCACGGCCCGCGTGGAAGGTGCCGCGGGTCGGGCGCTCCGTCGAGTGCAGGATCGACTCCAGCGCCGAGACCGACTCCTCCGGGAGATGGCTCAGCTTCAGGTACACCGGACCCCGGTCGCTCGCCACCTCCGCCGCGAACTCGGCCATCATCTGCCCCGACCAGTAGTCGGAGTCGACGAAGCGTTCGCCGTGCCGGTTGACCTGGTAGCCGCCGAAGGGGTTGGCGACGTACGCGCAGGCCGGGCCATTGTAGTCCTTGATCAGCGGGTTGATCTGAAAGCACTCGATGCCGGTGAGCTCGGCGCCCGCGTGGTATGCCATCGCGTAGCCGTCGCCCGCGTTGGTCGGGTTCTCGTACGTGCCGTACAGATAGCCGGAGGCGGGCAGGCCGAGGCGCCCGCAGGCGCCGGTCGCGAGGATCACCGCGCCCGCGCGGACGGTCACGAAGGCGCCTGTACGGGTGTGGAAGCCGACCGCGCCCACGGCACGCCCCTCGGCGGTCAGCACGCGCACCGGCATCACCCGGTTCTCGATCCGTATCCGTTCCCGCATCTCGCGCCGCCGCAACTGCCGGTACAGGACCTTCTTGACGTCCTTGCCCTCCGGCATCGGCAGCACGTAGGAGCCGGAGCGGTGGACCTGGCGGACGGCGTACTCGCCGTGCTCGTCCTTCTCGAACTTCACGCCGTAGGACTCCAGGCGCTGCACCATGGCGAAGCCGCGGGTGGCGGTCTGGCGGACGGTGGACTGGTCGACGATGCCGTCATTGGCGCGGGTGATCTCGGCGACGTAGTCGTCGGGCTCGGCGCGGCCGGGGATGACGGCGTTGTTGACGCCGTCCATGCCCATGGCGAGTGCGCCGGAGTGGCGGACGTGGGCCTTTTCCAGCAGCAGGACGTCCGCGCCGTGCTCGGCGGCGGTCAGGGCGGCCATGGTGCCGGCGGTGCCGCCGCCGATGACGAGGACGTCGCAGGTGAGTTCCTCGGCGTCGCTGAGGGCGGGGATCTCCAGAGGGGTGTTCACGGGGGTGGTCACCAGGGGCCTTTCAGGTACCGAGCGAGGTGAGAATGTCGCGACGCAGGGCCACGCGCACCGGGTCGTCATGGGCGGCGCGCTCGCGCGGGCGCGGCACGTCGCGTACGGCGAGCAGCCGGCCGGAGCCGAGGAGGGCCACGCGGTCGCCGAGGAACAGGGCCTCGTCCACGTCGTGGGTGACGAAGACGACGGTCGCGCCCGTGCCGTGCAGGACCTCCACCAGCAGGTCCTGCATGCCGGCACGGGTCTGGGCGTCGAGCGCGCCGAACGGTTCGTCCATGAGGACGGCGCGCGGCCGGCCTGCCAGGGCGCGGGCCAGCTGAGCGCGCTGGCGCTGCCCGCCGGAGACGCGGTGCGGCAACTGCCGTGCCTGGTCGGCGAGTCCGACCCGGGCGAGCCAGGCCTCGGCCTGTTCCCGGCGCTGCGCGCGCGGTACGCCTTGGACGGCGAGGGGCAGTTCGACGTTGGCGCGCAGGGTGCGCCAGGGCAGCAGGGCGTCCTCCTGGAAGACCAGCGCCCGGTCCGCTCCTGGGCCGGTCACCGGTCGTCCGTCCTGTTCCACCGCCCCGTCCAGCGTGGGCAGCAGCCCGGCGAAGGTGCGCAGCAGGGTCGACTTGCCGCAGCCGGAGGGGCCGACGACGGTGAGGATCTCGCCGTGGCCGACGTCCAGGTCGACGTCGGCCACGGCCGGGGCGTCCGGCCGGCCGAGCGTGGCGCCGCGCAGGGTGAGGCGGGTGCCGCGCGGGGCCGCCGGCGCGGTCCTCGCCTTGGGCGGCCTGGTGTCAGACGAGGTGCTCATCGCGTGCCTCCTCGGCCTTGGTGGGTGCGACGGTGGACGCCGGGGTCCGTGCCGGCCGGGGCCGGGCGCCGGGGACGTACGACGTGCGCGGCAGCCAGTGGGTCAGGCGGCGGCCGACCAGCTCTACGGCGGTGGAGGTGAGCCAGCCGAGCAGGCCGATGGTGACCATGCCGACGAAGACGCCCGGGTAGTTGACGATCGTGTAGTCCTGCCAGGTGCGGTAGCCGACGCCGTACTGGCCGGAGATCATCTCGGCGGAGATCACACAGATCCAGGACACGCCGATACCGACGGACAGGCCGCCGAAGATGCCGGGCAGCGCGCCCGGCAGGACGACCGAGCCGAGGATCCGCCACCGGCCGCCGCCCATGGTGAGAACTGCCTCCTCCCACACGGGAGTCAGGGCGCTGACCGCGTGCCGGGTGGAGACCAGCACCGGGAAGAAGGCGGCCGTGAAGGTGATGAAGATGATGCCCTGTTCGTTGGAGGGGAACAGGAGGATCGCGACGGGGACCATGGCGATCGCCGGGACGGGCCGCACGACTTCGAGGACCGGGCCGAGCAGGTCCTCGGCGAGCCGCGAGCGTGCCACGAGCACGCCGGTGGCCACGCCCAGGACGGCGGCGAGCAGGAAGCCGGTCACGATCCGGGTGAGGCTGTCGGCGAGGTCGGTCCAGTAGTCGGGGCCGGCGAGCCGGTCGGCGAAGGCCCGGCCCACGTCGGTCACCGTCGGGAACTGCGAGAAGCGCACCCACACGTTCACGTCGAACGTGGTCAGCAGCTGCCAGAGGCCGAGGGCGGCGGCCAGCGAGCCGACCCGCAGCGCGAGCCGGCCCGTCCGCCGGGGGTACCGGATCACGAGGCCCGTCCCAGGGCGTCCGCGTACGTGATCACCCGGGCGCCGCTGTGACCAGCCACGTAGGCCTGCGCGGTTTCCGTGGTGACGAAGGGCAGCAGCTGCTTGCCGTCCGCAACCCAGACGGCCTTGTCGGCGAACCAGAGGGTGCCGGTGGTGGCGTCGGGGACGTAGGCCGCGCGGATGCCGTCCTTGTGCCGGTCGACGTAGGCGAGGAGCTGGGCGGGGGAGGTGAAGCTCCTGGTCTTCATAGCGCCCTTGGGCCAGACCTCGCTCGCGGCGGCGGGCGGCGTGGCGGCGAGCCGCTTGGCGTAGCCGGCGCCGAGGGTTTTCTTGACGTACTGGTCGTCGACGAAGGAGTCCACGTCGATGTCGCCGGTCAGCTTGGCCGCCTTGAGGACCGCCACGTCCTGCTTGAGCGCGGAGACGAGCTGAGGCTTGACGGCCGGGTCGAAGGTGGAGATGCCGTGGGCGCCGTTGTAGAGGTAGACGACCTCGGCCGGCAGGCCGGTGGCCTTCGCGACCTTCTCTGCGGCCTGAACCGGATGGGCGTTGAGGTAATCGGTCGCCTGTGCCTGGGCCTTCAGGAACGCCTCCAGCACAGCCGGACGCTGCTGGGCGAAGTCCTCGCGGGCGGTGACGCCGTGGAACGTGGGCAGGTTCAGCTGGGCGCCGTCGTACAGGGCCTTCGCCTTGCCCTGGTAGGCGAGCAAGCCCGGCCAGGCGACGAACTGCGACAGCGCGTCCGCGCTGCCCGCCGAGAGGGCCGAGGCACCCACCGCGGGCTGCTGGTTCAGTTTCTCGATGCCCTTGTCCGGGTCGATGCCGGCTCGCTGCAGGGCCCGTACGAGGGTGCCGTCGGCGGCGGATCCGACGCTCGTGGAGACCTTCTTGCCCTTCAGGTCCTTCAGAGAGCTGAGCTTGGATTCCGGTGGGACGACGACCGTGTTCAGGCCGCCCTTGAGGTTGTAGCCGGTGACCGAGACCAGGTGGGTGGGCTTGCCCAGCTGCTTTCCGCGGGCAGCATTGATGAGCAGCGGGAAGTCGCCCATCGAGCCGATGTCGATCTTCCCGGCGGTCATCTGCGCGGTGATGGGGGCGCCGGTGGCGTAGTCCTGCCAGTCGACCCTGTACGTCTTCCCGTCGTGGAGGGCGTTCAGCTGTTTCTCGAAGTAGCCGAGGGAGCGCAGGAGGGTGCCGGCCGGGACCGTGTTGATGGTCTTGGACTGGTATCCGACGGTGACGGTGACCGTGGAGCCGCTGCCCGCCTCAGCGCTGCCGCCGCAGGCGGACAGGGGGAGCAGCAGAGCGGATGCGGCGAGTGCGACTGCCGTGCGTTTCATGGGAGTTCGGGCCTCTCAGCGGAGCAGATAGGGCATGTTGACCGTGACGGCTCCGGTGGGACAGCGGGCCGCGCACGGGCCGCAGTACCAGCACTCGTCGACGTGCATGTACGCCTTGCCGCTGCTCTCGTCGATGGCGAGGGAGTCCAGCGGGCACATGTCCACGCAGAGCGTGCAGCCGTCGATGCACTTCGACTCGTCGATGGTCACGGGCACGTCGGCCCGCTGGGGCACCAAGGGCATGGCTGTCTCCAGGAAGGTCGTGCTGAAGGGAGCAGGTGGTGTCTACAGGGAGCGGTGCAGCAGGCCGCTCATCGTGATGCGGTCGCCGCGGAAGCGGATGAACTCCAGGTCGACCGGGCGGCCGTCCTCGAGATGGGTGAGCCGTTCCAGCATCAGGACGGCCGCGCCGCGCGGGGCTTCGAGGACGGTGGCGGAGTGGGCGTCCGCGTTCACCGCCTCCAAGGTGATCTCGGCGTGACCGAGCCGCTGGCCGGTTGTGGCTTCCAGGAGGCGGAAGACGTCGGTGTTCTCCAGATCGGCGCCGAGCAGTGCGGTGCCGATGTCGAGGGGGATGTAGGTGAGGTCGAGGGAGAGGGGGAGGCCGTTCAGGCGGCGCAGGCGTTCGATGTAGAGGACGTCGGCGCCGGGTGGGACATGGAGGCGTTCGGCGACGGGGGCGGGTGCGGGTGCGGGGCCCATGGTGCGGACCTCGTTGGTGACGCGGCCGTGTTCGCGCAGGGTTTCCGCGAGGCCCATGAGCTGGTCGAGCCCGTGGGGATACTTCTGGGCGACGACCACCGTGCCGACGCCGGGGAGACGGTCCACCAGGCCCTCGGAGCGCAGGAGGTCGAGGGCCTGCCGGACGGTGTTGCGGGACGCCCGGTAGTCGGTGGCGAGGGTGGACTCGTGCGGGAGGACGCCGGCCGGGAAGCCCCCGGTGAGGAGCTGGTGGCGCAGCAGGTCGGCGAGCTGGCGTGCCCGGTCCGCGCGCAGCCGACGCCGCGTGCGCTGGGCGGCGACGGTGGGCGCGCCCTGGCCGGCGTGGTCTCGTATGCGGTCGGTGGGCGGCATGGCCGGAACCATACCTATCCGGTAGGGATAGTGGTGTTGCGGAAGTGTTGCGCCACCTGACGCATCGCCGGATGTATCGCTGACCTGGGATTTCGGCATGGGGGAGGGGAGATCTGCCAGGGCCCGTCGGCACGGGGAGCGGGACGCCGGGCAGACGCCCCGCCCGGAGCGGCAGGGGCCCTACGTCTGTCTTGTCCGCTGCGCCAGGCGGTCGCGCAGTCGTCTCAGGCGATCGATCTCGGCGTCGATCGCCGCCAGCCGGCGTTCGACCACGCCGGAGGCCGGGGAGGTCGCGTCGGTGCGGGCACAGCGCCGTTGCGGATCGTCGACCAGGAGCTGGATCCGGTCGGCGATGCCGCACAGGTCCTGGACGGTGAGGCCGAGGGCCAGGAGTTCACGGATGGCGCGGACGTGTGCCACCTCGTCCGGCCCGTACCGGCGTTGGCCGGTGGCCGTGCGCGGCGGCGGGGGCAGCAGGCCGCGCTCCTCGTAGAACCGCAGAGCCCGTGGGGTGGTTCCGGCTGCCGCCGCCGCGTCTCCGATCCGCATGCGGACCTCCCCTCGTTTCGTGTCCCGTGCCGGCCCGTGCGGCGCGGCGGCGATCTGTCACTGGTGCGGCAGCTCCACGACGACGGTGCCGAAGTGTCGCCCCTCGAACAGTTCCTGCAACGCTTGAGGGGCCCGTTCGATGCCCGGGATCCGCACATGCGGAAAGGAGATCTCACCGGAGCGCAGCCAGTCGCCGAACCGTGTGGCCCACTCGTCCGCCACTTCGGGGTGGTCGGTGCCGCTGTAGCCGCGCAGCGTGATCCCCTGGGTGATGACGCGGTACGTGTCGATGTCGACCGGCGCGCTGCCACCGCCCCTGGCGGGGGACAGCTGGCCGGACAGCGCGCCGACCAGCGCGAAGCAAGCACCGCGGCGCGCTGCCGCGAGGGCAGCGGTCAGCTGCTCACCGCCCACGGTGTCCACGACGACGTCGATGCCCCCGGGAGCCGCTCGGCGCAGCTGCTCGATGAGCGTGCCGGACGGGGACCCGGGCACGGCCACCGCGTCGTAGCCCAGGTCGCTGAGCAGCCGGTCGGCCTTGCCCGGGGAACGTGTGCTGCCGATGACCCTCCCGGCGCCCAGCAGCCGGGCGACCGGACCCGCCAGAGTGCCCACCGCGCCGGCCGCCCCGGTGACGAAGACCGTGTCGCCGGGGCGGAGTCCGGCGAGCCGGGTGAGCGCGCCGTAGGCGGCTGCTCCCGAGGCCAGATGGGCCACCGGGGTGGGCAGCACATCACCGATCGGGCTGCACTGGTCTGCCGGGAGCAGCGCGTACTCGCGCCAGCCGAGCAGGTGCGTGACGGCGTCTCCCGGCCGGAGCCGGCTTCCCGGGCCCGCGGTGACAACCTCGCCGACGGCGGGACCGAACAGGACGTCACCGGCGTGGATCGGCGGCAGCGGCACGCCCTCGACCTCGCCTCCGATGAGGGTCCGCAACCCTGGGGAGACAAGGAAGCAGTGATTGCGCACGACGACCTGTCCGGGGCCGGGAGCGGTGAGTGGCTGTGCGACGACGGCGAAGTGTTCAGGGCCGGGCAGCCCTTTCGGGGTGGCGGCGAGCCGGATCTCGCGCGTGGCAGAGGGCAGGACAGCAGGCATGCGGGGACTCCTGACCGGGAGGTGGGGGCCGTGGCGTGCGACGGCCAGCCGTGGTCGGCGCACCGACGCTAATCCCTGACGTGCGGGTCAAAGGCAAGGCGACTGCCGCTTGCTGATTCCTGTGCGGGGAGATGGACTCGTACGGCCTGCACGGCCAACGCTCACGCCGCCGCCCTCAGCGGCCGACGTTGGCTGAGGGCGGCGGAGAACTGGTTGGTGACCTGGTCCAGTGCCTCCCGCGTGCCCGGTTCGACGAGGATGCCGCCGTCCTGCCGTACCTCGATGTGCTTGTCCAGGACGAACCAGCCGGGGGTGATGTGCGCGGGGCCCATGGAGGCGAGGACGGGGCGCAGGGCGTAGTCGATGGCCAGGACGTGGGCGGTGGTGCCGCCGGTGGCCAGCGGGAGCACCGTCTTGCCGTTCAGCGCGTACTGCGGCAGCAGATCGAGCAGCGACTTCAGCAGCCCGGAGTAGGCGGCCTTGTAGACGGGGGTGCCGATCACGACCCCGTCCGCCCGCTCGAACAGAGCGGTGGCCTCCACGATCGCCGGGTGGCTGAAGTCGGCGTGCAGCAGCGCCTCGGGCGGGAGCGTGCGGACGTCGAGCGGGATCACCTCGTGTCCCTGCGCGGTGAGCCGGGCGTCGAGGTCGCGCAGGAGACGGGCGGTGCGGGAGGTGGGGGAGGGGCTTCCGGAGACGGAGAGAACGGTCGCCATGAGGGGCTCCTTCACAGGGCTTTGCCCGGATTGAGGATGTGGTGCGGATCGAAGGCCGCCTTGATGCGCTGCTGCAACGCGTGCTGTTCCGGGCCGAGTTCGTCCGCGAGCCACCGCCGCTTGAGGGTGCCCACGCCGTGCTCCCCGGTGAGGGTGCCGCCCAGGCGCAGTGCGGCGGTGAAGATGTCGCCCGCCGCCCGCCAGGCCGCGCCCGGGATGCCGGGGGTGTCCGGGTCGAGGACGAGGATGGGATGGAGGTTGCCGTCCGCGGCGTGCGCGAAGGTGAAGATCCGTACGCCGTGGCGCTCGGCAGCCGCGTTGATCTCGTGGACGGCGTCGGCCAGGCGGGTCCTGGGCACGGCGATGTCCTCGATCAGCACCCGGCCCAGCCGCTCCAGGGCGGGCAGGGCGAGCCTGCGGGCCGTGAGCAGCCGGTCCGCCTCCGCCGGGTCCGCGGTGGTCTCCACCGATGTCGCGCGCCCGCGCAGCAGCCGTACCGCGAGTTCGGCCTCGGTCGCCGCCGAGCGTCCGTCGCACTGCAGAAGCAGCAACGCTCCACCACGGGCCCGCAGGTCCGTGCCCTGCGCGTCGTCCACGGCACCGAGCACCGGCCCGTCCACCAGCTCCGCCATGGAAGGCTCCAGCCGGGCGGCGGTCAGCGCCGACACGGCCTCGGCGCCCTCGGCGAAGGAGTCGAAGTACGCGGCCACGGTGGCCGTCGACTCCGGCACAGGGCGCAGCCGCACGGTCGCGGCGGTGATCACGCCCAGGGTGCCCTCCGAACCGGTGAACAGGGCGGTCAGGTCGTAGCCGGTGACTCCCTTGACCGTACGTCGGCCGGTCCGGATCGGCGTGCCGTCCGCGAGGACCACGTCGAGCCCCAGCACGGCGTCCCGGGTCACCCCGTACTTGGCGCAGCGCAGCCCGCCCGCGTTGGTGGCGATGTTGCCGCCGATCGTGGAGATCGCCGCGCTGGCCGGGTCGGGCGCGTAGCGCAGCCCGAACTCACCTGCCGCGCGGTCCAGTTCCGCGGTGATGACGCCCGGTTCGACGACGGCGATCTGGTCGTTCGGGTCCAGGTCGAGGATCCGGTTCATCCGGGACAGGTCCAGCACGACCGTGCCCGTGCCGGCGCTCGCGCCGCCGGACAGTCCGGTCCCGGCCCCGCGCGGCACCACCGGCACCCGCAGCGCGTGCGCGTGCCGCAGCGTCGTCCGCACGTGCTCGGCGTTCGCCGCGCGCACGACGGCCAGGGGCTCGCCGTCCGGTCGGCTGCCGGAGCGGTCGGCGGCGTACGGGGCGGTGGCCTCGGCGCCGGTGATGAGCGCGTCCCCCGGCAGATCGCGCCTCAGGGCGGTCAACAGGGCCTCGGCGGTGCCGAGTTGAGTGACGGTCATCGGGTGCCCTCCAGTGCACGGCTGCCGACGGCGAGCAGGGCCACGTCCTCCTGAGGGGCGTGCACTGGGGCGCACTGGACGTCGCGGAAGTGGCGCTCCAGCGGGTTGTCACGGCTCAGCCCCGGATTGCCCAGCAGCCGTATCGCAAGCCCTACTGCCTCCACGGCGTGCCGGTCGGCCAGGATCCGGGCGCCCAGGGCCAGTTCGGGGGTGTACGTGTCGTCGGCCGCGTCCACCCGCTCGGCGCCGCCGAACACCAGCTGCTCGGCGGAGTCCAGCCGCAGGGCGATCTCACCGGCGGCCCGGCGGAAGCGTTCCGTACGGGCGACCGGGTGGCCGAGGTTGGCGGGGATCCGTTCGTGCGCGAACCGGTGGAAGTACCGCTGGGCCGCGCGGGCCACCCCCAAGTACAGGGCCGCGAGAGGGAGATGGAGGGCGGCGCCCGCGCGGTTGTCCTGCTCGGCGCCCGGACCGTGTGCGGCGATGTCGACCACGCTGTCGGTGGGGATCTCGACCTCGTGCAGGGCGATGTCGTGGCTGCCGCTGGCCCGCAGCCCCAGATGGTCCCAGCGGTGGGTGATCTCGATGCCCGTGGCAGTGCCAGGTATGGCGAACGTGCCGACCCTCGGCGTAGGTTCGTCCGTGGTGGCCCATACCAGCAGCCAGTCGAGCCCTTCGACGCCGGTGGCGAACCGCTTGCGGCCGGTGAGGGACCAGCCGGTTGCCGTGCGCCGGGCCACCGTCCTGGGCAGCCCGCCGCGCGCGGGGGAACCCAGCTCGGGCTCCACCCGCACGTGGTTGAGCAGCACCGGCCGCTCGGCCGCCGAGGCCAGGACTTGCCCGTACAACTCCTCGGGCCAGTGCGGCCGTACGGCCTGGCGGTGGTGGACGGTCAGGCTCATCGCCGCGATCAGCGCCACCGAGGGATCGCCCTCGCCCAGTGCGTGCAGGATGCGGGCCGTAGCGGCGACTCCGAGCCCGGGCCGCCGTAGCGCTCGGCGACGGTGGCGGTCAGCAGGCCGGCCTCGTGTGCGGCGGAGATCCCCTCCGCGGGGAAGGCGCTCGTACGGTCGTACTCGGCGGCGGTGGCGGCGAGCCGGTCGGTGACCGAGGTGAGGGCGGCCAGGTCCGGAGCCCGGAAGCGGAGTGCGGTGGTCATGAGGACAGGGCCTTCCGCAAGGGAGAGGTGAGGCGGTCGGTCCAGAACGTGGAGACCTTCAACGGCTGCTTGAGCGCTCCGAGTTCCTCGAAGGCATCGGCGACCTCCTGCTCGGACGCGGTGGCCTTGGCGGTCACGACCCACACCTCGGTCCTCCGCTGGGCCTCGCCCTCCGCATACTCCTCCAGCGCCTCTTCCACCGGCTGGTGCGTGGCGGCGGCGATCACCTTCGCGTACTCCTCCTGGTGCCCGTCGCGGACGTACGCGTACGCCTGGTCGATCCGGGCGAGCAGATCGGCCAGCGCCTCGCGTTCGGCCGCGCTGCCGAGCGTGTCGTCGGAGGCGGACCACAGGAAGTTGCCGGACAGGATGTCCGCGCCGTCGCCGATGGTGTGGGCGCCCTGCTGATGGGCGGCGATGATCGCGTTGCCGTATCCGGCGAAGGCGTCGATCGAACCGCCGTTCAGCGCGGCCAGCGCCTTGTCCGGCTCCAGCGGGGCGGCGGTGATGTCGTTCCACCCGAGTCCAGCCTGCTTGAGCAGCTCGTAGAGGAAGTAATGGGCCGTGGTGTTCTTGACGTAGCCGACCTTTTTGCCCTTGAGCTGCGCGATGGAGGTGATCTCCGAGTCCTTGGGGGCGACGACCTCCTGATTGAGCGTGTTGCCGCGCTGCACGGCGACGACCTTGAAGTTGGGCCTGCCGTCGGCGGCGGCGAACACCGGCGGGATCTCACTGGAGCTCGCCACGTCCAGCGCCCCGGCCCGTACCGCCTCCAGCTGCTTGTCGCCGCCTTGGAAGAGGCTCCATCGCACCTGGTAGGGCGTGTCGTCGAGGTGGGCGAACTTCAGCAGGGCCTCCTCACGCTTCCAGCCCGTCGCGCCCACGCGCAGTGTGACGGTGTCGCCGCCGTCCTTCGCGCCCGCGGGGCCGCCGCAGGCGCTGAGGACGCCGATGAGCAGCCCGGCCAGGGCGAGCGCACCCCCGGCCCGCCTCACGCGGCCGCTCCCGAGGCGGCGCGGTGCGCCAATTCCTGGCGGACCAGCGGCAGGACGTGACGGGCGTAGTCGATGGCGTCGTTGAGCGGGTCGTACCCCCGGATGGACAGCAGCTCGCAGCCGATGTCGACGTAGTCGAGCAGCGCCTTGGCGACCGTCTCCGGGGAGCCGACCAGCGCGGTGGAGGCACCGGCGGCGTTGGTGGCCGCGGCGGGCGCGGTCCACAGGCAGCGGTCGTGCACCTCGCCGCGCTCGGCGACGGCCAGCAGTCGCTGGGAGCCGACGTTGGCCGGCGTGCCCTGGCCGAGCGCCGGGTAGTGGCGCTGCTGGGCGCGCTGCTCGTGGTGGGTCTTGATGGAGCCGAGGACGCGGTGGGCCTTCTCCCAGGCCAGCTCGTCCGTAGGGGCGATGATCGGGCGGAAGGAGACCCAGATGCGGGGGCGGGGCCGGCCGGCGGCATCCGCGTACGCGTTGACCGCGGCGATCTGCTCGGCGGTCTCCTTCAACGGCTCGCCCCACAGCCCGAAGATGTCACCCTGCCGACCGCCCACCCGGTAGGCGTCCTCCGAGGAGCCGCCCACCGAGATCGGGATCGTGCCGTTGTAGGGGGTGACGTCGGAGCGGAAGCCCTCGAAGCGGTAGTACGGGCCCTCGTGCGAGACCGGCCCGTCGGCCGCCCATACGTCACGCAGGATCCGTATGTATTCGTCGGATCGCGCGTACCGCTCGCTCTTGCTCAGGTAGTCGCCCTCTCGGCGCTGCTCCTCGTCGCTGCCACCGGAGATGATGTGCACCACCAGGCGCCCCTTGCTGATCCGGTCCAGGGTGGCCAGGGCGCGGGCCGCGTGGGTCGGGAAGATCACGCCGGGGCGGTGGGCGAGGACGGGCTTGATGCGCTCGGTGTGGTTCGTGACGAACTGCGCCAGCTGGAGCGCGTCGGGCGAGGCGGAATGGTAGGTGACGAGGGTGTAGTCGAAGCCGCCGTCGTCCAGGGCGCGGGCGTAACGGCGGCGTAGTCGACGTCGATGCCGTTGCCCGCGTGGGTCGCCCTCGTGGCGGGTTGGGTGGACGGCGCTGATGAACTCGACCGGCATGGCGGGCTCACTCTTGACGAGGCTGTGTCGACGTGTCGGCGACGGTCGGGTTCGGGTGAGGACGCCGATGCGTGCATGGTGTCGCCGACATCTGCACGGCCCGGACAACCTGCGAACTCACCGGCAGCAGCTCGCTGTTGGCCTGGCTCACCAGCGTCTTCGCGACCTCGGCGGAGGCGCCGTTGTTCTGCTGGATGGCCTTGGCGTAGTCGTCCGGGTGTTCCTGCGACCAGGCCAGGGCCTTGTCCAGGCGGCGCAGGTAGTCGGCGATGGCCGCCTTCTTGCCCTTGTCCGCCAGCGCTTTCTCGGAGGCGCCGATGAAGCCGTAGCCGCTCACGCGCCCGTCGGCGCCGCTCACGAGGAGCCGGCCGCCCTGCTGCTCGGCGACCGCCTTGTAGACCCCGAAGGTGGCCCAGGCCTCGATCTTCCCGGAGGTGAACGCGGCCTGCGCGTCGGTCGGCAGCAGATACTGCACCTTGACGTCGTCGTAGCTCAGCCCCGCCTGCTGGAGCACGTGGGCGAGCAGGTACTCGGCGATGGAGCCCTTGGCCGAGGAGACCACGACCTTCTTGCCCTTGAGGTCCTTGACGCTCTTCACCGAGGAGTCCTCGCGGACCACGATCCCGGTGTGCGTACCGTCGTTGTGCAGCGCGCCCACCGCCTTGATCGGCACACCGCCGGAGAGGGCCTGGAGCGTGGGCAGATCGGCGGCGTACGAGGTGTCCGCGGCGCCCGCCTGCACGGCCTGGAACAGTGGTGCCGCACCCTCGAACTCGGCC
The DNA here is from genome assembly GCF_000317595.1 of Streptomyces ipomoeae 91-03. Classification (GTDB taxonomy): domain Bacteria; phylum Actinomycetota; class Actinomycetes; order Streptomycetales; family Streptomycetaceae; genus Streptomyces; species Streptomyces ipomoeae. The sequence continues at coordinate 43,463 of NZ_AEJC01000627.1, read as the reverse complement.
CACTTCACGTTGTACGACGTCCCCTTGAGGGCGCCGGAGGCGTTGAGCAGGGTCTGCAGGTTCTTGGCCTGGTCACCGATGGTGAGCGTCACACGCGACGGGCTCCCGTCGGAGGCGGCCTCGCTGTCGCCGCCGCAGGCGGTGGTGGCGAGCAGGGCGGTGAGGGAGAGCACGGCGCCGAGGGCGCGCACCGCGCGGCCGGTCGTGCGTGTCATGAGGTTCCTGTCGTGCGAGCGGTTTCTGTGGTGGATGTCGTGCCTGGGGTTTCTGTGAGGGCTGTCGTTCATGACGTGGCCTCTTGGAGATGTGCCGAGGCGTCCTCGACACCGAGCCGGTGCAGCAGTTCGCCGCGCAGCCGCACGAAGTCGGGGGAGCCGAGGTCGCGCGGACGCTCCAGGCCGACGTCGGCCCCGTAGGCGATCCGCCCGCCGTCCATCACCAGGACCCGGTCGGCCAGCAGCAGCGCTTCCTCCACGTCGTGCGTGACCAGCAGGACCGAGCAGCCGTGCCGCCGCCACAGGTCTGCGACCAGGCGCTGCGCCTTGCCACGGGTGAGGGCGTCGAGGGCGCCGAACGGCTCGTCGAGCAGCAGTAGTTCGGGCTCGCGCACCAGGGCGCGGGCCAGCGAGACGCGCTGGGCCTGGCCGCCGGAGAGCGTCTTGGGCCACCGGCCCGCGTACTCCTCGATGCCCACCTCGGCCAGATACCGCTCGGCGAGCGCTCGGTCGGGGGAGCCCGGCAGCCCGAGCACGACGTTGCGCCACACGCGCAGCCAGGGCATCAGCCGTGGCGACTGGAAGGCCACCGAGCGGCGCTCCGGCACGGTCACCTCGCCCTCGGTCTCACTGTCCAGCCCGGCCAGGATCTTCAGCAGCGTCGACTTGCCGCAGCCGCTGTGCCCGAGAAGGGCAACGAATTCGCCCTGGTGAAGGGTGAGATCCAGCCCGTCGATGACGGTCTTGTCGTCGAAGGCGCGGGTCAGTCCGCGGACCTTCACTTGCGCGGTCATCTCCGTCACGCCCCCTCCCCCTCGAACGAGGCCCGCCAGGCCAGCAGCCGCCGCGACAACAGCCGTACCGCGAAGTCGCACAGCAACCCGAGCCCCGCGTACACGGCGAGGCACAGCACGATGACGTCGGTCTGGAAGTACTGCTGGGCGTTGCTCATCAGGTGGCTCTACCTTCTTGATCGGGTTGATCGAGCCATTCGTAGGGTTGGGTCGCCCAGGGGTGCTGGGTGTGGCTATCAGGCGGCTGCTGTCTCGTGGCTTTGTCGGCTTGGCCGTCCGGTTCCCCACGACGGCTCGGCCGCCGATTAGGAAGTGCGAACAAGTCGCTGTGTAGAGCAATGCCGGCGAGGTCGTCCGTGGCGCGAAGAGTACGGACGAGGACCTCGGGAGCATGATGAGCCGGATATGGGCGGGGATCGACAGCGGCAAGGGCCATCACCACGGCCTCGCGGTGGATACCGAGGGCAAGACGCTGCTGTTGCGGCGGGTGGCCAATGACGAGCCCGAGCTGCTGAAGCTGATCGGTGACGTTCTGGACCTGGCCGACGGCCGTTAGGTCACCTGGGCCGTCGACATGACAGGCGGGGAACCCGCGCTGCTGCTGGCCCTGCTGGTCAACCACGGCCAGGAGGTCCTCTACATGCCCGGCCGTCTGGTGAACCGGGCAGCCGACGGCTACCGCGGCGAGGGCAAGACCGACGCCCGCGACGCCTATGTCATCGCCGACCAGGCCAGAATGCGCCGCGACCTGCGGCCCATTCGCCCCGGCGACGAAGCCGCCATCGAACTCAAGCTGCTGACCGGACGCCGGGCCGACCTGGTCGAGGACCGCACCCGCGTGGTCAACCGCCTGCGCGGCACTCTGCTGAGCATGTTCCCGGCCCTGGAACGGGCCCTGGACGTCACCAGCACCGGACCGCTCAAGCTGCTGACGGGTTACCAGACCCCGGCTGCGATCCGCCGGGCTGGAACCACCAGGCTGACGAAGTGGCTGGCCAACCGCAAGATCCGCAATGCCAGAGCCCTGGCCGAGGCGGCTGTCGAAGCCGCCGAACGCCAGCACACCGCCGTCCCCGGGGAGAAGACCATCGCGAAGCTGGTCCACACCCTGGCCGGGGAGGTGATGGCCCTCAACGAGCAGATTGCCGAGCTGGACAAGCTCATCGAGGGCCGGTTTCGCGAGCACGAGCTCGCCGAAATCGTCCTGAGCGTCCCGGGCATCGGCACCGTCCTCGGTGCCGAGTTCCTCGCCGCCGTCGGCGGCAGCCTCGACGAGTTCGACTCCCCGGACGCCTTGGCGGCCTTCGCCGGCGTCGCTCCCCGGCCACGCGACTCGGGCAAGGTCAGCGGCAACCTCCACCGGCCACTCGTTTATCACCGACGGCTCCAGCGCGTCTTCTACACCTCCGCGTTGGTCAGCGTCCGCTACGACCCGAACTCGCGGAAGTTCTACGACCGCAAACGCGCCGAGGGAAAGAAACACGTCAGGCTGTGCTCGCCCTCGCCCGCCGACGGGTCAACGTCCTGTGGGCCCTGATCCGTGACAGACGGTGCTACGAAGTGACGCCCCCAGCGGCTACGACCGCTTGACAACAGCATTAGGAAGCCAGGCCGGGTCGGTGTTGCGGTACCCGTCGGAGACGATCGCCTTCGGGGCCTTGCCGCGCCGTACGACCCACAGATCGCCGAGCGCGCCGAAGGCCACGCTGCCGCCGTCCGGCGAGAGGGCGGGGCCGAGGACGCCCTTGACGGGCCGGCTGCCGGTAGCGTCGAAGTCCCGGGTGGCGGCGGGCCGTTCGTGGACCTCGGGCACGGTGACGCGGACGCGGAACGGCACGTTCCTGGCGGTGCCCTCGCGCAGGGTACGGCGGCGGAGCCCGCCGTCGGCGGTGTACAGGAGCTCGTCCGGCCCGATCCAGCGGGCGGCGAAGGGGAACACGTCCTTCTCGTCGGAGACGGTCCTGCCATCGACCACGAGCGCGGTGCCGGTGTTGGTGAGGTGGACGTACGCGAGACGGGCGCCGTCGGGCGAGCAGGAGGGTCCGGCGACCCGGCCCGTGGTCACCTCGGCCAGAGTCGTGCGTGCGCCTTCCGAGGTGACCTGCTCGATGACCCGGGGCGCGTCGTTCGTCCCGCTTGTGAAGACGATCGCGGTGCCGTCGGGCCGCCAGAAGGGCTGGGCCTCCTGGGCGGTGCCGGTGGTCCAGACGGTCTTCTCGCCGCTCTCGACGTCGATCACATGGATCGCGTACCGACCGTCCGTCTCGGCCGCGCAGGCGATACGGGTCCCGTCCGGCGAGAAACGCGGCTCGCGGTGATCGACGAGACCGGAGGTGAGCTGCCTGCGCCCGGTCCCGTCGGCGTTCATCAGCCAGAGGTGGAAGTTGCCGTCGGTGTAGGCCTGGCAGACGATCCGGCGCCCGTCCGGCGAGAAGTCCGGCAGGGACGCGTCGTCTTCCGGACCGGTGAGCGCCACGGCGTCGCCGCCTGCGGCGGGTATCTCCCACAGCACGTTCAGCAGGTCCAGCACGACCGTCCCGCTTTCCGGGGCGAGCGCGGCGGACGCGTTGGTCGCCTCGGTGACGATCACCGTGATCCCCTTGGACGCGGCCTGCGTGGGGACCGCCTGACCTCCTAAGGGGTCCTAACAGAAGTTGTTGATCATGTGACTTTCGGCGTGGACGGTCGTTGGTCTGGTCGTGGGGAAACGTCAGTCGCGGCCTTGGATCGTGTCGGATGAACTGTGGTCGCTCATCGAGCCGTTGCTGCCCGAGCCGGGGCCGAAGCTGGTGGAGGGTCGGCCTCGGGTGCCGGACCGGCAGGCGTTGTGCGGGATCCTGTTCGTGCTGCACACCGGTATCCAGTGGGAGTATCTGCCCCAAGGGCTGGGCTTCGGCTCCGGCATGACCTGCTGGCGGCGCCTGGCGGCCTGGAACGAGGCCGGTGTGTGGGACGAACTGCACCTGGTGCTGCTGAAGAAGCTGCGGGCCGCGAAGAAGCTGGACTGGTCGCGGGCGGTGATCGACTCCTCCCGCGTCCGGGCGGCCCGGCGCGGCCCAAAAGCGGGCCCAGCCCGGTCGACCGAGCACGGCCGGGCAGCAAGCACCACGTCCTCACCGACGGACAGGGCATCCCGCTCGCGGTGTCGCTGACCGGCGGAAACCGCAACGACGTCACCCAGCTCGTGCCGCTTCTCGACAAGGTCCCCGCCGTGGCCGGCGTGGTCGGCCGGCCCAGGCGCCGACCCGACGCGCTCCTCGCGGACCGTGGTTACGACCACGACAAGTACCGGCGCCTGGTGCGGGCTCGCGGTATCACGCCGGTGATCGCCGAACGAGGCCAGCCACACGGCTCCGGCCTGGGTGTCTTCCGCTGGGTGGTCGAGCGCACCATCGCGTGGCTGCACGGCTTTCGTCGCCTGCGCATCCGATGGGAGCGGCGCGACGACATCCACGAAGCCTTTCTCGGCCTCGCCACCTGCCTGATCACCCACCGCCACGTCCAACGCCTTTGTTAGGACCTCTAAGCCGCGCGGTAGCCCCTGATCTGGAGTGATCTCGGGGAATCGGTGTGGTGGCCGTGGGCGGCTCAGTAGCAACGAGCCAACGGCCGCCTCGTCTGGAGCTCACCGATCTGCTCGCAGCCGACGACTTTGAGCAGCTGCACCACGACGAGAAACCGAGCGTCGTGGCCCTGGCCCATCGATTCGACGTCTCCGAGGGCAAGGCAACATCACGAGACTCTTCGAGATCTGCCGCAGCGGCTCATCACCCTGAAAGGTTATAGGTATGCCGGGCGGCGGACGTCCGAGAAACTGGGGCTGCGCTTGCAGGGGCGAGCGCAGGCCGCATTGCCGCTCTGACGGGCAGTTCCGCGGTGGTTACGGCGGGGCTCGCCAGCCGCTCTGGCTGGTGGCGCGGTGGAGAATGCGCCGACTGCGTCAGCGCTGGAACCGTGAAGTCGATCGAAACCATCTGTGCGGAAGGTGTCACAGCGTCGAGTCCGTGAACCTTCACGCATTAACCCGACACAAGGGAGACCACTGGATGTCACGTAGAAAGCGCTTGCGGGGAGCGGCTGCGGTCATCAGCGCCGCCGTCCTGGCCATGATGGGTTTGTCGGCGTCGCCTGCTTCGGCCAAGATATCGGACGGATGGGTGCGCGGGTACGACACGTTCAAGGGGGACTGGGGTGACGAGGGCGACCTCTCCCGAACGTCTCCCTTTGCGAACTCCAATGCGACTTGCCTGTGGCAGCGCATCCTCTGGGCAGAGGGTGCCTCCGCCGTAGGGTACGACAACAAGCTCTTCGAGAAGGGGCACATCGACGGGGCCTACGGGTACCGAACCCACTACACGACCAGGAGCTTGCAGTCCAGGTGGGGCCTTGGCAATGACGGAATTGCCGGTAACGACACCTGGGGTCGAGCCGATGACAACCTGGTCAAGATCAGCGGCAGTACGGCGGATGGTGAGATGCTGTACCTCAGGTACGACGGGAAGGAACACAGCTTCAGTGTGCAGCGCAACACTGAAGGGAAGTATCTCTTCCCCGACGGCGCGGGCAACTGGCGCCAGGCAGGGTACGAGTACCTCACCTGCAGCTGACGGACTGCCTCGCAGTTCAACCAAGGATCTAGGCGTAGTGATCACGAGCGTCATTGACGCTGCCTGGTCTTGATCATGGCGCGGACCTTCGGTGTGGTTGAGGTGTCTAAGCTGCACCGCACCGGAGGTCTTCGCGACCGACCCCTTGCAGGCAAGCACGACCCGGCCGGGCACGGCGCCGCCCTGTTCGCCTTCTTCGCCGCCATGGCCGAATCTGAGCGTGACTACATCCGCGACAAAACCCTGGAGGGCCAGGAGACAGCCCGCGCCAAGGGCAAGGTCATCGGCGGGGTGCCGGTCTCCGACGGCGACATGCTCGCCACCACCGCACGCCTGCGAGACGAAGAGCACCTGTCCCTGCGGGAGATCGCCTCCCGGCTGGTGATCCGCACCGGCAAGAAACGCGGCCAGCACCCCTCACCCGCCACCGTCATGCGGATGCTGCGCGAGCACGACGAGCAGATGGCCGCCATGGAACCGCCCTGACCCGCGGGTCATTCCTAGCGTTGTTATTTCGGCGAGAACTACTGGGCCCCCAGCTGGTCCAGGCCGACGAGGACACTGTGCGGGATGTGATCCACCGTTTCAACGAGATCGGCCTGGCCTGCCTGGACCCTCAGTGGCCGGGAGGCCGACCCCCGCCAACTCGGCACTGACGACGAGGACTTCGTCATCCAGACGGCCACCACCCGCCCCACCAGGCTCGGCCAGCCCTTCACCCGCTGGTCGATCTGAGGGGCCACGAAGTTTCCGGACAGGCACCCAATAGGGTTGTCCTGAACAAGGAAACGAGGAAGAAGTGGCGCCACCCAGTAAGTACTCGCCGGAGTTCCGCGAGGAAGCCGTCCAGATCGCGTTGAGGTCAAGCAAGACGATCTCCGAAGTCGCCCGGGAGCTTGAGCTGAACTCGGAGACGCTACGCGGCTGGGTGAAGAAGTACCAGAAGCAGCAGGAACCGGCCCCCGAGGCGGAACTGACGGTGAACGAGCGAGCGCGCCTGAAGGAACTCGAACGACGCAACCGCGAGCTGGAGATGGAAGTTACCTTCCTGAAAAAAGCCGCAGCGTACTTCGCGAAGGATCCCCGGTAGCAAGCAAGTACGAGTTCATCGACGAGATGCGGCTCGACACCGAGAAGTACGCATACAGCGTCGAGTTCATGTGCGGCCGACTCGGCGTCTCCAGATCCGGCTACTACGACTGGCGATCCCGCCCAAAATCCGCGACCGCCCAGCGGCGCGAAGAACTGAAATTGCTCATCGAGAAAGCCTTCGACATGTCCGACAGCACCTACGGGCACAGGCGCATCCAGGCCCAGCTGCACCGCTGGGACGTCGCCGCGGGCGTGGAGCTGGTCCGCCGCCTCATGCGCGAACTGGGCCTGATGCCCTGCCTGCCACGACCGAAGAGGTTCAACCTCACTCAGGCTGCGGCCGGCCAGGTGCTGGACCTCGTCGGCCGCGACTTCACCGCGGATGCGCCCGGCGAGAAGCTCGTCGGTGACATTACCTATATCGCGACCGGGGAAGGCTGGCTGTACCTCGCAACGGTCATCGACTGCTGCACGAAGGAAGTCATCGGTTACGCCATGGACGACCACTACCAAACCTCACTGATATCCAGGGCGATCCGTAACGCGGCACGGAACAGGAACCTCTCGGCCGACGCGATATTTCACTCGGATCGCGGAAGTAACTACATGTCAGCCGAGTTCGGGAGGACGCTGGACCGGTTCGGGCTCCGCAGATCTGCCGGCCGCACCGGGATCTGTTTCGACAACGCCATGGCCGAATCATTCTTCGGTGCCCTGAAGAACGAGCGCGTATCAAGGGTGACTTACCTGACCCGCGAGGCCGCCCGGCAGGACATCACTCGCTACATCGAATTCTGGTACAATCGCAAACGCCTCCACTCGGCGGTGGGTTACCGCCCTCCGCGCGAAGTCCACGCCGAGTATGAGAAGTTGCGAATCGCCGCGTGAAATAAACGGTCAGAAGACTGTCCGGAAAACGCGAGGCCCCTCAGTGTCGTGTTCGCTGTTTCTCCTTTGTCTTCCTGGTCTTCACGGAGCCGTCTGGGTGCGTGGAGTGTGTCCGGCGGTTCTTGGCAGGTGCCGTGGGGGAGTGCGACGCCGGTGCCGGTGCCGCAGAGCCTGGCTGGTCCAGATTTCCGCAGCGGTCCCGAGGGTCATTAGCGCGTGCGTCCATCGAACTGGCGGGAACGTTCTGCTGTCACCCGCCCGAGTGAGCGGCTGGGCGGGAAGCCCATGCGTGGCTCATAGCCTCGCATCAGACGCATCCGTCACACACGTGCGTCTGACTGAACTGCCCCGTACGCAAGCGGTGTTCGTTGTTGGAGGCTGTCCGTGATCACCGTGCCGTTATCGGCCCGCCTACCTCATGGGTGCCGTCACCGGTGACGGCACTGGATGACGCCTCGGAGGCTCCGGAGGTGGGCTTGGGCCGGCATCGGGATGAGTTGCGGCCTGCCGCGGTGCGGCAGTTGCTCGGGCTGCGTGGGGCGGGGGAGTTGACGACCGCGCATGTGCGGCTGGTCGCCGAGTCGGTGGGTGTGAGCGTGCGGCAGGTGTGGCGCTGGCTGGCGCAGGCGGAGGAGACCGGTTCCACGGAGAAGCCCGAGCGCAGACGGTTTCGGATCACCGACGAGATCATCGATGTCCTCGCCGACTATCAGGGCAACGTCAAGCGCGCCCACGAGCACTTGGTGCGCATGGCCGAGGAGGCGGGGGAGAAGCCGGTGGGGCTGACGACGCTGCACGATGCCATCGCCCGTGATCTCGATCCCGGTTTCATGGCGGGTCTGCGGGAGGGGATTCCGGCCGCTCGCGGCTTCGATCCCGCCTTCCAGCGGCCTGCGGTGGCCCGTAATCAGGTGTGGGAGGGCGATCACAAGCAGGTCCCGCTCGTCGTGATGATGCCCGACGAGAAGCTGTCGAAGGTGTGGGTGACGTGGTTCGAGGACCGCGGTACCGGCTATGTGATGGGCTGGGCGGTCACGGTCGGCTCCGCGCACCGGGGATCGGTTCTGGCGGCCGTGCGGGCGTCGGTGCTGCGGGAGGATCCTTATGGGCCGGCCGGGGGGCTGCCGGAGCTCGTACGGGTCGATGGCGGTGCCGACTTTTTGTCCAGGACCGTCCGGCGGGCTTTCGGGCTGCTGGGGGTGCCGGTCCACCGGGTGCGCAGTGCCCGCCACAAGGGTGGTATCGAGCGGCTGAACCGCACCAGCATGACCCGCTTCTTCGCCGACCTGCCCCGCTACACCAAGGCGCCCCGGCTCGATCACCGCCGTCGGGTAGGCGACGGGGACCCGCCGCTGACCTTCGAGGCGTTCGTCGGCCTGCTGCGCGAGTGGGTCACCGAGCACAACACCAAACACGTGGTGAAGCGCACCGGGGTGACGCCGCTTGAGGCGTGGCTGGCCGACCCCACCGAGATCCGTCCCGAGCCCGGCCCCGAGGAGCTGCGTGCGTTCATGCTGGAGAGCGACCACAGGCCCCGGAAGATCACCAGTCACGGGGTGGAGTTCGCGGGCCGCTGTTACATGCCGGAGAACGGTGTCGGCCGGATCGGGGTCGAGGTGCGGGTGCGGTGGATGCCGCACCACAGCCACGAGATCGACCTGTACACCTTCCGCGGCGACCGCTACCTGGGCCGGGCGTTCCTCAGCGACGAGGCCACCGAGGAACTGCGCACCAAGGTCCTTGACGACCGCCAGGAGCACAGTGCTGCCCTGCGCCGGGCACTGCAGCGCTCCGGTGAGCGCAGACGCGACCGTTATCTGCCGGCTACCGAACCCCAACTGCCCGTCCAGGCAACCCGCATGACCAGGGAAGAGGCGCTCGCTGAACTCGCGGGCACCAGCGGTAGAGCGCCTGCTGCTCCCCGCCGGCGCGAAGAGCCGTACCAGCCCCTGACCCCCATCCCGGCCGGCTGGGCACGCCCCGGCCAGGCCCCTGCCCCCTCGAATGCGTCTTCGGAGGACACATGACATCCACCGCCACCGTGCCGCAGCCTCAGCCGCCCGAGTCGGCGGCGCCGCGCCGTCCGGACCTGCGCCCGCAGTTCTTCCTCGGCCTTGAGGACTCGTCGCTGGTCGCCACTGACACGCTGCTGCAGATCAAGGACACCGTCGTCGACACCGTCGAGTCGCGGGCCATGTCGGTGGTCTACGGCGATGCGGGGCTCGGCAAGAGTTTCGGCACCCGGGCCACGATCCAGGAGATGAATCCGGATCTGATCTTGCCCCTGGATTTCGCCCGCTCCCGCCCGGGGCCGAAGGACCTGCGCGAGGAGCTGTTCCACCAGATGAACCTGTCCTGCAAGATGCCGGGTACGCCGACCGCGTTCGACAAGCTGCTGCGTGAGACCCTGCCCCGGCGTCCGTACGTGATCGTGTGCGACGAGGCCCAGCAGTACCGGCGGGAGAACTTCGAGTTCCTGCGCAAGCTGTGGGACACCTGCGACCCCAAGCCCGCCATTCTCTTCGTTGGCGGCCGGGAGGCGTACGAGACGCTGCAGAGCGACCCGGCGCTGGCCTCGCGGATCTACATTCGCCTGGAGATCCTGGCGATGACCGAGGACGAGGTCCTCCGGACCGTGCCCGACTCGCACCCGGTGTGGAGGGGCGCGGAGGAGGCGCTGCTGAAGCGGGTCGACACCCAGTACGCGCTCGGCTCCTTCCGTGAGTGGGTGAAGGTCACCAAGCATGTGATCAAGGGCATGGAGCACTTGGGGGCCGCCAAGGTCGACGACCGGGTCGTGGACTGGGCCCTGAAGCGGTGCTGACCACCTCGCCTTTGCCGTCGGCCGTCTGGGGCGCGGCCGCCGCAGCCGAGCCCTTCGCCGTCATGGAAGACGCCGCCCCACCCGGCCTGCACTTCCTCGACGCCCCAGGTGTACGCACCTTGCTCACCCCGGGCATGCTCGCCGTGGGCGATGCGCTCGCCGACTCATACGCCCAGGGCCGGTTTGTGTGCGTGCTGGGCGATGCCGGGGTAGGCAAGACCTTCGCCGTCCACACCGCCGCCCGCCGCCTCGGTGAGCTGTTGCCGCTGGACTTCCGGGCTCAGCCGGCGCCGGCGGACCTGCGCGCCGCCCTCCACCGTGCACTTGGGCTCCGTGGCGAGGCGCCTGCCGACCCCGGGGCCGCCGATGCCTTAATCCGCCGCGCCTTGGCTCTCAAGCCGCGGATCGTCGTGGTCGAGGACGCCCACCGGCTGTCGGCGTCGTGCTTTGAGTACTTGCGTTTCCTGCACGACGATCTCCCCCAGGGGCTGTGTGTGGTGCTGATCGCCCAGGCGCGCGGCGAACGCTCCTTGCGCGCCCAGCGGATGCTCGCCACCCGCACCGCAGGCTGGCCCTACATCTGGCCGCTCACCCGCGACCAGGTCCCGAAGGCGGTTCCCGCGTTGCATCCGCTGTGGCAGAGCGTCGCGCCCGGCGACCTGAAGGCGCTGGACGCCCGCCTCGCCGACGGCTGTCTGCGCCGCTGGGTCGTGCTGACCCTTCACACTCAGCGGGCTCTGGCCGCCACCGGAGCGAGCACGCCCGATGGGGGCATGCTGCAGGCCGTGGCCGACCGGATCGACGGCGGGCGGCGCCCATGACCACCCCCACGCTTCCTCCCGCCCCCGCCCCCGGCCCGCAGGCCGCTCCGCCGCCGACGGCCCCGGCGGCGCGGCCGGTGAGGCTGCTGCTGGACGGCGACGACGACCACGCGGTGCACCGGGCCGCCTACCAGTGGGCCGATCCCGCCCGCGGCCGGATCACCGTCGATCCCACCCCGCACACCACCAGTCCGGCCTACCTCGCGCTGGATGTGCTGCGCGCCATGGGCCGCGACGGGTTCTCCCGCCCGGAAGCCGAGCGGATGTCCACCGACCCGGCCTGGCGTGCGGTGACCTGCTGGACCCTGGCCACCGACATGCACGAGGCGATCGTGCTGCGCGCCCACCGCCTGACCGTCGAGCGGCTGCGCCGCCTGGCCGCGTGGCGCGCGGACACCGGCATCCGCCTCACGCTCCTCGCCCACATCCCGGAGCCGACTGACGAGCAGCGACTGCGCGAACACCTCACAGCCGCCCATCTGGTGGACGTGGTGACCGTACGCGACATGGCCGCCGTCCTCGGCGCGATCGGCCCGGCCGCCGTCGGCCGCCGCATCGGCCCGCCCCCGCGCGATCACGCCTACCCGCTGCCGACGGTGCCCCGTAGCGGGGTGGCCGCGTTCCGCGCGGACTGCTGGCGCCGCCAGAACGCCACGGACTTCGCCCACACCGACGGCCAGTACCGCGCCGGTTACGCCGCTGCCCGCACCTGGCTGGCCCGCACCCAGCCGCCCCAACCCGAGGTCACCGCTCCCGCCGACGGCCCGGCCGCACCCACCCCCTGGAATCTGCAAGAGATAGAGGCGTTGCGGCTGTTCCTGGCACGGTTGACCGTCTCAAGTCCCAGCCCGCAGCACACCGTGGCGCGCGTGCGCGGCGCCCAGGCCGGCTTCCTGGCCCGCTCGGTGCTGCTCAATGTGCCGGACGACCTCACCAGTTGCGCGGGGCCGGGCATCACCACCGTGCCCCTCACGGCGCGCGTCGTGCACACGATCACCGTGCGCCTGCCCAACCCGCTGCGCGCCGCCGCGGTGGCGGCCCTGATGTTCACCGGCACCGACAAGTCGCTGCTGTCGATGACCCAGATAGCGAGCGTCGACGAGGGCGGCACCACCATGGCCATCGACCGTGACTCGCGGATCAACATCGGTGAACCTGCTGGGCCCCGGCACATGTACGCGATCCCGCCCCGCGCCCGCCCCCTGCTGCGCGCGGCCGTGGAATTCCGCCGCCGCACCCCGCGCACCGCCGATAATCACGGCCTGTTCGCGAACTGCTTCGGCACCACGCCACGCCTCGAGGCCCTCATCGCCGACGCCGGGCTTGCGATCCCCGCCCTTGCCCACCCCCACGTGGGAGACAACTGGCACACCGCCGCCCGCTGCTGGCACCTGCACACCCCCGCGCCACCCGTCCCTGATGCCCTGCCGCGCCTTGGGGAGTTACGCCCGTGACCGACCAACTCGCGCCGTCCGGCGGCACGTCCGCGGTCGTGTTCGACCTGATGTTCCTGCGGACACGCGCCATGGAGTGCCGGCTCACCGACGAGGACCTGACCGCGCTGACCGGCATCCCCACCGCCGACTGGGACACCCACCTCACCCCGCACACCCTCCCCGCCGCGACCCTGTTCACCCTCGCCCGCGCCCTGAACACCTCCGCGGAATCCCTCCTGCGCCAGTCCGAACCGACCCGCCGTCCCGCCCCGGAGGCGGCCGACCACGCCACCGTGCTGCACGCCGCCCTGCTCGAGGCCGACCGCATCCACCCCGACGACCTGGCCTCCGCTCTGGAATGGACCCCGCACCGCCTGAAGCGCGCCGCCACCACCCTGGCCGCCCACCTCGAGCAGCCCAGCAGCCCCCACCGGCTCCTCCACACCGACACCGTCATCCACCTGACCACCGTCCCCGGCCTGCTGGGCCCCAAGCAGCGGCAGAACCTGCACAACTCAGGCCACACCGCCGCCTGTCTCGCCCCCGGCGAGGCTGCCGCCGTCACCCGCCTGCTGCACTACACCGTCACCGGCCTTCCTGCCGACGTGTCACCCGAGCAGATCCCCCGCCTGGCCAACCGGCGCCTGCTTGCCCCCTCCGGCGAGCAGCCGGCTCCCCATCCGGACGTGTTGTTCGCCCTCGGCCTGGCCGTCCATCCCCACACCCAGACAGAGGCCACCGCAGACGGCCCCGCGTCGGTGCCTGCCGCTGACCGGACACCACCACCCAGGCCGCGGTGATGCCGATGCCGCGCACGGCCGCCGTGACCGAGACCACCACCGGCGCGTGGAGGCCCACATGGTCACCCGGCCACGCCCGCCCCGGTCTGCCCCCGCTCACCGTGGTGCACGACCCCCACGACGACCATGCCTTCATGGCCGCCGCGCTGGCCGCCCACACCCCCGCGCTGGGCCGCATCACCGTCCACCCCACTCCCGTGGCGAGCGCTCCCGCCGCCCTGGCCCACGACCTGCTGCGCAGCATGGGCAAACACTTACCCCTGGCCGGGAGCGAGAACAGCACCTTCTGGACCGGCAACACCGAGACCACCTGGCGCGCGGTCGCCGCCTGGATCTTGGCGTTGCGTATCGGTCATGTCGTCGTCACCCGGACCCACCGCATCAGCTCCCGGCACTTCGAGCACCTCCTCGCCCTGCGGGAGCTGACCGGAATCCGGCTGACCCTGCTGTGCCACGGCCCGCTCCCGTCCGTCCTGGCCGCCGCCCTGAGCGGGCTCCCGCACGAAGAGGCACACACCCTGGCCGCGGCCCGCCGCGCCGTGGGCACTCCCGCTTCACTACCATCCGCCGACCGGTTCGCCTGGTGGGAGGCGGACGGGCAGTTCCCGCCCCACCCGGACGAGCCGTGTTTCCTGCTGCCCACCCGGCGTGCGCCCGGCCGCGGCACAATCGAGGCAGCGGCCCGCCGCCTGGGCCGTGGGGTGCTCTCGCTGCCCGCCGCCGGCCGCTTCCCACCCGAGCCCGATGAGCCCACCACGCTCCTCGCGCACCGGCTCCACGCGCGCATCGCCCATCCCGTTCACGCCGCGGCACTGGCGGTGCGCATCGTCACCGGCTGCCCGGCCCCACAGCTGCAGCAGATACCCGCCGCGAGCGCGGCCACGATCCGGACAGACCGTGGCCGGGAGGTACAGATACCGTCCTGGGCGCTGGACTTGACCGACGCAGCCCGCCGCTTCGGGCAACTGGAACGGCCGGCGCACAGCGACCGCCTGCTGCGGCTGAGCCCCTGGGACCAGGCGGCCGTGACCGAAGCAGCCCACGCCTGCGGTGTGATCGAGCGCCAGGCCGCGACCACCCCGAGTTCCAGACGGCCCGCGGCCGCACATCGGAGCACGGGCGGCACGCCGGCACCGAGCCGGGCAGCATGAAGCATGCAAGCGCCCGACCAGCCTGCATATACAAGGGGAGCAGACGATGGCCGACCCGGGGACGGAACTGTTCGAAGCGATCCGCCGCGACCACCGCGCGGGCGACAGGCTGCCGAGGTCCCTGGCCGCCCGCCACGGCGTGGCCAGACAGACGGTCAAGGAGGCGATCTCGACTGTGCTGCCCCTGCCGCATTCCCTCCCGGCTGACGAAGAGGGCCTGGACCAGGCCCGTCAGTTCCTGGATGCGCTGCTGGAAGACGACCAGGCCAAGGCGTCCGAGGAGCGCCGCTCGGCCTTCGAGCTGTATGAGGAACTGAACCGTCGCACCGACGGGCTCCCGGTGTCCTACCGGTGGGTGTGGGAGTACATCACCGATCGCCGCTCCCAGCACGCCGACGCCGGCTCACCGGAACCATATGAGCGGACCTGGGCAGGCAACGTCCCCTCCGATATGCCGGAGTTTGTCACCGACCTGATCACCTGCGCGGTCCGTCACATGGCCGAGCTGAAGATCGAGGGCACTATGTCGGCCGTGACCGGTGTCGAGCTCGGTATGGTCTCCCTCGGCACCGCCAGGGCCCGGATCAACCAAGCCCTGTGGGAGCTCGCGCTGGTCGGACGCCGAAGCGGCCTGACCTACGCCCAGATGAGCGCCTTCACCGGCATCCCCGAAGACGACCTCGCCCAGCAGGCCGAGGACTACAACCGCCTCATGACCACCTGAACAGCAGCCCCGCCCCGTCGCTGGCCGCGAGGGGGCGGCTACGCCAGGCAGTGGGTCACCCCTGCTCCCAGCGCACCACCACGGCCCGTGCCGAACCCCAACAGCGCTCCGCTGTCGGCGTCGTGGATCCGGTAGTGGATGTCCTCGTTCACGTTCTTGGCGTCTGCCAGCGGTTCGCCATTCCAGGTATCGGTCACTGCCGGGTCCGTTCGTCGAGGCAGGTTGTTGTCGTCAGGCTGCAGAGGTTGCCCGACGGGCTGCCGGTCAGCGCTGGCGGGTGACGAAGTTCCGGGCGCGTTTGTCGTGCTCGGCCGCGCCCCGTACGCTGCGGGCCTGGTAGGGGCGAAGGCCGGAGCGCAGGGAGCTGCGGACCGCCCGCTGGACGGACGCGGGAGTGGCCTCGTCCTCGACGACCACGGTCCTGGTCGGCGGCCGTCCGGTGTTCGCAGCCTCGGGTGTCATCCCTGGTGCCGCGTCAGAGCCTCTCGCACGGCGGTGATGGCGATGCGCTCCTGCTCCAGGCGCAGGTGCGGCCGGTAGACGCCGGTCCGCAGGTCCCGGTCGAGGTGGGCCTCCTCGGGGGTGAGGTGTGTCAGGCCGCCGCGTGCCTGTGTCTTCTCCTGGCCCCAGTGGGACTCGTGGGCGAGGAGGGTGGCGCGGTCCATGAGCAGTGACGTGGTGTGCGGGAAGCGTCCTCGGACCTGGTCGAGGATGGCGAAGCCATGGGTGTCGATGTCGCCCCAGTAACAGAGGTCGACATCGTCGAGCCAGGGCAGATGACGCAGCAGGGCGGCGGCGTATCCGGAGCCGAGGATGGCGATGGCGTCGGGGACCGGCGGCAGGGAGAGGTAGGTGATCTCGTTCTCGAGGACGAAGACGGTGCGCACCCCCAGGGACCAGTCGGCCAGTTCCTCGGCGCGGACGGTGAGTTCGCTGAAGGGCAGGGGAGAGGTGCCGAGGTAGCGCAGGCGGATGTAGATGGGCTTGGTGCGGAAGCCGTAGCGGGCGACGAGATCGCTCTTCGGTGCGCTGGTGTTGACGCGGCTTTCAGGGAGCACACAGTCGAGGAGTTCGGCGAGGATTCCTTTGTTGGTCTCGATGAACTTGGTGTCCACGCCCGGGGTGTCGATCTCGCGCAGGTAGACCGCCTCGGTGTCGTGGTCGCGGATCCAGCACGTGGTGCGCACGAGCCGGTGCCAGTCTGCAGCGTGGGCGAGGACCTTCATGGGATGGTCGGCCATCCACCGTGCGATGCCGGGGTCCTGGCGTGCGGTCTGCTCGTGCAGCGTGTGGAAGCGGTCGACCTGGGTAGTGACGCGGAGCAGCGTCCAGAGGCGGTCGCGGGTGTCGACCCAGGCTCGGGCCGGAACGGTATTCGACGGGGTGCCGTTGCGGCCTCCGATGGATTTGGTCTGGATGCGCAGATGGGGGTTCCGGTCGGGGGCCCAGCACTGGGCCCAGGCGAGTGCCTGCTCGTAGTGCTGCAGGGCATCGGCCGCGGTCGGGCCCTTCAGCGGCACTCCGATGGGTTCGAAGGGGTGACCGCCCGCGGCGGCGGTGAGGTAGCGGCCGCTGGTCCACTTGCGGCGCAGGGTTTCCACCACATGCTCGGGGCGGGTCCATTCTGCCGGGGTCACGACTGCTCCTTCGGGGGCTGGTTCGCCTGCTGGGCTGCTGCCTGCTTGTGGGCGCGGAACTCCTCGATGGTGAGGTTGTTCAGGCGGGAGCGGGTCTTGTCGGGGCGGTCGACGTAGCCGACGCGGGTGACGTGGGGCTCGATGACATGGAGTTTCTGGAGCGGGGTGACGACGAGGAGTTGCAGGCCCAGGCGCTGGAACAGGTCGAGGGCGAAGTGGGCGGAGGGGTCGTCACCGCGTCCGAAGGCTTCGTCGATGGTGACGAAGTGGAAGGTCTTGGGTTTGGCGGCGGTGGGGTCGATGCGGAACTGGTAGGCGAGGGAAGCCGCGAGGATGGTGTAGGCGAGTTTCTCCTTCTGGCCGCCGGACTTGCCGCCGGAGTCGGAGTGGACCTCGTACTCGGCGTCGTCCTCGCGGTTGAGCTCGCTGGCGGAGAAGACGAACCAGCGCCGCACGTCGGTGACCCGGGCGGTCCACTCCTTGTCGAGACGGGTGTGCTCCGGACGGCCCTTGAAGCGGTCGAGGAGCGCCTTGACCTGGAGGAACTTCTCTTCGGTGTACGCGTCATCGGCGTCGTTCGAGAGCGCTTCGCTGGTGCAGGCCCGCAGGTCGTGCTGGAACTCGCGGACCTCCTTGTTCGGCGTGGGGGCGGCGTTGAGCCGGATGTAGCGGCCCGGGTTGTAGTCGATGCCGGCCAGCGAGGTGTTGATCACATCGATGCGCTCGCGGATCTGCTGCTCCTGAGCGCCGAGATGGGCCTGGAAGGAAGCGATGTCGCGGATGACGTTGGTGCGCAGGTACAGGAGGAACTGCTCCTCGAACCGGGGCAGGTCCTCGTCGGTGAGCCGGCTGTGCAACGCGCGGTAGCTGCTGGCGGATTCGATGGTGTTGTCCAGCTCGGCGGTGTGGACCGGGTACCTGCCGCGGAAGGCGGTCATCAGCCCCGCTGCCTGGCTGCCAGCGTGGCGCAGGGCGTCGTGGCGACTGCCGCTGCTGCGCAGCAGACGTGCTTCGGCATGGCGCTCGGCGTCGTCCAGCATCTCCAGGAGGCCGTCGCCGTCGGCTGCGGGCAGGAACTTCCGCAGGGCTTCCTCGTGCTCCGCCATGCCGTCGAGGTCGCACTTCGCGAGGAACGTGGTGGTCCTGCCCAGCAGGTCGGCGATGTGCTGGACGTCGCGGCGCAGGCCGCCCAGCTCCTCCTGCCCCGTGGTGAACGTCTTGCTGCTCTGTACGATCTCGTCCTCGGTCCGCCGGAGCTGCGCGGTGAGCTTGTCCAGACCGGCTTCTGCTTCCAGGGCGCTCTTCTGCTGCTCGAACTGCTCGATGTGCGCGACGGTGCTCCGCCAGTCGAGTTCCGCGTAGGTGCCGACGCTGCCCAGCAGGGTGAGGGCGGCACTGGTTCCGGCGCGGGCCCGCTGCTGCTTCTCGAGTTCCCGGGCGGCCGTAGTGATGTCGGCGCTTTCGCGGGTGAGGCGGGTGGCCTCGGCGAGGAGAGCGTCGAGCTTGGCCTGGTTGCTCCAACCCAGCACCCAGTTGCGCCGGTCGTCGATGCGGTGGGTGTCGTTCTTCTCGTGGCGGCCTCCGCCGCCCTTGACAAGGCCCTGCCGGGTGACGGCGGGCCGGGTGGCGCGGGCGAACGCGTCCAGGTCTTCGGCGCACAGGTAGTCGGCACGCGAGCGCAGCCGCGCGGCGAGCCAGTCGCGGGCCCAGCTGTCGGACTTGAGCCGGAGTTTGCCGGTCAGCAGGATGGGGTCGTCCGGCAGCGTGGTGATGGGTGTGTGGGCGGGGACCTGGTAGTAGACCAGCCTGAGGCCCAGGTGACGGTCGTTGACCCAGGCCGAGACGGTGTCGTAGTGGGCATGTGGGACCAGCAGGGACAAGGCGAACCCGTGCAGTACGCGCTCGGCGGCACCGGCCCACTCGGCTTCGTCGTCGCGGACCTGGATCAGCTCGCCGGCGAACGGCAGGACCTCGTCGGAGACGCCCGTGGCGGTGGCGAGTTCGCGACGCAGGGTCAGCAACTGGGCGGGGATGCTGGAGCGCTGCTGCTGCAGGCTGGTGATCTCGCGCCGCAGCGCGTCGGTCGAGATGGTGTTGTTGTGGCGCGCGATGGCGAGATCGTCGAGTTTCCCGCGGGCCTGCTGCTCTTGTTCCTCGGCCCGGGAGCGGGCGGTGGAGATCTGGTCGGTGCGCTCGCGGAAGGAGGCGGCGTCGGTGACGGGATCCATGCCGGCCTGCGCGAGCCAGGTGCCGTACTCGGTGGCGCGCTTGCGGCGCCGTTCGCGTTCGCGGCCGAGCTCTTCGATCCGGCCGGTCAGGGAGATGAGCTTCTCCCCGCCGACGCCGTCGATACGGCGCCGCAGGCCGTCGGCCGTCCCACGCAGCTGCTCTAGCTGCCGCTCGCGAGTGGACTGCAGTTCCTCCAGTTCCGCCGCACCGGACATAAGCGCGGTGTGACGTGTCGTGAGGAGCCGGTGGCGGTGCTGGGCGAAGAACGCGGGGACGGCACTGCGGCGCTTGTCCAGGGCGGTGATCTCCCCCTGGACGGTGTCGTACCGGTTGCATGCCACCACGATCGGCGTCAGGTCCTCGATCATCCGACGGGCCCGGACGACTTCGTTGTGGCTGGCGGTGAGCGCGTCGAAGTGGGCGACGATCTTGTCGACGGCCGTCTTCGCATCGAACGGCTCCAGCATCCGCTCGCGGACGAACTCGTCCAGGCTGCCCACGGCCTTCATCGACACCGTCTGGTGGAACAGGTCCAGGGCCTGCAGGCTGGGGATGCCCAGGCCTCTCAGCAGTGCCTTGCCGTACTGGGTGTATGTGCTGCCGTGGATGGTGGCCCCGCGCTGCTTCAGCTGTCGGCGCAGGTCGGTGATGTCGGTGCCGAAGCCGGTGAAGTCGGTGTCGATGGACAGCGGTGCCTCGGCGGTGAGGTAGAACCGCTCGGGCTGTCCGGTGCTGGTCGGGGATGTCCAGTAGAAGACCTGGGCGAGCGTGAGGTGGGTGCCGAGGGCGTAGTTGGTGAAGACGCCCAGGATCACGCTGTAGGACGTGTGGTCGCGCAGTCCCACGGGGCGTGTGGTGTCGGAGGCCTCGACGCGCTCGTTCTTGTGATGGCCGAGGACGTAGGACCGCAGGTCGCGCTCCTTGGCGTCGGCGCCCGCCGCTTTGTTGTAGGCGATCTTGTGGGCGGGCAGAAGCAGCGTGGTGAGCGCGTCCACGAGGGTGGACTTGCCCGATCCCACGCCTCCGGTGAGCAGGGCGCAGTGCCCGTCGATGGTGAAGGTGCAGGTGGTGCGGTGGAAGGTGCCCCAGTTGAGCACCTCCAGGCGGGCGAGCCGGTAACCGGGGCCGACGTCGAACGTGCCGGCAGGCTCTGCGGTCGTTGCCTGCCGTGGGATGAGCGCTGCCGGGTCGGTGGTGAGGGTCATGTGTCGTCCTTGGCCGTGGTGGAGGCAGCGTCGCGGTAGGTGGCGAGGAGGTCGTTGAAGTCGTTGAGGGCCTGGGCGTCGACCAGGGCCTTGATGTGGCGGCGGACCTCGTAGGCGCCGGTCTGTTTCGTCTGGCGCAGTGCCTTGAGGTCGACGAGCTTCTTGATGTGGGCGTCGATCTGGTCGACGAGCTGGGCTTCATTGCTGCGTGGTGGGAGGAAGCCGCGGATCATCTCGACCAGGTTGTCGCGGGTGAGTACCAGGCGCGGGTCGGCGGAGTCGGCGTCGCTGTCCGCGAGTCGTCCGCGCAGCAGGACGAGCATCAGGCTGACGGGGAACGAGAGCCGGTGGCGGGTGACCAGCCGGGGCACCGGGACGCCGTCGTCACGGGAATCGAGATCCTGCTGTCGGACGTAGGCGTAGCCCTCGGCGCGGTCGATGACGACGTCGAGGCCGATCACGCTGAGGTAGTCGCCGATCGCCGCCTGCTGGCTGACGATCTGCTCCCAGACGGCAGGGGCATCGCTCTGATAGAGCACGCCCGCTTTCAGCAGGTGGACCACGGGGACGGTCAGGGCGTCGCTCACTCCTGCTCCGCCTTTCCGGCGGCGGTGCCGCCTTCGTCGCGTACGAACGTCACGTGCGGCACTCTCGCCTGCGTGTGCCCGGGCACGTGGACGCGCGGGTAGACCAGGAGGTCGGTGCGGTCCGGGTCCACGATCATGTCCAGGCCGGGGTGCTCCACCTGGAAGTAGGCGAGCAGTTCCGCGAGCCCCAGGGTCAGCGGGTGGTCGTCGACGATGGCGGCCAGGTTCGCCTGGCCGCTCGGGCTTGCGGCGACCGCCTCCAGGACATGACCGGTCAGCGCCTCGGTGTCGACGTGGACGCCGGAGAAAAGCTCGGAGATGTCCACCTCCGCGTCGTCGGATTCCTCCACCGCGGCGGTGTCCAGCTCGATGCGTTCGGCCGGCATGTACAGCCGTCGCTCCATCGGCAGCGTCAGATGTGCCTGAGGGATGTCCAGCGCCATGCCGGGCAGGTCGGCCCGGCCTTCCAGGGCGGTGACGTGACGCTGGATGGAGCGCACCAGTGCCAGGACGCGGCGGTCCTCTGCTCGGCTGCGGTCGACCAGGAAGCGGCGCAGCTGCTCGGTCAGCTGCCGGACCGTGTCCTGGGTGTTCTCGGCTGCCTCCAGCCAGGCGAAGGGGATCTTGAGCAGGCTCTGGTTGGCCCTGCCTTCCAACTGTGGCAGCTGGTTGACCTGTTGCAGCAGCTCCCGTAGTTCCTGCTGGCGGCGGGGGGAGAGGAGGTAGTCGAAGAACGCCTGGAAGCTCTGTCCCTGATCGGACCGGGCGATCTCGTCGCGGTCCAGCAGGAACGCGGCCAGTTGCTCTCCCTTGCCGCCCTCGGCGGTGGCGACCTGGTGGCGCAGACGTACGTCCAGTTCCCGAAGATTGGCCTCCACTTCGCGGAAGTCCCGCAGGAGTTCGACCGCGGTGCTCTCCACCTGCTGGTAGCGGTCCAGCAGTGCGAGCGGGGACAGCATGTCGACCTCACCGGCGCGCAGCCGGGCGATCTGGGCGTCGATCGCGTCACGCTCCCGGCGCAGTTCGTCGATGCGTGTCTGCGGATCGGTTTCCGTTCCGAACGCCATCTGCCGCAGGAGCGCGACGATGGTGTTCAGGCGGGACTCGGTTCCGATGAACGAACGTGCGGGCAGGTCCCGCACCCAGGCCACGGCCTTCTCGAGGGCCGCAGTCGCGTCGAAATGCGCCTCGTCCTCTCCAGGCGGGTAGTACTTGCGCAGCCAGCCGTTCTTCGTCCATTCCGCCAGATAGGCGTCGGCGGACCGGGGAAACGAGCCGGGCTTTTCCTCGTTGAGGAGGTAGAGCCGGTCGTCAAGCCGGGACTCCAGCACGGTCTCCGGCACACCGCGCGCGTTCTCGTCGACGAACACCGTGCCGCAGAAGGACAACACCAAGGCGGCGTTGTCCGCGCGCAGCAGCACCCATGCCGGATGGCGGACAAGCGCCGTGACCTCGTCGAAATCCACGCAACCCCCCGATCGCATGCAACATCTGTCCCGCTCTGGGCCCAGCAGATGAATTCACTGTAGAAACCGGCACTGACAAAACCCGAAAAACGAATAAAATTGCGAATCCTGCTGGAATTTCACCCCGGGCACAGGCACCCGCGCAGGCGTCATGCGGCGATGCGGTGCTTGGCGAGCTTGTCCAGCATGATCTGGTTGGCTTCCCAGCCGTCCGGGAACTTGGCGCGCACGGACAGATGGACCGGGTCGGTCGAGGGGTGGCTGTCCAGGAGGTCGGCGATGCCCTCGCGGGCGACGACGATGCACGCCTGCCGGTGGCGGGAGGCGAGCACGCACAGCCGCCCGGCCTCGAGGTGGAAGGCCGTGGCGTCCCGGCGGCCGGACAACGGGTGCACGACGATGACGACTTCGAACTCGCGGCCCTGCAGCCGGTTCGCGGTGTCCACCGCCACGCCCCGCGCGCCGGGGCTGCCGGTCCGGGCGAGCGCGGCCCGGACCAGGTCGGCCTGGTCGCGGTGGGCGACGCCGATGGCGATGTCGCCGGCGCCCAGGAGGCGGCCCCCCGGGTGGCGCTCGCAAGTGGCGACCGCTCCGCGGACAAGGAGCCGGCCGGCGAGGTCGGCGGCGGTCTGGAGGGTCTGGGTGTCGGTGCGCGGGACGTGGCGGCGGGGCAGCTCGTGCAGGGCCCAGCCGGTGGTGAAGGCCTGCGCGAGCGTCTCGTCCAGGTCGGCACGGGCGAGCGCGGCGGTGCGGAACTCCAGGCCACGCGTGCCATCACCGGTCCCGGCGGTGAAGTGGGAGAACGGGTAGAACGCCCGGGCGATGGTGGGTGCGGCCGAGGACGGCAGGCGCCAGGACACCGGCAGCCGGTGCACCGGGATGTTCTGGTTGTGCGCCAGCATCACACTGACGCCGTTCTGGGTGGGGTCGTGCGGCAGCCCGATCCAGCGCTCGGTGCCGACGATCGTGAACGGGTCCAGCTGGCCGGGGTCGCCGACGAACAGTCCCCGCTCGAAGCGCTCGACGATCTGCAGCAGCATGTCCGAACGCATCTGATAGGCCTCGTCCAGGATCGCCCAGCCGAACGTGGCATCGCCGATCGTGGCCCACTTCGCGGCGGTGGCGACGATGATCCGGCAGCCGGCCAGGTCGGCCAGTGTGCGGCCGATGGTGATGTTCGCGAGAGCGCCCACGGCCGGCGGCGGGTTGTAGTCGCTGGCGCTCAGCCGTCCGACGGCGATGCCGGGATGCTCCTGGGCCAGGCGCACGACCAGGTCGTCGACCTGGTTGTTGGTCTGGGCGACGATGATCGGGCGTTCGCCGCCCTCGGTGAGCTCCTGGGCGGCGCGGACCACCAGGGTGCTCTTGCCGGCGCCCGGCGGGGAGTCGACGACGACGGCCCGGTGACGCCCGTCGGCCATGTCCGCGAGGATCGCCCGGGTCGCGGCGGCCGCGGCCATTGCCGGGTCGGGCGCGGCCGGTTCGGGCGTCGTGCTGGTGTCAGTCCTCATTGCCCCACTCCTCTGCGGCGGCGTCCTCGGGTACGGCGGAGCCGGTGTCGTTCTCGTCGTCGGCACTGTGCGTCCACGGGGTGGCATCGGAGGCCGGGAACTGCGGTGCCGGGCGCCACCCGGGGTCGGGCAGGTAAGCGATGTACTGGCCCGGTTCGGGGACGGTGCCCTGCTTCGGGACGCGGCCGCGTCCCATGCCGCCGTTGACTTCCACCGTGATGCATGTGGCGTCGCCGTCGGACAGGACGGAGACGATCACGGCTTTGTGGCCGGCCGGCATGGACGGGCTGATCAGCTTGGTGTCGGCGGCCAGCCGTACGGGATCCTCGGTACGGACGGTGACACGCGGCCGCGGCACCCGCCTGTTCTTGTCCGTGGTCACCACCCGGCCGGGTTCGGCCTGCACAACCGTCCCGGCGAACGCTTCTCCGGCACTGCGCCGGTCGGCCAGCACGAAACGGTCATCGAACGCCATGTCGGACTCGAACTCGGCCAGTGCACGCTCCAGCCGTTCCAGCCGCCTGGCCGCACCGATGGCGGTGTCCCGTGTGCGCTGCGGAAGGCCGCCGGAGTCCCGGTAGTCGGAGTAGTCGGTGAAGGCCGTACAGTCACGCTCGAGGCGCTTGGCGGTCCGCGGTGCCTCGGGCACGGAGCGCAGCCGCGATATGGCGTCCCACACCATGCGCCAGGTGGGCTGGATCTGTCCAGCGATCAGTTCCCGCAGTTCGGTCTCGGCGGTGGCCAGGGCCTGGGAGTCGCCGAGTGTGCTGGCCGTATCGAAACGTCTGATCGCCGGGGCCAGGTCGCGGTTGTCGAACTCGGGGGAGGTCGACGGGCCTGCCGGCGGGCACACGTCCGGGTTCTCCGCATCGGCCATGGCCTGCTCGACGGTCAAGCCCGGCGGAGGAGCGATCCAGGCCATCAGGGAGGCGAGGTTCTGGTCCTCGAGCGTGCTCTGGCCGGTCGCCCAGTGCTCGGTGAGCATTGCGGTGACGGGCAGCAGCATGGAGGTGCCGGCCTGTTCGGCTCTCTCGACCAGGAACGTCAGCCACATGCCGAACTCCGGTACGACGTCCGGCACCGCGTAGGGGCCGGACGTCGCGCGGAAGCGGCACATGCGGCCCAGGTCGGCCAGGGCTTTGACGCCGCCGGGGTTCGGCACCAGGATCTGTGGCGCGTCGGTGTACCGGGAACGCTCGCCGTCCCCGCGGCGGTCCTGGCGGAAGGAGTCGATGTAGTCCATCACGATCCGGCCGAGGTCGGCGGCGAACGCGAACCGCTGGTCGCGGTTGCGGGGCTGGGCCACGATCAGCAGGGTCCCGTTCCTTTTAGCGGAGCCGACCATCGCGGCCAGGGGAGCCCCGGCCTCGCCGGCCATGGCCAGCGGGATGATCACCAGCGGCCGGGCGGACAGGTGCCGGTGCCGGAACTCGGTCAGGGGCACCGCCTGCATCGACTCCATCGCCTGTACGTGCGCCAGCGCCGACAACGTGCTGTTCATGCCGCACCCTCCAGCTCTGCGCGCAGTCGTGCGGCGTGCCGCAGCGCCGCGGCCATCTCCACCTGGTCCTCGCTCGGCGTCAGCTCTCCGCGAGCCAGTCCCATGACCATGGTCGTGGTGTCGATGCCGCCGAACTGCTCGCGCACCACCGGCCCGAGGACGTCCAGTGAGGCTTCCGCCCGGGCGCGGGAGCGGCAGTAGAACGCCATCTCGCAGTGGTTCAGGCAGTCCGGGCGGTACGTCACAAGGACCTGGTCCAGCGCTTCGGTCAGTTCCTCGGCCGGGCGCTGGGGCCGCTTCTTCTTGTCCGGGGCGAGGTCGAAGGTAAGGTCTTCGGGCAGCAGGTCCACCAGGTCCCCGATGCGTTCAATGCGGGACAGCTGACGGGTCAGGGCGGCCACTTGCTTTCGGGCGTCGACGAACGCCCCGGTCGGCCGGTTGGTGAAGTTCTTCGGCGCGACCAGCACGATCGTGTCGGAGACTGCCTCCTCACTGATGCCGGCCCGCCCGAGCAGGTCGCGCAGCGCGATGATGTACGCGCACGCCTGCGTGGTCGCCGCCCGCACCTGAGCGGAGTCCGCCTGCCCGTCGATGATCGGAAAGCTCTTGATCTCCACGACGTGGAAGCGTCCGTCGATGCGGAAGGCCACCAGGTCCGGCTCCAGGTACGCGTCGTGCCCGCCGATCTGCAGGTGCAGCATCGGGTGGTCGAACAAGGTGCCCTCGCTCTCGCCCCGGGCGGCCCGCAGCAGGACCTCCTCGGTGCGCTCGTGGCGCTTATCCGAACGGCCGTCGCCGCCGACGTCGTTCAGGTCCTCGTATGCCACCTCCGGCAGCGTCAGCTTCAGGGTCTCGCGCAGAACGCGCAGAAGCTCCGCGCAGCCGTTGTCCTTCACCATCGCCTCGAAGGTGTTGCCGCGGGTGATGGCGAAGGAGGACTGGCCGAACGACGGGGGGTGGCCGACGTGCGTGGCGATCGCGGCCTTGTCGGAGCCGGAGGCGTCCAGCAGGGCCCGCAGTGTGCAGCGCGGGTTGTTCTCCAGAGCCGCCAGTGACCGGGCGTTGTAGTCCAGGCGTTTCGCGGATCCGCGCAGTGCGTCAAGGCGGTCGTCGACTGGTTCTTTCACGGTCTCGTAGATCCTTGCGGGGGAGAAAAGGATGTGGGGAGAGGGGGATCAGGCACGGGCCGACCGCAGCTGCGTCACGCCCCGCTGAGGCGCACCGAACAGCTGTTCGTCGTCCCCGAGCGACTTACGGGCCCGCCGTGCGGCCGCCACCCGGGTGGCGCGGTCGGCGGCCGTGTGTACTTCCAGCTCGGCCAGGGCGGCGCTGATCACCTGCTGGGCATCCAGTGCGCCCTCGTGACCGGAAGCGTTTTTCGGCATGGCGTCGGGGATGCTGACGGCGAAGCGCCACAGCAGCCGCAGGGCCTGCGGGCTGGGCCCGTCCGCTGTGGACTCGGCGGAGGTGCGCACCGCCTCGGCGATGCCGATGGCGTGGGTGAGGAAGTCCACCCGGGGTGACAGCGGGCCGATGATGCGCTGCTCAAGCGTCCAGGTGCTGATGGTGATCAGTGCCCGCACCGGTGTCAGCAGGTCGTGCGCCAGTGCCGGGCACAGGTAGTAGGGCCGGGCTCCCGGACTGGAGCGGTAGGAGCGCTCCTCGTCGCGGCGCAGGCTGGACAGCTTGGACGCGGAGAGCTCTCCCGGGAAGAACGCCTCGTGCACGCCGACGATCAGCTTGGGTGCGGCCGGGGCCCTGAGGAGCATCAGGGCGCGGTGGACGTGCTCGCGCGCCGGGAGCTGCGATCCCCGGGCTGCGGGAGCCGCTTCCGGCGCGGGGCGGGGCACGGCGGCCGCAGGTTCATCGGCGTCGAGAAGGGCGTCCCAGGCCCGCTCGGCACGGCGCAGCTGCATGCGCAGCTCGCCGGCCCGCTCGGTGTCACCGGCGGCGGTGGCGTCGCGGATCGCGCGGCGCAGGGCGGCAATGCTCTTCTCCAGGGCGTCCAGCGGATCACTCATGCACCAGACGCTACCAGAGTTCCAGAGTTTTCCAGACGTCTTCCTGTGATTCGAGGTACAGTCGGCGTCACCGAACCTCCGGCTGCGGCGGCGCAACCCGCGCTGCCCCGCAGGCCGTTGCTCTGGAGGCACCCGTGACGGGACGCGTATTTCACACCTCCGACTGGCACCTGGGCCGCCAGATCGGCCGTCATCGACGTGACAGCGAGGTCGACGCCGTCCTGGATGAAATCATCGCCATCGCCGAGGACTATGCCCCCGACCTGATCGTGCACAGCGGCGACCTCTTCGACAGTCCCCGGCCGAGCCTGGACGACATGCGCCGCGCGGCCCAGTCACTGCGCCGCCTCGGCACGATCGCGCCCGTGGTCGTCGTCGCCGGCAACCACGACACCACGCACGTCCTGACGTTCCTGGAGTACGTCCTCAACGACATGGGCGCCCGCGAAGGAGACCAGACCCGGGTCCGCTTCGCCACCGACGCCCGCCCCGACAGACTGCTCCTCGCCGAATACCCGACCAGGAACGGGGAGCTCACCCTGCGCATCGGCGCACTGCCCTACCTGCACCCCAACCGCTTCACCTACGACTTCGCCGACCCCGCCCTGACCACCGCGACCTATGCCGAGCGGATGCGCACCGTCCAAGCCGAGGTCTACCGCCGCCTGACCGCCGACCGCGGCCCCCGGGACGTCCTGGTCTACGCCGCCCACCTGTTCATCGAAGGAGCCCTCCCGTCCTACTCGGAGCGGCGGATCTCCCTGAGCACCGAGTACGCGGCCGCAGCCGCGGACCTGCCCGACGTCGCCTACGGCGCCCTCGGCCACATCCACAAACCCCAGCCCGTCGGCCGTGCCGGATTCCCCGCCTACTACGCCGGCAGCCCCCTGCAGATGGACTTCGGCGAGACCGGCGACACCAAGAGCGTCGTACTCGCCGAGATCGGCCCGGACACCAATCCCCGCATCGAACTCGAACCGCTTACCGCAGGCCGCCGTCTGGTGCGCCTCGAAGGAACCCTGGAACAGATCGCCCACCGCGCCGCCCGCGTGGGGGACGCCTGGGTGAAAGCAGTGGTGAACGTCGACGCCTTCGACCCCTCCCTGCCCGCCACCCTCGCCAAGATGCTGCCCCAGGCGACACTCGTCGACATCGACGAGCGCCGTACCGGCACAGCCCACCGCGTGCTGGACCGGCAGACCTCCACCACCGAACTGCCCGACATCGACGACCTGCTGCACGACTACCTCGCCGACCGCGGCACCGGCGGCCCGGCCCTGGACCGCGCCATGGCCGCCTTCGCCCACCTGCGAGCCGAACCCGACCCCGAGGACCCCGCACCGTGCTGCGAGGAGACGCTGCTGACCGCGGCCATCGCCGGCCAACCCCTCGACACCCTTGACCGCTCCAACCTGCTGACCGCCATCGACACCACCGACGCGGAGACCACGCGATGAAACCGATGACACTCACCCTCACCGGATTCCGCAGCTACCCCGCCCAGGCCACCGTCGACTTCACCGGCAAGACCCTGGTCGCGGCCCTCGGCGACACAGGCGCCGGCAAGAGCAGCCTGCTCGACGCCATCGCCTTCGCCCTGTTCCGCAAAAGCTCCTGGGACGCCAAGGAACCCCGGCAGCTCATCGCCGACGGCGCACAGGCCATGAGCGTCGAACTCACCTTCGTACACGACGGGCAGAACTGGCGTGTCCACCGCACCATGCACGCCACCAACCCGAACGCGGGCCGGCACCACCTGAAAAACCTGGACACCGGTGAGGAGACCGACGGCGCCACGGCCGTCGACAACCGCATCAAGACGGTGCTGCAGATGAGCTACGACACCTTCCTGCGGGTCGGGCTGCTCCCACAGGGCAAGTTCGACCAGCTCCTCACCGCCGCTCCCAAGGAGCGCAGCGAACGGCTCCGTGAGCTGTTCGGTGCCGAATCACTGGAAGCAGTGCGGAACCTGGCCGCCCGCCACGGCCGCACGCTCCAGCAACTCCTGGGCGATGCGAAAGCCAAACGGGCCCCCATGCCGGACAACCCGCGGGAGACGGCCGCCGCAGCCGGTGCGGCCGCCGACGCGGCCACAGCCCAGGCCGAACGCCTGAACACCGCCGTCGTCCGCATCACGGCGCTGCAGGAAGAGATCTCGCAAGCCCGGGACACCGCGGCGGCAGCCACCAGCGCTTGTCAGAGCCTGGCAGCGCGCCAGGTGACCGACGCCGGCACCCTCCTCGACACGCTCGAGTGCGCCGCCACCGACCTCACCACACGGCGCGATCTCCTCGACCGGCGTGCCGAGCAGGCTGCGGCCAGGGAAGAGGAACTGACCGGAGCGATCATCGCGGCGGAGAGGCAAGGAGAAGGCCGGGACGCCCTTGCCCAGGCCGCACTGCTCCTGAAGACCCTCGCAGAAACCGCCGAGGAACACCGAGGCGAACGCGACCGGCTGGTCTCCCTCACCACACAACTCGACGACGAACGCGATGCCATCGCCACGGCGGAAGCGGAACTTGCCGAACGGGCCGCACAAGTCGAAGCGACGGCAGAGGAAGCCCGTGCCGCCGCCGAGACCAGCAAGCAGATCCGTACGCACAGCACAGCTGTCCGCACCGCGTTGGACGCGGCCCTCTCGGCGGCCCGGCGCGTCGCTGACACCACGCGCGCCCACGCCACCGCAGTGGGTCGGCAGGAATCCGCCCACAAAGATCTCGGCCCAGTGGAGGCCGAGGCATCTGCGGCCCACAAAGATCTCATCGCGGCCGAGACACACCTGGAGGCGCTGCGGTTGCGGAAAAAGGCAGCCGCGATCGCCGCCGAACTTCACCCCGGCGACGACTGCCCTGTATGCCGCCGGCAGCTCCCGGCCGACTTCCACCCCGCACCGGCCGACGCGGATGAGCTGGCCGAGGCGCACACGCAACGAGAGCAGGCCAAGAGCGCACACGACAGGGCCGTCGACCTGCGCGCCGAAGCCCGCGCCACCGTGACCGCCGCCGATAAAGCGGTGCTCGAACGTGACCACGAGCACCAAAGCGCACAGCAGACGGCACAGGAGACGACCCAGGCAGCGGAACGAGCCTTCCGAAGCCTGGAGGCCCTGGCCACCGAGGCAGGCACGGACTTCGACGCCCGGTCAGCCTCAGCAAAGCTGACCGCCGCTACCACTGTCCTGGCCGCCCCCGCCGCCAGCACCACCGCATCACCGCACCAGCAGCACCCCGAGCAGGACACCGCAGTGATCACCCACGCCATCGCCGCATGCGAACACGCGGCCGCCGCACACGCCGAAAAGCTGCAGGCCGAGGAGCACCGCCGCACCGCTGGAATCGAAGCAGACCGCAAAACACTGGCAGAACGCAAGAAAGCACACCACCGCGACAAAAAAGATGCATCCGCAGCTCAAGAGCGGCATGCCCGGGCCGTAACAAGGACCGCCGCCGACATCGGCATGCTTCCCCCGCGGATCCAGGCGATGCTGTCGCACGACCCAATCGACATCGTCGTCGGACAGACGGACGCTGCCACCACAGCCGTCAACGCCCGACAGACCGAACTCCAAGAGCTGCTCGACCAGAGGGAAGCAGCCCGAGCGGAGAAGACCGCGGTACTCGCCGACCAGCGCACCCTCGACCACGACACCCACGCCCGCATGGAACGCCCCCTCGACAGATTGCGTGACAACCTCGACGCGTGGGCCCAGGCCGCAGACCAAGCTCGCACCCGACTCGAGGAGGCCGACCGGCCAGCGCTACCAGAAGCTCCCACCCAGCCGACGATCGCCGAGGTCCGCCACTACGCCGCCGCCCTGTCGGCGACGACCTCAGTACTCGGCGACAAGCTCACTGAGCGGGCCACCACGGCGACAGAACGCGCATCCGCCGCCGAAAGCCGCCTCGGCGAGCATGCAGCCGCACTAGCCGACATCGACGGCTTCGACGCCTCAGCCGACCTGACCATACCCACATCACTTCACCCCCTCGTTGCCGCAGCCGCGCAGGCAACCAAAGAAGCCGAAGACCAGCGCTGCAAACAGCGAGAAGCACAGGACCTGATCAAGCCGGCCGCTGACCTGGACTTCGCCATCACCGCAGGCGAAGCCCGCTATGAAGCCCTCGAGGTACTACGCCGCGAACTGGTCGACGCCAAGTTCCTGGGCCACCTCACCACCCTGCGAACCCGCGCACTGCTCGGCGTCGCCAGCGACCTGCTCGGGCAGATGTCCGACGGTCGATTCGGTTTCGCAGACGACTTCGACATCATCAGCCGCAGCTCCGGGGTCGCCCACCACCCGAATCGCTTGTCAGGAGGGGAGAAGTTCATGGCGTCCCTCGCCTTGGCCCTGGCGCTTGCCGAACTGCATTCCCGCAGTGGGCCGGCTCTCGGCTCCCTCTTCCTCGACGAGGGCTTCGCCGCTCTCGACACCACAGCCTTGGACCTGGCACTGGAGGTACTGCGCGCCCAGGCCGGGGGTGACCGCTTGGTGATGGTGATCAGCCACCTGCACGCCGTCGCTGAGGCTGTCGATGATGTGCTGTGGGTGGAGCGGACCGCCGTCGGCTCATCCGCCCGGTGGCTCACGCCGGCTGAGCGAGACGACATGGTCCAGGACGACCTCGCCAGCGGACTGCACTCCCAGGCGCGATAACTACTACAGGGCACACTATCCATCGCCGTCCCCGGGACCGGGCTTCACCCACTCCCGCTGGACACGGTGAGCGTCGTGAGCATTCTTCTCCCTCTCGATTTCATCCCACACACAGCAATCCGGGCGGGTTAAAAGATGAGTTAAATATTGGGGTAAGTCTGCTAGGGTTTGGGGCGGAGGTGGAGCCGTATGGCGACCGAGGAAGAGTTGTTCGCGTCTGTTGACGCGCTGCTTCAGGAGGAGCCTCAGCTCCCGCCCCCGGCAGAGCGGGCCCGGCTGCGTGAGGCCGCTGGTATCACCCAGGCCCGTCTGGCGACGGCGATGAAGACGACGCCGCAGACGGTGAAGAACTGGGAGAACGGGCGGTCCGAGCCGCGGGAGCCGCGCCTGTCGGCGTACCAGCGGCTGCTGCAGGGCTGGGCGGCGAAGTACCCGGCCCACGGAGCTCCCGCCCCGGCGCCCACAGCCCAGCCCGAGCCGGTTCCGCAGACATTCACCGGCCCGGCCGCGCCCGAGACGTCCGCGGTGGTGGAGGCTCCCGCCGCCCTGGAGCGTTCCGCAGGCCCGGCGACATCGCGGCGTCCGGCGGGGAAGAAGGCGGCGAAGCCTGCGACCGACCCGCGGTTCCCGCATGGTCCGCTCGCCGTGCTGGACAGTGACGGTTCCGCGTACGGCGTCGGCGGGATCGTGCTCGACTGCCCGGCGACCACCGTTCCGGAGCTGGTGGAGTGGACCCTCAAGGAGTCCGGCCTTGGTGCGCCGAAGCTCAACCGCTACGGGAAGGACAGCGACCCGCTGATCGTGCTCACCGCCGCGGCCGCCGTGAAGCTCGGGCTGCCGGAGCGCCTTCAGGGCCCTGAGCAGCGCCGCTCCCTGCGCCTCCTGGAAGACCACCCGGTGGTCAAGCAAGTGACGAAGGCGAAGTGGCAGCTCACGCAGCGCGGGTTCGGCCCGTGGGCGCGGATCTACCGAAAGGCGCAGGGCCGCGAGCGGCAGTGCGTGCAGCTGGCGGTCCTGTCGTGGGACGCCCTCGATGAGCGGTCCTGGCCCGGCGTGGCCGAGATGGAGCCGGCCGACATCGCCCGCGTCCTCGGTGTCTACGCCCAGCGCGTCATCACCCCGCGCGGCTCCACGGCCGTGTCCGGGTTGGAGCTGATGACGGCGCTGCGCCCGCCGACGAAGGCCGTGCAGGACCCGGAGACCGGCAACTGGGTGCCCGGCTACAACCCCGGCTCGCTGGGCACCATGCCGATGGACCCGGCACCGCCGGAAGCCACCCCGGAGCACCCCGTCGCCGTGAACTCCGGCTGGACGGGCGGGTTCCTGAACGAGGAGGCGTATCAGTGGGTGCGCGACGTCGACCTGCTGACGGATGAGGAGTGCACGCTGCCCTTCGCGGTCGGCCTGGACCTCAACACCGCGTTCCTCGCGGCCGCGGCCCGCCTGGTCGTCGGCCTGTCCGCCCCCGACCACTTCCACGCCCCGAAGTTCAGCCCGAAGATCCCCGGCTCCTGGCTGGTCGACCTGTCCCACATCGAGCTGGACCCGCGCCTGCCGTCGCCGTTCACCCCGGACGGCACCCGCCCAACGGGCCCGGCCTGGTACCAGACGCACACCGTCGCCTACGCCCAGGAACTCGGGCACGACGTGCACCCGATCGAGGCGTACCTGCGCCGCGAGACCGGCGCCTACCTGGACCCGTGGCACGACCGCCTGAGGACCGCCTACGTCGACACCCTCGCCGACCTCGGCGTCACCAAGGACCTGGACGACCGGGCCTTCCTTGCCGCGATGGAGCAGCACAAGCAGGTCGACCCGGCCCTGACCGCCGTGCTGGCCGCCATCAAGGCGACCGTGAAGGGCGGCGTCGGCAAGCTCAGGGAGCGCCCGCAGGGCAAGAACTATAAGGACGGGGACCGATGGCCGGCCCTGGAACGGCCGACCTGGCGCCCCGACATCCGCGCCGCCGTCATCAGCAAGGCCCGGGTCAACATGCACCGCAAGCTGGGCAACATGGCGAAGATGACGGGCCTGTACCCGCTCGCCGTGCTGTCCGACTGCGTCGTCTACCCGAGCCCCGGCGACAGCCCGCTCGACTTCCTGCCGTACGCGGCCTCCGGCAAGCCGCAGCCCGGCGGCTTCCGGCTCGGTCCCACCCCCGGCCTGGCGAAGCTGGAGGGCGTCCAGTCGATGCTGTGGGCGGTCGATCTGATGGAGCAGGGCCTCAACCCGGCCCGGCACATCAAGGGCGGCGACGCCGTCTTCGACGAAGGCGAGTAAGGCCGTGACCACCGACACCGGCATGACGCCGCCCCAGCTTGAGGTAGGCGCGGACACTGAACCGCGCCGAAGGAGTCGTACCTGATGAACACCCCCGACGCCCTGCCCCCGCAGTGGCCCGTTCCCACAGCCCCGCCCACCCATGACCCGGCGCTGTTCGCGCGGGCGATGCGGGACATGCGCCTGACCTGGCGCGCCCGCGGCGTCCTGGCCGAACTCGCCACCGGCTACACCCCCGGCCAGGAGCCCACGGTCAGCGAACTGGTCTCCCTCACCCGCGACGAGCGCCTGGCCGCTGAGGGCCGCGACGCCTTCCGTAAAGCGATCGGCGAGCTGCGCAGCCTCGGCTACCTCTCGCCCGACGCCACCACGGCCTCCGGTGTGGGCGAGCGCCTGGTCGTGGACCTCGCCCCGGCTGCAGGCGCCCGCATGATCGCCCAGCGTTACGGCCCCAGCTCGTTCACGGACGGGAGCTGACCGGTGGGGGAGATCGAGGACGCTATCGAGCGGGCCGACCAGGAGGCGTTCACCCGTCAGCCGCCCAAGGGCCTCAGAGCCCGTATCAACTTCCTGGTGGGGAAGTTGAAGACCACCAAGGCTGTCGCGGCGGAGCTCGGGGTCAGCCAGCGGTCCGTGGAGCGCTACCGCACCGGCGAGCGCAAGCACCCGCCCAAGGACATCGCCGACCGGATCGACGCGGCCGTACGCGCCCGTTGGCAGCCCCGGGTCCGGGGGCGCCGCAGGAAGCAGGCCGCCACCAGCACCGGGATCACCGTCGAAACGAGGGCCCGCTTCGGCTACACCGCGCCGATCGGCACCACCGACGACGGCCGGATGCGCCGGCTGACCGTCCACCTCCCCCCGGCCTACGCCCGCCGCCTGTTCGACGCCCGGCAACAGGACGCCACCGACCAGCAGATGCGGGACATTGTCGCCGAAGGGCTGCAGGAGGTGTACTTCAGGGACGGCGGACGCCGCGCCGCGGGCCTCGAGGTCGCCTTCACCGACATCGACTATTTCGACGTTTCATTCTGAGAAGGACATGCGCTGCCTGTGTGTCGAAGCACGGTAGCTGTCCCCAGGAAGGCGGTCATGGATCCACGCGGCGGGGACTGCCGGACGCAGGCGCGCTACTTCGCCACCCTCGCGGTGCCGGGCGGCGAGACGCTCACCGGACAGCAGGAAGAACTGGCAAGGGCGGTGCTCGAGGTCGTGCTGCTGGCCGGCCTGCCGCCGTACAACATTGAGGCGGCCGCGGACGGGGAGGAAACCGGCGTGGCCCTGGTACCGGAGGGCCACCGCACGCTGAGGGTGGTGTGGCAGCAGGACCCGACGGCTGCCCACTACCTGCCCGTGGGGCTGTGCGATGCTCAGCAGGCCGCCATGAACCAAGCATTGCGCATGATCCTGTCCACTCACCGGTTCTGGATCGCTGACGGCCCGCTGGGCGAGGCTCCCCTCGTCCTCGGGCCCACCCGTCACGACGGCGGGCGAGCCTGAGCGACTGTGATCAGCGCGGTTGTGGCGGGTGGGTGATGATGGCGGCGATCAACAGGACGCGGCCGCTGCTGGGCAGCAGGTGGCTATTGCGCAGCGAACCCGGTGCAGGTGATGAAGCGCTGTGAGCCGTCGCCGACGGACCAGACCACGGTGTAGGTGCCCGGTGGGTAGTCGGCGACGGCTCCTGGGAAGTCTCCGGGCCAGACCACGGTGGCAGGAGTGTCGGAGTGCACGATTGTTCGTGCCAGGCGTGAGGTGCCGTCGGGCATGTAGATGCGGGCCAGGGCGGGCATCTCGGTCTGCACGGGTTCGATGTTGCCGTACTTGTTGCGCAGGGTGAGTTCCACTGCGTCTCCGGCCCGGACGTCGCCGGGGGCGAAGTACTGCCACGCCCCGTCGACTTCTGCTCCTTTCCGGGGCGCGCAGTCCAACTGGTCCGGCAGGTAAGTGAACGGCGGGGGCTGCAACGGTGAGGGGGACGTCGGCGACGGCGTGCGGGTTTCTGCGGAAACGGCCGAGGGCGTAGCGGGGGAGGGTGACGGTGACGCGGTGTCGCGGGACTGCCCGCTGCGGGTCGGCTCCGCCGCGGGCGGGGCGCTGAGGGCCCTCTTCTGGCTGCTGGGCAGCGCCGTTTCCTGGCTCTGCTCGGCTGTGGAGGCTGATGATGCGGCGATTGCTCCGCCGATGCCGCCCACAACAGCCGCGACGGCAGCGACCGTGGCCAGTAGCTTGATGCGGCGGCCGCGGGCAGCGGTGGGCCAGGCGGTGTCGTCCTCGGGCGGCAGGTCCCAGTGGGCGCTCACCAGATCGGCAACCAGTGTCGGCTGCTCCTGAGCGCGCGGGGCGGCGGCTGTGGCCTGGGCGGTGAGCAGCACGGTACAGGCGTCGCGGAGTTCGGCGGCGGTCGGCCGGGCGTCGGGTTCCTTGGCGAGTGCCTGCACGACCAGCGGCAGCAGGGCCTCGGGCGTGCCCTGCAGGTCCGGCTCGGCGGAGAGAACGCGGAAGGCCACGGCATCGGGGGCGCCGGTGCCGAAGGGGAGGCGGCCGGTGGCGGCGTAGGCGATCAACGCGCCCCAGGCGAATATGTCCCCTGCGGGGCTTACTTCACCTGTGCGGTAGTGCTCCGGACTGATCCAGCCGGGGGTGCCGGTCATGACCCCGGTGCGGGTCACCGAGGTGCCGTCCAGGAGGTGGGCGATGCCGAAGTCCAGCAACCGGGGGCCGGCCGGGGCGAGGATGACGTTCTGGGGTTTCACATCGCGGTGGATGATGCCCGCCTCGTGCACTGCGGCGAGTGCGGCCGCGGTTCCGGCGGCCAGCGCGTACAGACGGGCCCCGTCCAGGGCGCCGCTCGAGGCGAGATATTGGTCGAGGGTGGGGCCGGGCACAAACGGAGTGGCCAGCCACGGAACGGGGCCGTCGGTGTCGGCATCATGCACGGGCACAAGACAGGGGCCCGTCACCCGCTGGGAAAGTCGCACCTCCCGACGGAAGCGGGCCCGGAACTCCTCGTCTGCCGCCTGCGCGGGGTGGACGACCTTGACCGCTACCTGCAGCCCTGAGGAATCGAGCGCGGCATACACGGAGCCCATGCCGCCCGTCCCGAGCCGCCCGATGACGCGGTAGGGGCCGATGCGGCGAGGATCGCCCGGGTGCACCGGCTGGATACGGCTGGACACAAAGGCTCCTCAAAACATGATCAGCGGCGCGTATCGGCCGGCGGGTGCTGCATGCTATCGAGCGATTCCGCCCCCTCCGTCTCGCATGCCCGAAGCCCAGCAGGCACCCGGGCCACGTCCACGTCGTGCAGGACGGCACCGTCCATCCCACGCGGGTGCTGCACCTGACGGACGCCGAAGTCGCCGCGTAGGCCGGCGACGAGGAGACCGAGGACGCGCTGACCCCTGGCGCACCGAAGGACGGCCGATTGTCGGATCCCCTCCGTACCCTTGGCGCTCAACCCCTTGGGCTACGGCCCGTGCCGGGCCTTGGATCACGGGAAGCGGGAGCCACAGTGACATCGATCTACCTCTCCTCCGACAACCCCCGGTGGATGCCG
Source organism: Streptomyces ipomoeae 91-03 (assembly GCF_000317595.1). GTDB lineage: Bacteria > Actinomycetota > Actinomycetes > Streptomycetales > Streptomycetaceae > Streptomyces > Streptomyces ipomoeae. Next base: position 5,461 of record NZ_AEJC01000627.1, on the reverse strand, counting down.
AAGACCGAGGCCGACCTCCAGGCCGCCGTCGACGGCGGCCTGTTCGAGAAAGCCACCACCTGGACCTGAAGAAGGCCCCGAACAGCAAGGGCGACAACAAGGAACTGGCACGCGACCTGGCCTCGTTCGCAGTCAACGGCGGCACCCTGATCATCGGCGTGCAGGAGAACAAGGAGAGCCGCACCTTCGAACTCGCCCCCCAGCCCCTGAACGGACTGCCGGAGAAGATCGAGCAGGTGGCCCGGACCATCCCCGACCCGCCCCTGACCATCCTCACCGAGGAGATCAGCGCGGCGGCCGACGACGGGACCGGCTACCTCATTGTGCACATCCCGGCCAGCCCCGTCGCACCGCACATGGTCGACAACCGCTACTTCGGCCGCGGCGACAAGACGAAGTACCAGATGGGCGACGCCGAAGTCGTCGCCCTCCACACACGGCGACGCAACACCGAGGCCGACACCCTCACCCTGCTGTGCAAGGAGATGGACGAGGACCCGTTGCGCGACGTCGGAGCCCAGTCCCACCTCTTCCTGGTCGCCCAGCCGACCGCCGGACGACGGGACATGTGCCTGCCCATCACCGGCGCCCGGGACTGGAACCAGCGCCTGCGCACGCTGATCCAGCGTGCCCTGGAAGCCCCTTGCACCCGGGCAGCGCTTTCCGGGATGGGATTCAGCCCTGATCTGTCTTCCGCTCACCAGGGGCACCGGCGCGCGAGGGGAGTGGCTCTCAGCTCCTCGGGGCTCGGAGCCGGCCGCGTCTACACCCCGGAAGGCCGTTCCTCTGACGAGTCCGTCATCGAGCTTCAGCTCTTCGAGGATGGAGGGCTGCGGCTGCTCATGACCCGTCTTTCCGAGGGCACCTCCAGGCCGTACGAGTCGCCAGGTGATGCGGAGCAGGTCATCTTCGACGCTGCCGCCGTCGTCTTCACCCGACACATGCTGGAGCTGATCCGCCTGATCTCCGAGGACGTGGGCTACCACGGGAACTGGGCGGTGGCCGTCGGAGCCAACCGGCTCCGCGGCCGACGTCGATGGAGTCAGCCGTCCGTCTTCGCCAGTAACCACAGGTACAGCGTCGACACGTATGAGGAGAGCACTGGCGTGACCCTGGCCGAGTTGCGCGGCGCACCGGGCACGGTGACGCGAAGGCTCCTCGGCCCCCTGCTCCGCTCGCTGGACTCCGAAGAGCCGTTCGTCAAGGCCCTGACCGACGAAGAGTGAGTCTCGCTCCACGAGACGACACGGGCCCCGGGGGGTCAGCCATGACGTCCCGGGGCCCGGTGAAGGAGGAACGGTGAAGGAAGAGACCGCCGAACAGAACCGCTATTGGCGCGCGATGTGCGCGCTCCCCGCGGCGAGCCGGGAACCTGCTACCGCCGGGCACGCGGTCTTCTGGGACGTCACCGAAGAGATCCTCAAAGAGCACGCGCCTGCCGATGGTCCTGAACCCTCTTGTCAGGGATGCGGCAAGCGCTGGCCGTGCGAGCTGGCCGAGTCCGCCATGAAGCAGGTCGGGGTGTGGTCGTGAGCGGCCCCGTGCCGCAGTCGGTACCACTGCTACTGCCCGTGTTCCCGCTCACCCACCCCCCGGCGTAGCCTGCTCGGGAGCATGGGCCGTGACGATGCGCGAGGATCGGCTCCACGCGGTACTGGGAGAGGGGAGCCGGGCATGGCGAACAGCGGGCAGATGGAGACGGCTGCACTGGTGGCGATGCTCAGCGAGCGCGCCGCGGTGAAGGTCAGGCTGGCACTGGTCGCGGACGCACAACAGTGGCGACTGCACCATGGTCAGGTCACCTTGGACGACGACGCCCCACTGACGGAGCGAGCCTGGTGCTACAGCACGGCGACCTTCCTGGAGCTGCGCCTGCCCGGCCCGACGGTCGCCGCGCTGCTGCGGGGCGACGACCAGGACGTCCACGGCCTCCACGTCGTCTCCCCCGGCCCGCCGTCCTCCAGTGCCTCCACTCAGCGGCTGCGCGGCCAGGAAGAGTGGGGCCGGGTGACCACGCCGTGGCCGCGCACCGAGTGGGCCATCAGCCGGGACACCAGCACTCCCCAGCCCGGCTACGGCCTGCTGGTCGGGGACGGCCCCTCCTTCTTGAACTTCGACCAGGCCCTCAGCGCCTTCCTCCACCAGCGCCCCCACGACAGCACCGCGAACAGTGCGGATCTGTGGCGTATCGTCCTGCCGCAGCGTGCGGGCTGGTTTCCGCAGATCACCATCGGGCCCGACCTGCTGACGGCCGTCGTCGACGGCGAGGCCCTGGACGGCGCGGTACTGGAGCTGAGCTGGGCGGCGGGCAACCAGCTCCAGTCCGTCGACGGTGCCGGCACCTACCGCTTCGCGATGCCCCACGGACTCGCGCACGACAGCCTGTTGGTGCTCCGCCGCGAGGACCGGTGGCTGGACTGGCGCAGCTTCCCGGCTCCCTCGTACGGGCGTGCCCGCGACGCCTCGGTCGTCTGGGAGCAGCCCGGCCCTGAGCTGGACCTCCTCCTGGCGAACGGAGAGGGACAGCACCTGGAGTGCAAACGGGAAGTCCCGGAGGGCGACTCGCGGAAGAAGATGCTCAAGACCATCGCCGCCTTCGCATCGCAGGACGGCGGCACCGTCCTGATCGGCGTCCAGGACGACCTGCAGATTGTGGGCCTGCCCGAGGGGGCGAACGTCGATAAGCAGGTTCTCCAGGTCGTGGGCATGATCCGGGACAACCTCGAGCCGGTGCCGGCCTACGAGCCACGCGTGATCGACCACGACGGCAAGAAGGTCCTCGCCATCGAAGTCTCCGGCAGGGGCCAGATGTACGCCTACCGCAACGGACAGCGCCCGGAGTTCTACGTCCGCGTCGGCCCGAATACGGTGCCCGCACGCCACCATGAGATCGCAGCCGGATTCCGGCAGGCTCCGACCGTCACAACGTTCTGAGAGCCGCCGCACCGGCGATGGCGCGCCGCCGACGTCACGCGGGTGCCGGCTGCGGCCTCTCCAGCACCCGGGCGGCCTTCGCGTCAACTCCGCGATGCGCAGCGGCAGGTAGCTGTCCAGTCGCTCACCTCAAATGATGTCTGGTTGCCACTTGGTGGTGTCGGGGTATACATGGGCGGTCGGGGACAGCTTGTATGAGCAGGCGTTCTCGGTAGAAGCGATCACACAGCCGGACGCCTGGTAGGCGTAAGGGGAGTTCTGGCGCGGGACGGCGCACTGTCGGGTGTTGGTGACGATTGTCTGTCCCGCTGGGATCTCCAGGAGACGTGGAATCTCTCCTGGGCACGCGTTGAACTTCCTGGCTTGGACGTATTGCAAGTTCACCTTGACCGTAGAGGTGTTTTTGCTGCTATTGGTGACCTTCAGGGCGAAGGAGATTCTTTCGTCCTCAACTCTCGTGCACACACGCCAGGTGATCTGATCGGGCCCGGGCTGTAGCACGCTGCACCTGCTGTCTTTGCCCAGGGTGTCCTTCTCCAGGCTTGACGCGTTCGATTCGGTGGTGGGGGTCTGTGCAGGGCCGAAAGCGCCGTTCTCGTTGGTCTTATCGGGCTGTGCGTTGGAGCGCAGGAACATGGTGGTGATCGCAGTTGCTGCGATCGCGACCGCGATGAACGCTCCAAGAGCCGTGACCAAGCCTCGCCGTCTATTGGTCTGACCAGATGTCCTTTTCTTCCCGGCCTTTTCGGAGGGCGCGGGCGGCTGCTGGTCCTCAGCCGGCCGTGTGAACTGGGTGGGCTGCTGGCCCTCTCGCTCAGCGCCTTGGAGAGCCTGGCGGTCATCTGTTCGCTCCGGCGGGGCCTGGACTGAGAGGCCGAGGCCGCCGTTCCCGTCGCTGATCGGTGCGTCGGCAACGCCGTCCGTGTCCTTGCCGAGGAGGTCGTCCGTGGCCGCGCTGAGGCCGACTGGGACGTGCTGATGGCCTGGTTCATCCAGAAAGGGGTGTTGCGGGCTGCGGCTCGTCACGCTGGAGGGCGACGCATCGTGCGATGTCTTGAGGAGATGTTCCTTTGCTACTTGCCGCCAGTTGGTGTAGCGGCTGGCTAGTTCGGTCTGAAGCTGGTGGATCCGGTCGGCGAGGTGAGCGAGGTGCGATGCCTCCTCAGCAGTTGGGGCGAGATGCCGGATTACGGCCTCGGTGAGCTTGATGCTCGGGAGCGACGCACCCCCCTGCACGAGGATCTTATGGCCGCTGAGCCATCGCGAGGCGTTGGTGGGACTGGCGTCGAGCATTCTGGCGAGCTGTTTCTGCTGTAGGCCCGCTCGCACGCGCAGAGCGTTGAGCATGCGGGACCAGTGGTCCAGTGCCTCGGCGAGCTGGTCGATCTGCTCCTCGTCCCTGGTGCTCAATGCGTACCCCCTCTTTTCTTGCATCACGTGATGAAACCGCAGGTCACGGCGATGCCACTGGCACTGCAAGACCACTGCAAGATGCAGTGCTCGCCGTGTGCTGACTGGGCCGCTGCCGGTGGCCATTGTTGATTCTGACGGTGCGTCCCCCGCATCGCCGAATCCCCTTCACCGAGCAGGTGGGAGAGCACACGATGAACCGAACAATCACGCGCAAGCGCCGGGTCCTGTCCGCACTCGTTGGCGCGGTGATGACCGCCAGCGCCCTCACCGGGCTGACGGGCGAAGCCGCAGCGGCGCCTCAGGGGAGGGCATGCCTCTTCCTCGACAAGCAGGGCGCGCAGTTCAAGGGCACAGCGTACGGACACGTCGCCTGGGCGATTCGCGACCCGAAGAACCGGAACCACTGGATCTGGGGCTCCACCGAGAACAAGGAGGGCGACAGCTACACCAAGCCCGGGCAGGACAACGGGACCTGGATTCAGGGCGGCACGTGGCGGCAGCTGCGTGGCGAGGAGTCTGGCAAGAGGCCCCTCAGCCTCGCCCGTTATGAGGCTGTCCGCTGTATCAACACGGCCGGAGGTGACCTCGCGGGAGCCCAGCGCACCTACAAGCAGATGCGGGACAACGGCTATGCCATCTTCACCAACAACTGCCTGACCAAGGCCATCGGGATCTTCCGCAAGTACAGCCCGGCCCTCAGCACCGCCCACCTTCCGGCCAGCTACGTCAGCTCACCGAACTACTACTTCTACGCCGTGCTCAACGACGCCCGCGGGTGGGAGAGGCCGCGCTCGTACTGATCTCCGATCCGCAGATCGGGGGCGGAATCCGTGTGTGAACGCTGCAAGGGCGACGGCAAGTGCACAACCTGCGGCGGGACTGGAAGGGGCCTGTGGCCCGCTCCGCGCTGCGCCAGCTGCCGAGGCAGCGGCGACTGCAAAGCCTGTGACGGCTACGGCTGATCGCAGTTCAAGGAAGCAGACCAGCGGTACACGGTGCAGGCCAGCACTGCCAGGGCGCGGATACGTCTCGGCGTCGCCGACGAACCGACACACCGAATAAGGCCACATTCAAGATCAATAAGGAGAAACTCTCATGGCCCGATGCAAGTCAT
>NZ_AEJC01000626.1 GCF_000317595.1 Streptomyces ipomoeae 91-03 | reverse complement strand
TCGCCGTTCCGAACCGGACTGGACAACAACAGCCCGAGGAGTGCTGCCGGACTGCCAGGCACCGCCATAAAGGTAGTACCGGAGACCAAAAGCGATCACCGGCACCTTTCTGGAATCGATTGTGTTCGTTCCGTTGACACCCGGCACATCCCCTCCTAATGTCACGCGAGCATTCCGATTATGGGACGAAATTTCAAACGATTGGATAGGCGGGTGCCCCGCGCATCACCGGAATCAGCACGCACGTGGCCGGAACGCCGTGATGCCGCCTGACCCACGTACAGGAGCACACCGGCACAGGGATCACGACGATCGGCGGGACCCGGGTGCCTGGACGCACCGACGCACCGACGCACCGACGCACCGATCGGCGATCCGCGTGACTCCGAGACGTCCGGGCCCCGGCCCGGACAACGTGCCGGGCGCCTGATGCGCGATGACCTCAGAGAGATCCGTCGGCTGTTCACCGCCGCTGAACCATGTGCACCAAGCCCGCCGACGACCTCGGCGGCTACGTGTGGATCCACGAGGCCGCCGCGCGGATCCTCCGCAGCTCACACCGCTGCACCTGAAGTCCGGTCGGTCCAGGGCGCCCGGGATCTACCCGTACGGCGCTCCTCTGCGGGCCCTGATCCCGGACACCGCCCGGGAACGGACACGGCACGTCCGACTCGCTCCGGACCTGCCCATCGGCTACCCGGCCCGCTCCACCGCTTTCCGCCGACTTCTGGCACGCCGCCATCCTCTCAACGACGACAAGAACAGGGAAAGATCACCATGCCCAACCGAAGAGCCGTCCTCGCCGCCATCGCCGGAGCGGCGTCCCTCGCCCTCACCATGTCCGCCTGCGGTGGCCAGGACAGCGGGGCAAGCTCCGAGGGCGGCACCATCGGCATCGCCATGCCGACTCGGGCCTCCGAGCGCTGGCTCACCGACGGCAAGAGCATCGTCCAGGAACTGAAGGACAAGGGGTACAAAACCAAGCTGGTCTATGGCGAGGACGATCCGGAAACCCAGGTCGCGCAGATCGAGAAGCTGATCAAGCAGGGTGTCGCCGCACTGATCATCGCGGCCATCGACAACAAGGCGCTGAACGGCGCCCTCCAACACGCCGCCGACGCGGACATCCCGGTGATCTCCTACGACCGGCTCATCCTCGGCACCAAGAACGTCGACTACTACGTCTCCTTCGACAACGAGCAGGTCGGCCGGCTCCAGGCCCGCTACATCATCGAAAAGCTCCGCCTGGAGCACGGCAAGGGCCCGTTCAACATCGAGCTGTTCGCCGGCTCCCCCGACGACAACAACACCAAGTACTTCTTCGACGGCGCGATGCACCTCCTGCAGCCCTACCTGGACAGCAAGCAGTTGGTCGTCCGGTCGGGCCAGACCGAGCTCGACCAGATCACCACCCTGCGCTGGGACGGGCCCACCGCGGAGAAGCGCATGAACAAGATCCTCGCCGAGTCGTACGGAACCGAGAAGGTGGACGCGATCCTGTCGCCGTACGACGGCATCTCCATCGGCGTCCTGTCCGCGCTGAAGTCGGACGGCTACGGCTCCGGCAGCAAGCCCCTGCCGGTCGTCACCGGCCAGGACGCCGAACTGGCCTCGGTGAAGTCGATCATCGCGGGTGAGCAGTCGCAGACCGTCTACAAGGACCTCCGTCAGCTCGCCGAGGCCGCCGCGAACATGGCTGACGACATCCTCAACGGCGACACGCCGCAGCTGAACAACAGGCGGGCCTACAACAACGGCGTCAAGGCCGTACCCGCCTACTTGCTTCAGCCGACCAGCGTCGACAAGGCCAACTACGAGAACGTGCTGATCGGAGGCGACTACTACACCGCCGCCGAGCTCAAGTAGCCACACGCTCATGGCAGAACCCCTCTCGCCCCGAGCGCGAGCCTGATGGCCGGCCCGCCGACTCACACGGACGCCGGCCCATGCGCGCGACTGGGGCACCCGGTCCGGCGACGGACGGCACCGCCCCCTGCTCACCGGAGCGATGAGCAGGGGCATCGGACCGTCCAGGCCGACCGGCGTGCCCTGGGGCGTGAGGCTGGGCCCATCAGCGGCCTCCGGCCGCGGGCCGCCCCTGCATCCCCGGACCACGGACACGATCCGTGCCGCCGGACGCGGCGCGAAAGCGGGAGACCAGGACATCCAAAACCGTTCGGGGTGTCCGCAGTGACCAGGTAGGGGTCCAACACTCACTCCTGCTCACTGATCAGGAACGGTGCAGCCCATGCTCCGCTGCAGGTAGTAAGGGTCGTGAAGAACGCGCTCCGTGACGCGCCCGCAACCCGCTGATCGGCTCGACCGCCGACCCCGTCACAGTCCGGCTGACGTATCCGCGGAGAGACGACCGGTACCTCCGGTGAATCCGCCGGAGGTACCGAGGGCATGGCCTTCAGCCGCCTCGACGGCCGCGAGCCCGCGCATCCGCGTTCGCCTCACCGAGCCGGAGCGCGCGTTCCTCTGCCGGGAGGCGGCGCCTCCGGCACCGCCGTGGTTCCGCTGCCTGGCACCTGGAGTTCTACGCGGGACACGCCGCCGGACTCGACGCGAACGCGCCACGAGCGCGAGAAGTGGCGCAATCCACCGGTTGCCGCGCCGGAGCCCGAGGCGCAGCCTGTGCACTGGGAGCGCTCCCATACGCAGAGCGCCCGCACCCCCCACGGCACCACCCGGAAAGCGGAAAGCAACCCCCACATCCGAAAGAAGGATCCATGACTTGTCAGGATCATGACATACGGGCCCGCTTACGCCCAACGCTCCTTCTCGGCGTCCTCACCGCCGTGCTTCTCTGCCTGATCCCCTGGAGCGGTACCGCCGTCGCCCACGGCTCGGTCATCGACCCGGCATCCCGCAACTACGGCTGCTGGCTGCGCTGGGGCAACGACTTCCAGAACCCGGCCATGGCACAGCAGGACCCCATGTGCTGGCAGGCCTGGCAGGACAACCCCAACGCCATGTGGAACTGGAACGGCCTGTACCGCAACGGCTCCGCCGGCAACTTCCAGGCCGTCATCCCCGACGGGCAACTGTGCAGCGGCGGTCACACCGAGGGTGGCCGCTACAACTCCCTGGACACCGCGGGTCCGTGGAAGACGACGGACATCTCCGGCAACTTCACCGTGAAGCTGTACGACCAGGCCAGCCATGGCGCGGACTACTTCCTGGTCTACGTCACGCGGCAGGGTTACGACCCCACCACCCAGCCGCTGAAGTGGAGCGACCTCCAACTGGTCGCCCGCACCGGCAGGTACGCGCCCAGCCAGAACTACTCGATCCCCGTGAGCACTTCGGGGTACAGCGGCCGACACGTCGTCTACACGATCTGGCAGGCCTCGCACATGGACCAGACCTACTTCCTGTGCAGTGACGTGAACTTCCGCTGACACACCCGGCCGAACGCCCGTCGGACCCCCCGGGGTCCGACGGGTACCTCGGTCTGGCTCTGGACGCCCTGGGCCGTCGCGACGAGGCGGCCACCGCTCTGCGGCGGGCCCGCGCCGCCCACCACGCCACCCCCACCCCGGTGCCGCACAAATCCGTCCCCACCCCCAACGGCCACCACCGGAGAAGGTCACGCATTCGAGGCGAGAACTTCCGTTCCCTTTTTCGTGAGTGCGCCTGCCACCACCCAAAGACCCACTCACGCACGCCAGAACACGCTCGTGCGCCATCGATCGCCACCTGCTCACAACCCCCGGCCCCGCTCCGCCGCAACGAGACAGACCCCGCTTGCCCCGTACCGGCGGCAGACCGTCGACCGGCGGCAGGAGCCGGGTGACGCCTTTTGGGCCGAATCGGCTGGCGAGACCAGCACCATCGAGGCCCCAGGATTTCCGCATTCCGCAAGTGAATTGTTGATTCGGCTTCGTCCCCTTTCCCTTCTGTCCCTGGCGAATCTTCCGTCCTCGTAAGGAAAAGCCGGGCAAGCCGAAATTCCGTCAGGCAGTGCGTCGGTGTTTTTAGGACTTTATCTTCCGGAGATACCAAGAAATCGTTTCTCCATATCTACGATCGCAAGCTATGACCGAGACTCCACGGGACAACTCCGCCACCCGTGCGCGCTGGCAGACATGTCTCAAGCTCGCCCGCGAACTCCTCCTCGTCGGGCCGGACGACAACGACCTCAAGCTCGGCTATCTCCACACCCTGATCGACACGGGCCGCCTCGGCTCCACCCACCACCCGCGCAAGAAGATCCTCATCATCGGTGCCGGCATCACCGGCCTCGTCGCCGGCCGCCTGCTCAAGGACGCCGGCCACGACGTCACCCTCCTCGAGGCCAACGCCAACCGGGTCGGCGGACGCATCAAGACCTTCCGCACCACCAAGCACCACCAGCCCTTCGACGACGCGGCCCAGTACGCCGAGGCCGGTGCCATGCGGCTGCCCGACTTCCACCCGCTCGTCCTCGCCCTCGTCGACAAACTCGGCCTCGGCCGCCGCCAGTTCTACAACGTGGACGTGGACCCCCGTACCGGCAGCGGCCCCGACGTGCCCGTCCCCCCGGTGACGTACACCTCCTTCACCGGCCGGACCTGGACCTACGGCGACGACAGCCCGGACTTCCGGGAACCCGACAAGCGCGGCAACTCCTGGATCCGCGTCAACCGCGTCCAGGTGCGGCGTGCCGCCTACACCGCCGGTCCCGAACGGATCAACGAGGGCTTCCACCTCACCGACGACGAGGTCCGTGCCCCCGTCGTGAAGATGGTCGACGACGCGCTGGAGACCGTGCGCGACTACTACTCCGACGTCGTCGACGGAAAGCGCGTCAACAAGCCGTTCGACGAGTGGGTCGAGGGCTGGGCCCGGGTGATCCGCGACTTCGACGGCTACTCGATGGGCGGCTTCCTGCGCGACTACGCCGGGCTCAGCGACGAGGCGATCGAGGCCGTCGGAACCCTCGAGAACATGTCCTCACGGCTGCACCTGTCCTTCTTCCACAGCTTCCTGAGCCGCAGTGACATCAATCCCGGCGTCCGCTACTGGGAGATCCCCGGCGGCAGCTGGCGCCTGCCGCACGCCCTCCACCAGGGCCTGCGCGACGAGGTGCGGCTGGGCCACCGCATGATCCGCCTCGAGTACCACGACCCCAGCCGCGACACCGACCCCGAGGGCACCGGCGCCGTCGGACCCGACGGATGGGGCGTGGCCGTCCAGACCGTCTCCGAGGACGACCCGCAGGCACCGCCGCGTCTGTGGACCGCGGACCTGGCGATCGTCACCATCCCGTTCTCCGCGCTGCGCTTCGTGGAGATCGTCCCCTCGATGTCGTACAAGAAGCGCCGCGCCATCATCGAGACCCACTACGACCAGGCCACCAAGGTGCTGCTGGAGTTCAGCCACCGGTGGTGGGAGTTCACCGAGGACGACTGGCGCGACGAGCTCGAGCGCATCGCACCGGGCCTGTACGAGTACTACCGGCTGGGAGCCGAGGCGGACACCGAGGCCGTCCCCACGCTCGCCGAGCCGGACGCCGGTCTGCTGGGTGCCGCGGTCAAGGACAGCAGCGTCACCGAGGAGCTGCGGCAGATCGACAGCACCCTGCCGCTGCGCGGCCCGGCGGTCCGCCCGGCCTCCCACTGCTTCGGAGGGGGCTCCGTCACCGACAACCCCAACCGGTTCCTGTACTACCCGTCGCACCGGGTGGAGGGCGGCTCCGGCGGCGTGGTGCTCGCCTCGTACTGCTGGTCCGACGACGCCGCGCGCTGGGACTCCATGCCGGACGCGGAGCGCTACGTCTACGCCCTGCGCAACCTCCAGGCCGTGCACGGCCGCCGCATCGAGGTGTTCTTCACCGGCCGGGGCGCCACCCAGAGCTGGGCCCGCGACCCGTACGCCTTCGGCGAGGCCGCCATCTACACCGCGCACCAGATGACCAGCTTCCACCTGGACGTCTCCCGGCCCGAAGGCCCCGTGCACTTCGCCGGCGAGCACACCTCCCTCAAGCACGCCTGGATCGAGGGCGCCCTGGAGAGCGCCGTCCGTGCCGCCCTCGCCGTTCACCAGGCCCCGCCGGTCACCACCCCGGGCCCGAGCCGGCAGGAGGACCACTCGTGACCGCGATCAACCCCGAGTGCACGGTCGCCCGCTATCTCGCCCTGAGGCTGGCCGAGTTGGGCATCACCCACCTGTTCGGCGTCCCCGGCAACCACCTCGGCCCGTTCCTGACCACCCTGCGGGCCGAGGGCGACATCGAGTGGGTCGGCACCCCCACCGAGGGCGGCGCGGGCCAGGCCGCCGACGCCTACGCCCGCATCCACGGCGTAGGCGCGGCTGCCGTCACCTACAGCGTCGGCGCGTTCAACCTCCTCAACGCCTGCGGCGGCGCCTACGTCGAGCAGGTGCCGCTCGTCGCCATCAACGCCTCCCCGCCCTACGAGCAGTGGCAGAACTACCGCGCCCTCGGCCTGCTCACCTCCCACATGAGCCCCCGCCCGGAGAGCAATCTGGACGTCTACCGGCAGGTCACCGTGGACGCGCAGGTCATCTCCAACCCGGGCCTGGCTCCTGCCCAGATCGACGCCGCGCTCACCGCGTGCCTCTCCGAACGCAGGCCGGTCTACCTGGAGGTCATGGAGGACCTGTGGGACGAGCCCTGTCCCGATCCCGAGGAGCCGATCCTCCGCCGCGAACGGCCGTTCAGCGCGCGCAACCAGCTCATGCTGGACCACGCCGTGCACGCGATCCTCACCCTGGTCGAGGAGCACCCCGGTCCGGACGGCAGGCCCCGCCCGATCGTGTGGGCCGGCGAGGAGATCGACCGGTTCCGCCTCGGCGGGCAGCTCACCGACCTGGTGGAGGCCACCGGCGTGCCGTTCTGCACGACCGTCGGCGCCAAGGCCGTCGTCGACGAGGACCTGCCGCAGTTCCACGGCGTCTACAACGGTCACGCCAGCCACCCGGACGTGCACGGGATCTTCAAGGACTGGGCCACCTGCCGGATCGGGCTCGGCGCCTGGTCCACGTCGAAGAACCTCGGCGGCGAGCAGTGCGTGGGCACCGACTGGGTGATGGCGGCGAACGGCGGCGTCAGCGTCGGCACCTCCTACTTCCCCGACGTCCAGCTCGAACAGCTGCTGCCCGCCCTCCAGGACGCGCTGGTCAAGGGCTACGGCTCCGGGGGACTGGCCGCCGACTACTACGCCGAGGCCTACTCCCACCACGGAGCACCCGGCGACCGTCCCGCCGGCCTGGAGCACCACCGCGCCTCCCTGCGTATCAGCGGCTCCCGGTCCCGGCAGACCGAACGGCTCACCTACGACGGCGTGTTCGACCGGGTCAACCACTTCCTGGGCCATGAGACCCGGCAGAGCTGGACGGTCGTCTCCGACGCCGCGTTCTCCCTCATCGGCTCGATGAACCTGTCCCTGCCCGCGGGCGGGTTCCTGTCGCAGGTCAGCTGGCTGTCCATCGGCTGGTCGGTCGGCGCGGCCACCGGCGCCGCGCTCAGCCCCGAGCGCGGGCACGCCCGCCCCATGGTGTTCGTCGGCGACGGCGCCTTCCAGGAGACCTGTCAGGAGATCTCCACCCACACCAGGCTCGGGCTGCGCTCGGTGGTGTTCGTCATGGACAACGGACACTTCTACGGCATCGAGCAGATGCTGGTGCACCCGTCCTACTACGCCGAGCCGGGCTCCGCCGGCTCGGAGGGCGCGGACTTCTACAACGTCCTCCACCCATGGCACTACGACCGCCTCGCAGCCGTCTTCGCCGGCGGGAAGACCCCGGCGAACGGGGTCGGCATCGCGCACACCTCGGAGCTGGACGACCTGCTGGCCCGCCTCACCGACCCGACCGACCCGGTCAACGCCGGACCGCTCCTGGTCCGCGTCCGCCTGCACCGGCACGACTACCCGCGAGCGATGGCGTACAAGGTGCCGAAGTCGAAAGTCCCGTATCCGGAAGTCTCGTAGACGAAGGGGACAGGAAATGGCTGATCTCAACGTACTGATCGCGTTCGACGCGGAGACGATCGTCGAGCGGTATCCCAACGCGTCGAGGAACCCCGACGCGCCGACGTATGTCGATCAGAGCCTGATCTACATGACGACGCGCCACGATCACATCGTCGGCACGTCGGGGGCCGAGCTGAACCTCCGGGCCCAGCCCGGGGACAGCATCAGGTGGCGGGAGACGACGCTGTCGTTCGGCAGCTACTACAAGGCGTTGCTGTACAGGTTCGTGAGCAGCGACCGCGAACACACGCTCATCAGGACACCGGAGATCGAGGTGGTCGACGGCATCTATCCGCTGCCGAAGGAGGGGACCGAGGGCAGGCCGGAATTCGGGACGCAGAGGTACCAGGATCATTACTGGCGAGCGACCGTCAAAAGCGCCGGAAAGGTCGTGTACCACTTCTACTTCCAGATCCTGGACCGCCAACGGCAATTGAAGGGGTATTTCCAGTGGGACCCCTTCATCACCATTGAAGATTCCTGACGGCCCAGGCGAGGGCACCGGCCGCCACGGCCGCCGCCCGGCGTCGTCACTCGGCCCGAATCCGGCACGCGGCGAGTAATCGAAACGGACAGCAAAAGGCCCAGGTCTCTGACCTGGGCCTTCTCCATGGAGCGGGTGACGAGAATCGAACTCGCGCTCTCAGCTTGGGAAGCGACGGTGCTTGGGGGGTGTCGCCGATGAGCGCGGCCACCAGGGCCAGGACGGCGGTCGGCACGCACCGCACACCTACCGTGCGGAGGAGAAGCGTTCAGAGGTGGCCGTCCGCCGGCGCGGGCAGGCCCCAGAGGCTTGGGCTTCTGGGGCTCTTGCCGCAACGCGGTCGCCGTCACTCCCGCCGGACGGGCACGTTGACGTCGTCGACGTTGATGTGACCCCAGCCGCCCGTCGCCTTGTCGACGACCTCGACGTAGATCCGTTCGCCGATGTGGGCCGACAGGTCGAAGACCACGCGGCGGTACTGCTCGGTCCCTCGGCCGGTGGCCTTGGCCAGCACCTTCTGGTCGTCGGCGCGGACGACGGCCGCGTAGAGGCGGTCGGGGTCGTTGCCGCCGGAGACCAGGAGGTCGACGACGCCGTCTCCGCCGAGGGTGACGGTGACGGAACGGAGGACGCCGACCGCGTCGTCGCCGCCCGCGTTCGGGTTGAAGCCCCACAGGTGGTGGCCGGTCGGGTCGCCCTCGGTCTCGGACTGGTAGAAGGGGCCGCCCCAGCCCCAGTCGGTGCGGGTGATGACGTTGTCGTCGCTGAAGGTGGTGCCCGAGACGACGGTCCAGCCGGTGAGGTCCCCGGTGGCGAAGTCGTGGTTGGGGAGGGCGTCCACGTCCATCGGGCGCGGCGGGTCGTAGGCGGCGGGGGCGACGGGGTTGTCGTAGGCGCCGTTCATGCGCCAGACGTCCAGCGAGACGACACGGGCGGAGCCACCCCCGGCGGTCAGCCGCAGGCCGGTGGCGTCCTTCCGGGTCGGGTACACGCGGCTGGTCAGGCTGTTGGTGCCGTTGACGTACGCCTCCAGCATCGAGCGGTCGAGCAGGACCCTCAACTTCAACTGTCCGCCCTCGAGTTCCACGGCCCCGCCGTGGACGCCCTTGCGGACGTCGGGGTCGAGGCTGGAGCGGCGGCGGTCGATGGAGAAGCGGCGCTCGGTCGTGTCGTAGGAGAGCAGGGTCTGCTCGCTGCCGTCGGCGCTCGCCCGGACGGCCAGGGCGATGGTGGTGGCGTCGCGCGGTTCGATGACGGCCTCGATGTCCAGCATGTCGCCGGAGACACCGGCGAGTCGGCGGTTCGCCTCCTTCACCGACGCCTGGCGGATCTTCGCGAGTCGCCTGCCCCGCAGGCCGGCCGCCTCGGCGATCGGTTCGACTCCGAGTGTCTTGTCCTGGCGCAGTGACACGCTGACCGGCATGCCCGCGTTGTGGGCCCAACCCGACTGGGCGTGCTGCTGTTCGCTGCGCCGGTCCTGGGTGATGCTGAAGACCACGGACCGCCCGTCGGGGGTGACGAAGCCGGACGGGCCGGTGAAGTGCTCGCCGAAGTCGAACTCGCGGGGCTCTTCGTGATCGGGCACGAAGCGGCACTCGCGCTTGTCGAAGGTGCCGATCCAGTAGTACGTGTGCTTGACGGCGTTCGTGTTGAACGACTCCCACCACGGGCTGATCAGCAGGATGTGCTTGCCGGTGCGCCTGCCCCTGGGGCCGGGAAGCGGGAGGAGTACCGGCAGCTCCCACACCTCGCCGGGCTCGGGCCGGGCGGCGAGGTCGTTCCAGTGCAGCGGGCCCCGGTACTTCCAAGGGCCTTCCGGCCTGCGGGCGGTGTAGACGAGTGCGGTTCCGCCGTGCTTCCTGGTGACCTGCGAGCCGTCGTAGTCGACGATGCCGCTGCCGACGAGCTGGTACCAGACGCCGTCCTCCTCCCAGACGAACGGGTCGCGGAAGTTCTCCGCCCACGCGGTGCCGGGGCCGGCCGGGAGACCCGCGGGTGCCTCGGTGACCGGCTCGGACTTCATCGTCCAGGTGGGGAGGTCGGTGTCGCGGTCGGTGGCGTACGAGGACACGGCGAGCCCGGTGCGCTGGCGGTACGGCAGCCGGTCGTCGCCGCCGGTGAAGAAGAGCACCGGCCCCCGGTCGCCGTCGACGTACGCCGAACCCGACCAGCAGCCGTCCGGACCCATCGAGTCCCCGGCGGGGGGCGAGGGCGATGGGCAGGTCACGCCAGTGCACCATGTCGGTGCTGACCGCGTGGCCCCAGTGGATCTGGCCCCAGAAGGGGCCGAGCGGGTCGTGCTGGTAGAAGATGTGGTACTTGCCCTTGAAGTAGACGGGCGCGTGCGGCTCGTTCATCCAGTGCCAGGGCGGCAGCATGTGGAACTGGGGGCGGTGCCGGTCGCCGTCGAAGCGGGTCCGGTCCAGGGTGAGGTCGGGTTGGGGCACGCGGCGGCCGGGGAGTGCCGCGATCCGCTCGGCGTGCTCCCGCCGCGCGGTCGTGTCGTCCAGGGTGCCCGGGCGGATCACGAGGCTGTCCATCAGGCCCATGTACATGTTGGCGTGGAACTCGCCGTTCAACAGGGTGGGCCGGTTGTGACGGCCGATCAGCAGGGGTTCGGCGGAAGCCGGTTCGGGGGTCTTGTCCGGAGTGGCGGCGGTGCCGATCAGGCGGCCGTCGCGGTAGAGGCGCAGCTCGCGGGCGTCCGGGTCGTAGGTGGCCGCGATGTGGGTCCATCCGCCCTTGGCGGCCGGCTGGTCCTGGGCTCCCTTGACCTCGACCAGCTCGGTGCCGAAGCCCCAGTTGGAAGACGATCTGCCCGAAGCGGCGCAGGCCGAGCAGGAATCCGGTCCTCGCGTCCGGGTCGTGCTGGTTGACCAGGGCCTGGGGCTTGCCGTCGATGCCGTGCTCGTAGGCGTAGGGCGCGATCCACACGTCCACGGTGAGTCCGCCGGCGGGGTTGAGCCTGCCGGGGCTCTGGGCGGTGACGACGCTGGAGAGTTGACTTGCTCCTCGGGCTGAAGCCCGAGGATTCTGGCCTTCCGTTCCGTTGCTGTGCCGCTACGCGGCACGGGCTTGGGTCGGGAATCCGTGGCTTCCTGCTTCGTCGCGCTGTGCCGGGACGAGTCCTGGTCTCACCTGCGCTCCACAGGCTGTCACCGCCAGTCCGGCGGCCGTTTTGACGTTCTTCGCGGCGTTGTGGTCCCGGTCATGGACCGCACCGCAGGCGGCACAGGTCCAGGTCCGGATGTGCAAGGGCTTGGGGCCGTCCTGGGCCCCGCACCGCGAGCAGACCTGGCTGGTCGGTGTGAACCGGCCGATCTTCACCAGGGTCCGCCCGTACCGAGCCGCTTTGTATTCCAGCATGTGTACGAACTGCGACCAGCCCGCATCATGCACACTCTTCGCCAGCTTGGTGCGCGCCAGTCCTTTGACCGCCAGGTCCTCCACGGCGATCCCTTGGTTGTCGGAGATCAGCTGAGTGGAGAGCTGGTGGTGGAACTCACGGCGGGCGTCCGTCACTTGTGCGTGGGCGCGGGCGACCTTGAGTCGCGCCTTCTCGCGGTTGCTGGATCCCTTCTGTTTGCGGGACAGCTCGCGCTGGGCCTTCTTCAGCTTCTTCTCCGCGCGGCGCAGGAACCTGGGGGAGTCGATCTTCGTGCCGTCGGAGAGGACGGCGAAGTGCGTCAGCCCAAGGCCGATGCCGACTGTCCGGTCACTGGCGGGCATCCGGGCGGCGTCGGCGGCCGGGTCGGTGTCGATGACGAACGAGGCGAAGAACCTTCCGGCCGCGTCCTTGATGACGGTGACCGAGGTCGGGGTGGCGGGCAGGGTGCGGGACCACTTCACCTTCACCGGACCGATCTTCGGCAGGTTCAGCCGGCCGCTGTCGGTGAGGTGCCAGCGGGCGTTGGCGGTGAACCGGATCGACTGCCGGGCATCTTTACGGGACTTGAAGCGGGGCGGGCCGGTCTTGGGGCCCTTGCGGGTGCCCTTGAGGGAGGCGAAGAAGTTCCGGTACGCGGTCTCCGCGTCGCGCAGGGACTGCTGCAGGACGACCGCGGAGACCTCGCCCAGCCAGGACCGGGCCTCGGTCAGTTTCGCCTGGGTGATCAGCTTCTTCGACAGCTCACCGGCCTTAAGGCGTCTCCTCCCGCCGACTGCGCAAGGAGTTCCCCGACCTGGTACGCCACTACTGGCGGGCGAACAAGTTGTGGTCGGGCTCCTACTTCGCCGGGACCGTCGGCGGCGCCCCGCTCACCGTGGTCAAGCAGTACATCGAGCGGCAGAACCGCCCGGCGTGAAGCCCTGCCCGGCCCTGGTGACACTACGCGCCACCAGCCGTATCCGGCTCCGCCGGACCCGAAACCGCGACGCTCCGCGTCGCACCATCAGATTCGCTTCACCCCCGGCGTGAACGCCGGAGCACTGCGAATAAGTCCCGGTAGCCCGGACCCCAGCCGGCCGCGATGTAGGTGGCGTACTTGCCGCTGCTGAGGCCGTTGTAGAAGTCGGTGGTGGCGTACGACTGGGTGTCGACCAGCCTGTTCTTCACCAGGTCGCCCCAGTAGTCGTAGACCTTCTTGGCGCCGTCGTCGTTGAGCTTGACCCCGATGTTCGGCAGCTTGCTCGCCGAGTAGGTGTAGGGACGGGAACCGGCCTGCCACATCAGGCCCTGGCGCCAGCCGGCGGCCGTCTCGTCGCTGCCGAAGTCGGTCAGGTACACGTTGGGGTCGGCCTTGTGCAGCTTCTCCGCCTGCTTCTTGAACTCCGCCCAGGTGGTCGGGACCTTCAGCTTGTACTTCTTGAAGAGGTCCTCCCGGTACATCATCGCCATCGGGCCGCTCATCCCGCTCCCGCAGGGCCGGACGGTCACCGGGCCGGGCGTGTACACCGGGATGGCCTGCGACGGGTCCGCGGACGTCCCGCCCGGCGATCCGACCGCCGTGGACATCGCGGTCGTCGAACGCGGTGTGTGCTTCCCGCCCGAGAAGATCGCCAACGTCGAGGCGGCCGGCGGCTACGACGCCATCCTCGTCTTCAACCGCACCGGCAGCGACGCCTGCGACGTCCAGGACTGGATGGACCCCGGAACCGCCGGGACCCTCCCGACCTTCGGCATCGCCCCGCGCAGCCAGGGCTTCGCACTCTTCGACCAGCCCTACAACGACGACGACTGCCTGGCGGACACCGGCACCACCCCCCTCCCGGTCGCCATCGGCACCAAGAGCGACCGGCTCACCCTCTCCTCCGTCTTCGACGGCTGGGGCTACGCGCACCTGTACCGCAACGAGGGCGGCAAGCTCACCGAGCTGGACACCTACGCCATCGACGAGACCCACGACCCGGCGTACGCCTCCGGCTTCGGCGACCTGACCGTGCACGAGGTGGCCACGTCCGGGGTCCGCCCGGACCTGGCCTACTTCTCGTACTACGGGGGCGGCCTCCGCGTCGTGAAGATCAAGAACAACAAGCTGGTGGAGACCGGCCGCTACATCGACGAGCGCGGCAACGACTTCTGGGGCGTCCAGACCTTCCGCCACCACGGGAAGGAGTACGTGGCCGCGTCCGACTGCGACTTCGGGCTGTACCTCTTCCAGTACACCGGCCGCTGAGCCCACCCGCTGCGCGACGCTGTCGCCCAGGCCCCTCGGACCCGCCTCAGGGCATGGAATACGCCCAGGTCACACGGAGTCGGAGCACAGCGTCGCGCAAGGTGCGGACCGGTTCCCCCACAGACACCCAGGATCGTGACGCACGTCACACCAAAAGGATGCGACGAGCACTCCCGCGTCATGGGCGCCCGACATGTCCCGCACCCCGAATCTGACCTGCGACTCATCAACTCGGCTTTTTATATGGCGAGTTGAGAAAGGGCGGCGCTCACAGGGCATTCACCGCGCACTCGGCTCCTCACTAAGGGTTGTCCCGTAACTGCTGGTCACGGGTGAGATGATCTTGGTGTGGCTGGTGTGATCACGGCGTCGGAGCCGTCTTGGATAGCCCCGTTCACCGGGCTGAGTCCGCGTCAGTTCAGCAAGCTGATCACCGCCTTGCGGCGGGAGGGCGCGGATCCGGTCCGTAAGGGCCGGCCCTGGAGCCTGCCGCTGGAGGACCGGGTCCTGCTGGTCGCCGCGTACTGGCGCACGAACCTCACCCTGCGCCAGCTCGCCCTGTTGTTCGGGGTATCGAAGTCGGCGGCCGACCGCATTGTCGACCGCCTCGGGCCGTCGCTCGCGCTCCAGCAGCGCAAACGGTTCCGCAAGGACACCGTGCTGATCGCGGACGGAACCCTGGTGCCGACCCGCGACCACAGCATCGCCGAGCAGTCGAAGAACTACCGGTACTCCACCAACCACCAGGTCGTCATCGACGCCGACACCCGGCTCGTCGTCGCCGTCGGCCGGCCACTGCCGGGCAACCGCGACGATTGCAAGGCGTGGGAACTGTCCGGCGCAAAGGACGCCGTCGGAAAGACGACCGTGATCGCGGACGGCGGCTACCGGGGCACCGGCCTGGTCATCCCGCACCGCCGCGAACGCGGCCAGGCCGAACTCCCGGCCTGGCAGGAAGAGCACAACGCCTCCCACCGCAAGGTCCGCGCCCGCGTCGAGCACGTATTCGCCCGGATGAAGAGCTGGAAGATCCTGCGCGACTGCCGCCTGAAAGGCGACGGCGTCCACCACGCCATGCTCGGTATCGCCCGCCTGCACAACCTCACCCTCGCCGAGTGACGGGAAACAAGCAGGTCAACCAGCATGCCGTAGATCATTTACGAGACAGCCCTTAGGTTCGCCCCATCGCTCACACAGCCTTCGGATCAAGCATTCCGCGCCATGACCTTCAACACGGAGCCCGCCTCCGGAGCGGACAGCCACGGCGAGAGCAACCACAACAGGGGCCGTCACGCCGGCCCCGACCACAGCAAGGGCGGCAGGGGCAAAGCCGGCAGGGGAATGCACCGCCGCAAGTTCCTCGGCGGCATGGCCGGGGCCGGCTTCGCCGCCGTGGCGGCGGGTGGCGCGGCCTTCTCCCTGCTGAGCGAAGCACGCGAGAACAAGGCGGGCGCGGCGACGAACAGCGCCACTCTCACCATTCCCGAGCTTCTCGAGGGCACGGCCTCGGACGGCACCACGACCTTCACCCTGGAGGCCCGGACCGGCACGGCCGAGATCCTCAGCGGCGTCACCAGCACCACCGCCGGCTACAACCAGTCCTTCCTCGGCCCCACCATGAAGTGGACCACCGGCGACACCGTCCTGATGAACATCACCAACAGCCTGGGCGAGGACACCACCGTCCACTTCCACGGCGCCCATGTCCCGGCCGAGATGGACGGCGGCCCGCAGAACGCCTTCGCGGACGGCAAGACCTGGTCCCCCGCCTTCGAGGTCCTGGACGAGGCCAAGACCCTCTGGTACCATCCGCACGCCCTCGGCACCACGGCCGAGCAGGTCGTGCACGGCCTGGCGGGGATGATCATCGTGGAGGACGACTCGGAGGCCTCCGGCGCGCTGCCGAGCGAGTACGGCGTCGACGACATCCCGATCATCCTCCAGTGCCTGGCCGCCGACAGCGCCGGGGACGTCAAGTACAACCTGACCGGTTACCTGAGCAACGGGCTGAGCTTCCCGCTGCTGTGCAACGGCACCAACGTCGACGACACCACGCTCACGTTCACCGCGACCAGGACCCGCACCCGGTTCCGTGTCCTCAACGCCTCACCGTCCGACATCATCACCATCCAGCGCGGCGACGGCGGCACGCTGACCCAGATAGCCACCGACCAGGGTTATCTCACCTCCGCCACCGAGGTGGAGACGATCAGACTGGTCGCGGGCGCCCGGGCCGAGTTCGTCATGGACCTCGGCGACGCCGTCACCCTCCAGGCCGTCGTCACGACCGGCTGGGTCCGCGGCGGCAGCGGCACCTACGACTTCCTCACCGTCACCCCGGACGCCACGGACACGCCCGACGACCTGCCGTCCACGCTCAACACCATCGCCCGGTACGACACCTCCGGCTTCACCGAGCGCACGATCACCCTCGACCAGGACGGTCTGGAGATGGCGATCAACGGCTCCGTCGGCACCACCATGGACTCCATGGCGACGATCATGACGACCCTCGGCGCCGAGGAGATCTGGACGATCACCAACAACACGATGCTGGAGCACTCGTTCCACCTGCACGACGTGCCGTTCCAGCTCATCGAGATCAACGGCGAGGAGCCGACCGGCGTGGACCTCGGCTGGTTCGACACCTACGAGGTCGTCGGCGGCGGCAGCCTCAAGATCGCCATGAAGTTCACCGACTTCGCCGATGACACCTACATGTACATGCTGCACTGCCATCTCCTGCAACACGAGGACGAGGGCATGATGGCCGGCCTCATGGTGATGGAGAGCTAGTAGGGCTTGGTTAGGTTGGGGCCGGCGTGTCGTATCGGGTCCAGGGTCTTCGGCAGGTGGGGCATGTTCCTGCCCAGCAGACGAGGAGGACTTGGAGCTCGGCCACAACCTGGTAGGTCGTCAGGCCGTGGCCGCTGCTGGCGGGCACAGCCGCTCCAGGGTGCAGAACGCCTGCGCCACCGAGGCCAGGGTGACGTGCCGCAGGAAGCCGTTGAAGGTGCGGCCTTCGAAGTGGCCCAGTCCCAGGGCGGTCTTCAGTTCCCGGTAGTCGTGCTCCACCCGCCAGCGGATCTTCGCCGCACGCACCAGGTGCCGCAGCGGGGTGTCAGCCGGCAGGGTGGACAGCCAGTACTTCACCGGCTGTTCCTCCCCGGCGGGCCACTCGGCCAGCAGCCAGCACACCGGAAGGTCCGCGCCCCGGTGCGCCCGGCGCAGGCGGACCCCGGCCGGGCGCACCCGCAGTGCGGCGAACCGCGAGCGCAGCGGCCCCTTGGAGCCCTGGCGCCAGGTCACCCGGTGCAGGGCGCCGCGCCCGATGCCCAGGACCAGCTCGCGCACCGCGACGGGCTGGTCCCGGTAGCGCACAACGGGCTTGCGGCCGGTGCCCGACCAGGCAGGGGCGGTGCGCGTGGCGGTCTCGGGCAGGACCGCGGTGTCCGAGCGCGCCCCGACCACGTAGGCGATGCCGCGCTCGGTCAGCGCCTCGCGGAAGGCCCCGTCCTGCCCGTAGCCCTCGTCGGCCACCACCAGCGGCGGCTCCAGGCCCCAGCAGCGCAGCTCGTCGACCATGTCGACGGCCAGCTGCCACTTCTCGGCATGCCCCACGCCGGCGGGGATCCGGGCCCGGCGCCGCCTGTGCTCCGCCCGGCCGGCCTCCTCGGCGGCCGCGGCGGCCGCATCCCACGCGGCCGGCAGGAACAGCCGCCGGTTCACCGGGCAGGAGGCGGCATCGGTGACCAGGTGCACGCTCGGCGCGACCTGGCAGTTCGCGGTTTTGCCCAACGCCCCGCAGCACTGCGCGGCCACGCCCGGGGAGGCGTGCCCGTCCTTGGGGAAGGACACGTCATCGACCACCCAGGCATCCGGGCGGATGACCGGCTCCATCCTCCAGGCCACCTCGGCCAGCACCATCTGGTGCGACCACGGGGAGTCGGCCAGGAACTGCTGCAGCCCCTGCCGGTCCACCCCCAGCCGGGCCGCCATCGGCTCCATCGACTTGCGCCGCCCCTCGCCGAGCAGCCCCCGCACATACCGCTCGCCCCACCGCCGCTGGTCAACCCGCCCCAGCGGGGCGAACACCTCGGCCGCGAACGCCGCCAGCCGGTCCTGGGCCTCCACCAGCTCCTGCGGGGTCATGGCCCTCACCCCCGCGAGGCCGACACGCTATTCCCCATCCAAGATAACCAAGCCCTACTAGTACTGCGACGGTGCGGTACCAGGGCCTGTCCGGGGAGCGCCGGGACGGCGGCGGGGTCAGCTCTCGGGCCCGGGGCGAACGGCCCCGCCGTCGGGCGCTCCCCCGATATGTCCGTGTCTCACGGACGCCCGCCTGCCCGGCTCGGATCCCGGATGAGACGACCAGAGAAGGACACCAGGTGATCAGTCCCGTCCTGCCCAGTTCGCGCGAGAAGGGCGCGCCGAGCGACGACTCCATCACGGCCTGGGCGCTCGCCACGCGCAGCGGTGACGCGGACGCCGCGGAGCTCTTCGTACGAGCCATGCACCGCGACGTCCGGCGCTACATCGCCCATCTCCGCGCCGATCCCCAGGCCGTCGACGACCTGGCCCAGGACACGTTCCTGCGAGCCCTCGGCAGCCTGCACCTCTTCGAGGGCCGCTCCTCGGCCCGCGCATGGCTGCTGTCCATCGCACGCCGCGTCGTGATCGACAGCTTCCGGTACGCGGCGGCCCGTCCCCGGCTGTCCGAGGCGCCGGACTGGCAACTGACCGTCGAGCGGGCCCAGCCCCGCGGCCTGCCCGGCTTCGACGACGGCGTCGCGCTGGCCGATCTGCTGGCGGCCATGCCCGACGAACGCCGCGAAGCGTTCATCCTCACCCAACTGCTCGGCCTGCCCTACGCGGAGGCGGCCGAGGTGAGCGACTGCCCCGTCGGAACGGTGCGCTCCCGTGTGGCCCGCGCACGAAGCGCCCTCATGGGACTGCTCACCGAGGCGAACGCATGATCACCCGGCCCGCACTCGTACGTTACGCCCGGCGGCGCCTGGTACCGAGGGCGTGGGCGAGACCCCACGCGGTGGCCGCGGCGAGCACGAGGCCGAGTGGGGAGAACCAGTCGACTCCGCCGTTGGTTTCGCTGGTCCACCACGCCTTGGCCGGGAAGAAGAAGTCGTAGGTCACCAAGTCCAAGGCGGCGGCGGGCGTTTCCTCGAAGGCGAAGATGAGGGGGAGGGAGTTGGTGTAGCCGAAGAAGGCACCGAGCGCGGCGATGACGGCCGCGCCGATCCGGGCGCCATTGCTACGCCCGCCCACCAAGCCGACCAGGGAGCCGACAACCGCTCCGTTGAGCAGTGCGTGGCCCAGGTAGAGGATGTTGGCGGTGGTGATCGACTGATCCTTGTACGTGGCCACGTTGAGGCCGGAGTAAAGCAGCGAGACGAGAACCGAGACGAGGAACCCGAGAAGGACCGCGCCGACCGGATGACCGCCTCCGCCCGCGTTCGGCCGCTGTCCGAAGGGCTGCGGCTGGAACGGCGGTGCCGGGTGCGTCGACGGCTGCCCGGGGGTGGGCAGCGGTCCGTACCCCGGTGGCTGCTGCGGCGGGGCGGGCTGACCGTACGGGTTGTAGGGATTCTGCTGTGGCTGCGCGGGCGGTGGTGGCGGCTGGTTCATCGATGTCCCCCGGAGTGAACTGGCAGGATCAGCAAGCTACCAGTGAGATCGGCGGGGGCCGTCGGAGACCAGGGGCGGGCCTTGTGAAGGGCGTACGAGACGCGATCGGCGCAGGCACGGTGTCAGCAGCCGCCGGTGTCGCCGCTCCGGGCGGTGTCGGGGTCGTCGAACAGGCCGGCGCCGCCGCGGTCTCCGGTCTCCGGTCTCCGGTCTCCGGTCTCCGGCAGGGTCGGTTCCACGCGTTCGGCGGCCTCGCGGTCGCCGGCGAGGGGGCCGGGGGTGGACCAGGTGCCGGAAGCATCGATGACCGCGCGGGCGGCAATACGTTCCTCGCGCCCATGTGATCCTCGACCGCGACATCCACGGCCGCGACGTGACCCTCGGGCCGAGGACGATGAAGGCGACGCCCGGGCGGCGCAGGTGGCCGCGCTTTCTCGGGGACACCCGGACCCCCGGCGGCGGCGAGCCGGGACTGGCCGCCGCAGCCGATCACCGCCATCTGCGCGGTGTTCGTCAGGCTGCCGACGGCTCGTCCGCCGTCCGGCCGGGCTGGAAGATGAGCGCCACCGGCGCCGGCCCGACCGCCGCGCCCACGGGCGAACCGCAGCCGGTCGGTGCGCGCCGGGCCGAAGATCAGCAGGACCAGGCCGGCGGTCGCGACCACCTCGCCCAGCAGCAGGTGCCCCGCCGAGCGATCGCGGGGGGACCACTTCACCAACGGCTCGCCCGGCCTCGTCTCCGAACGATGCCCTCCAGCCCGCTCGCCTCCGTGCTGCGGCGAGAGCGCGATCGGGTAGCGACAGGCACCTCGGCGACAGGCCGATGTGGCCTTCATCGCGGTAGTGATGTTCCGGCGTGTTCGCCCGGCGTCCCGCGCCCGGGCGGCGGGGGAAAGTCTGTCACGGCGAGAACACATCTCCCTGCCCGGCGGAGTTAGGGTTGGCACACGAGGCAGATGGTGGGGAAGCCTTCGGAACACGGGCGGCAGGCACGCCCGGGTTCCTCGCCGCGCCCCCGAAACGAAGGTGCTATGTCCGCTGAGAACGCCCCTGTCGCCGGGAATCTCGACGACGACGACTACCCCGCCTACACCATGGGACGAGCCGCCGACGTTCTCGGCACCACACCCGCCTTCCTCCGGGCCATCGGCGAGGCCGAGCTGATCACTCCCCTGCGTTCCGAAGGCGGCCACCGCCGGTACTCCCGCCGCCAGTTGCGCATCGCCGCCCGCGCCCGTGAACTCGTCGACCAGGGCACCTCCGTCGAGGCCGCGTGCCGCATCGTCTCGCTCGAGAACCAGCTCGACGACACTCTCCGCCTGAACCGGGAAATGCGCCGGAAGCTGGGCGAGCGGGGCGGTCGTACGGACACAGATACCTAGTCCCGCCGGTACAGAAATACTGAACACGGCCGGATGAGAATTCCCGGACGCCCCCGAAAACCTCCTGGGGGCTTCGAGCCGACCTGTGTTAGCGTGATAGCAGTTGCAGTTTTGGTTGCCAGAGATTTGTTTCTTTGCAGAGCTTTCCGGATCTTTCCGGAGGGGTGATCATCGCGGCGACTCGGATCCGTAAAGTGCGGAATCCGGCACTGCCCCCCAAGGGAGATTCAATATGGCATCTGGCACCGTGAAGTGGTTCAACGCGGAAAAGGGCTTCGGCTTCATCGAGCAGGACGGTGGCGGCGCTGACGTGTTCGCCCACTACTCGAACATCGCCACCTCCGGCTTCCGCGAGCTTCAGGAAGGCCAGAAGGTTACCTTCGACGTCACGCAGGGCCAGAAGGGCCCGCAGGCCGAGAACATCGTTCCCGCCTGACGCTGACACGAACCATGTGGTCGGGGCCCGCACTCCAGGGGTGCGGGCCTCAGCCCATTGCTCTCCCAGATCTCCCAGATCTCCCGGAGCACCGGGAGATCTGGAGTTCCGACCGTCCCGGCAGCCCCGGAGCCTCTGGGAGTTCCGGCAGTCCCGGGATCGTCGACAGCCCCGGCTTCAGCGCCGAGGGGCCCAGCTTTTCGCATTTCCCTCGGCTCATTCTTGCGAATCCTCCTGCGGCTCCCCGCCGCTGAGCGGAATTCCTCGATGCGCCGCATCGAGGAAGGTTCCTCCATGGACCGCACCCGCCGTACCGGCGGCAGTTCCGGTCGCTTCCGCACGGACAGAAGCTCCACACGCTCGGCCGGCTCCGCTCGCGACAGCCGCTCCCGCACACAGGAGACAGGCCGGCAGAACCCCCGTCCGACCACCGGACGAAGGAACGGCCAAGGGTCACGCTCCGCCGCGCGCCCGCAGGAGTTCACCCTGCCGGTCACCCTCACCGAGCCGCTCCCGGCGGTCGAGACGTTCGCCGAACTCGACCTGCCCGCACCTCTTCAGGCCGCGCTCCACGCCCAGGGCGTGACCGTGCCCTTCCCCATCCAGGCGGCCACGCTGCCGAACGCGCTGGCCGGACGGGACGTACTGGGCCGAGCGCGCACGGGCTCGGGCAAGACGCTCGCCTTCGGCCTGCCCGTCCTGGCCCGGCTGAACGGGCAGCGGGCCCAGCCCCGGCAGCCGCTCGCCCTCGTCCTCGTACCCACCCGGGAACTGGCCCAGCAGGTCACCGACGCGCTCACCCCCTACGCCCGCGCCCTGCGGCTGCGGCTCGCCACCGTGGTGGGCGGCATGGGGATCGGCCGGCAGGCAAGCGCGCTGCGCGGCGGCGCCGAGGTCGTCGTCGCGACACCCGGCCGCCTCAAGGACCTCATCGAACGGGGCGACTGCCGGCTGGACCAGGTCGCCGTCACCGTTCTGGACGAGGCCGACCAGATGGCCGACATGGGCTTCATGCCGCAGGTGACCGCACTGCTCGACCAAGTCGGTCCCGACGGCCAGCGGTTGCTGTTCTCGGCCACCCTGGACCGCAACATAGACCTCCTGGTACGCCGCTACCTCCACGACCCCGTGGTCCACTCGGTCGACCCGTCCGCGGGCGCCGTCAGCACGATGGAGCACCATCTGCTGCACGTGGGAGACGCCGACAAGCACACCACCGCGACCGAGATCGCCGCCCGCGACGGACGAGTGATCATGTTCCTGGACACCAAGCACGCGGCCGACCGGCTGGCCAAGCATCTGCTGTCCGTCGGTGTACGTGCCTCGGCCCTGCACGGCGGCAAGTCCCAGCCGCAGCGCAACCGGACGCTCGCCCAGTTCAAGGACGGCCACGTCACGGTCCTGGTGGCCACCAACGTCGCCGCCCGTGGCATCCACGTCGACGACCTCGACCTCGTGGTGAACGTCGATCCTCCCGGCGACCACAAGGACTATCTGCACCGTGGCGGCCGTACCGCCCGCGCCGGCGAGTCCGGCACCGTCGTCACCCTCGTCCTGCCGCACCAGCGTCGCGCGGTGGACCGGCTGATGGCCGACGCCGGCATCGCCGCGCGGAGCGTCCGGGTCCGCCCGGGCGAGGCCGAACTGCAGCGCATCACCGGTGCCCGGACCCCCTCCGGCGTACCCGTCACCGTCACGCCACCGGTCGCCGAACGAACCGAACGCTCGGGATCCGCCTCCCGCCGTCGCGGCGGACGGGCCGCCGGGCGTGACGGCGGCGGACGCGCCACCGGACGCGAAGGGAACGGACGGGCCACCGACCGCGGTGGGAACGGACGGGCCACCGACCGCGGTGGGAACGGACGGGCCACCGACCGCGGTGGGAACGGACGGGCCACCGGACGTGACGGCGGCGGACGGGCCACCGCCCGACCCCGTCGCTCCACCCCGAGGAACACCCCCTAGCCCAGGCACCGGGACTCGCTCCCAGCGGTCGGGGCGAGCCTTCGCCCGGCCCGCCCGCCCCGACGAAGAGGAGAAGCCCATGACGCCGATTCCACCGCTCACACGGCAGGCCGAGAACGCCGACGGCACCGCCGGCCCGACCGCCCAGGACACCCACGGCACGGGTCTGACGGCCGGGGACGCCATGCACGCTCCCGGACCCCAGGTGGAGGACCACATGACCGTCGACGTGGCCCTGTCCGTACTCATCGGTGCCCGTGTCCCGCACCTGCTCCTCCGGGACGAGGACGGGCGGTGCGCGGGACTGGTCACCCGGGCCCAGCTCTCCTCGCACCGCGGCGGCTCGTGGTACAGCGACCGGACGCGGCTGCGGGACATCCCGCTCGACCGCGGGCCGTTCACCTCGTCCGTGGCCGTACTCAGCGAGGCGGAAGCCGCCATGCGGGTCCGGACCCTGGACGTGTCCCCCGTGATCGACGAGCACGGCTACGCCCTGGGCGTTCTCGCGCTCTGACCGTCGTCCCCACGACGTAAACAGCACCCGTCCGACCGTCGTCGCGCGGTCGCCCCCGCCAGTGTTTCTCATCCGCCCCTGTGGAGGCATCCATGCGCTGTGTCATCGCCCGGTTCCCCTTCGACCTGATCAAGAGCGAGGTCGAGCAGTCGATGAGCGGCATCACGCCCGAACCCGTCACCGGCGTGGCCGTGACCATCGGCCGCCGCGTCTACTCCGTGATGCAGGTCGGGGAAGTGGTCACCAAGCAGAACCGTCGCGACTTCACCGCCGGTGAGATGCGCCGGGCACTGACCCGGCTCGGCTTCACCTGCCACGACGCGCCTCCGGCGACGTCGTCCTGGGAGGCGCGGGGCGAAGAGGGCGTACTGGGCTGGTGACACCGCGGTACCTGCCGCGCCCCGCCACCCCGTCGTCGGACCGGGCTCCTGAGCGTCGAGCCGACGCGGACAGAGGTGTGGGCGCGGTTCGCCGCGGAGATTGCGCCATTGCGGCGGGCCGGCCGGCGGGTGTCCCTGTCGCCCGTCACTCCCGTCACCTCCTCCCCGGTCAGTAGTCCTTCTTGGTCTCAGGGGAGTCCGTAGGTGTGGGGACGAGGCGTTGGCGGTGGCGGGACGTTCTCTGGCGCGGGGGCCGGGTCAGGGTGATCTGACGGACCAGTTGCTGGAAGCAGGCCAGGGACGCGGCGGTCGGCAGGGCAGCCGCGGCGACACCCGTGACGGTCCTGTCGGCCTCGGCCACGCAGAGCAGCATCCCGACGGCGGAGAACAGCAGAAGGACGAACCAGGAGTGCACGGCCCGTCGTTGGTGCAGGGCGGTCCGCAGGATGGAGAGCGAGGCCACCATCCAGGGGCCGTAGATCAGAAGAGGCCACCAGGCAAGGGCGCCGCCCCGAGTGCCGGCCGCGATGTGGCGCAGTGGCGCGTAGGCCACCATGCCCCCGTACACACTCACCATCGACACGATGACGGCGGCGAACGCGGCGATCACGAAACTGAGCGTCTGCGACCACGAGACGCTCGGCTTGCGGGCCCGGACCTTGCGATGCCCCGCGGAGAGAGGCCGGATGGGCGGCAACTCCGTGGTGATCTGCACCAGGTTGTCCATCGGGTCGCCGGTGTGGCCGACGTCGGACGAGTCCTCGCTCCGAGGGGGCGGCACAGCCCCCACGTGCTCCGCCGTCGCGCTGTCCCGCAGGAGATGGGTGAGTTCCTCGACCGGGTCCCAGCCCTCGTCCAGGGGGTCCGGCGTGTGCAGGGTGTCGACCGGGCCCCTGTGCCGACCGGTGCTCAGTCCGACGGGGTGCGTACCGATGTACCGATCATTCAGGGTGAAGGAGAGATCCGGGTAATCGTCATTCACGGAATTCA
The DNA here is from genome assembly GCF_000317595.1 of Streptomyces ipomoeae 91-03. Lineage (GTDB taxonomy): Bacteria > Actinomycetota > Actinomycetes > Streptomycetales > Streptomycetaceae > Streptomyces > Streptomyces ipomoeae. The sequence continues at coordinate 10,011 of NZ_AEJC01000626.1, read as the reverse complement.
CGGAAATTCGCCCCCGTCACGTGCGGGATGCGTGGCGATCGCAACACCCCTGGGCGCTCCACCGCCGAGCGAGTTCCTCCTGGGCCGCGTCCAGCAGCATCAGAAACTCGCTGAGCAGCGATTCGGTGACGTGCGGTTGGACCTGGGCGCCGTCCCCGGCCACGGTCGGATTATCCTCCGTCGCTTCATAGCGGGGCGAGTAAAGGAGCCTTGGTTTCGTCATAATCCGCTAACGCGTCCCGCCCTCCTCCAGATGCGTGGCAAATGGGTGAGTGGGATTAAGGGGGAATCGTTGACCAGGGAGTTCGTTGACCAGGGGGTTCGACAATGGGAGTCGACCGCGCCGCGATCAGCACGTAAAGATTAAGGCCAGGTTGTCCGGCGGTATGCGCCGTCGCTCGCGAGCGCGGGATGGCGATCGCGGCGGCGCGCACACGCGCTTGGGGTTCGCCCCCGCGCGGTTCTTCGCCGCGCGGCGGATTTTGATGTCCGGCCGTGGACGACGCAGCCCCGCGCCGGTTGCGGCGCGGGGCTGCGAATCAGTCGCCCCTCAGGGCGGGAAGCGCTGGTCGGCGGCAGTGGTTCAGACGGTCACCGGCTGCAGCTTGGCGCGGAAGTGCCTCAGGATCGGGGACTGGTCCACGATCCTGTAGCCGTGCACGGACTCGGCGTTCTTGGCGATGTGCTCCAGGGTCCGGCCGACGTGGTCGTAGTGGCTGCGTGTGTAGACGCGGCGCGGGAGCGCCAGCCTGACCAGCTCGTACGGGGCGCTCTTGATGGGGTTGCCGTCCTCGTCCTCCTCGCCGAGGTAGAGCGAACCGAGTTCGGCGGAGCGGATGCCGCCCTCCAGATAGAGGCGGCAGGCGAGGGCGTGGCCGGGGTAGTGGTGGGGCGGTATGTGCGGGAGCAGACGGCCGGCGTTGAGGTAGAGGGCGTGCAGGCCTGGGGGTTCGAGGATGTCGACGCCCGCCGCGCGGACCCGGCCCGCGAGATGGGCGGCGATGTCGGCCCGCTCCGCGAGATACGCCGGCTCGGTCACCTCCAGCAGACCCGTGGCCATCATGTCGAGGTCGCGGCCCGCGAGACCGCCGTACGTGGCGAAGCCCTCGGTGGCGATCAGGAGGCGTTCGCACTTCTCGGCGAGTTCGCCGTCGTTCAGGCCGATGAAGCCACCGATGTGGACGATGCCGTCCTTCTTGGCGCTCATGACACAGCCGTCGGCCAGGCGGAACGCTTCTTCGGCCACCTGGCGCGGGGTGTGGCCCTTGTACGCCGCCTCGTGACGGGTCACCAGCCAGGCGTTCTCGGCGAACCTCGCGGCGTCCAGGATCATGGGGACGCCGTGGCGGCGGCAGAGTTCGGCGGTCTGTTTCAGGTTCTCCATGGAGACGGGCTGGCCGCCACCGCCGTTGTTGGTGATCGTCATGATCACCACGCGTACGCGGGAGCCGTCCGGTCCTTCGAGGATTCCGCGCAGCGCCTCCAGGTCGATGTTCCCCTTGAACGGCTGCTCGCTGTCCAGGTCCTTGGCCTCCGGGCACGGGAGATCATGAGCCTGACATCCGGAGAGCTCGACGTTGGCCCGCGTGGTGTCGAAGTGGGTGTTGGCGACGACGATGCCGCCCGGTTCGAGGAGCGTCGTGAACAGGATACGTTCCGCGGCACGCCCCTGATGGGCCGGCAGGATGTGCGCGTAGCCGGTCAGTTCCGTCACCGTCTCGTGGAAACGGTAGAAGGAGCGCGAGCCGGCGTAGGACTCGTCGCCCTCCATGCCCGCGGCGAGCTGCGCCGCCGAGATCGCGCCGGTGCCGGAGTCGCTGAGCAGGTCGATGGTCACCTCCTCGGCGCGCAGGTCGAAGAGGTTGTAGTGCACGCGTTTCAGCGCCGCTTCGCGCTGTTCCCGGGTGGTGATCGGAATGGGCTCGACGACCTTGATCCGGTAGGGCTCCACGCTGAATCCTGCTCCTGGTGTGCTGTGAATTGTGCGGTGAACTGCTTCTTGGCCGATGTCTCGGAAAGAGCTCGGCCTACTGCTTCGGGACGTGCTCGGCCCGCTGTCCCGGGAACGACTCGACCCGGTGTCCCGGGAAAGGACCGGTGGCCGTACCTCGTACGCCTCCGAGGAGATGTACGTGGTCACGCGCGGTGGCCGGTTCCGCTCGCAGGCCAGGGCCACGTACGCGATGAGCCCCACCCCGTCCTCCGGGCGCCGTGAGGTGACGGCGGCCAGCGCGCGGTCGAGTACGGCGGGGTCCATGCCGTGGCGGCGCAGGACCGCCCTCGCCCGTACGAGGGCGTCCCCGTCGTGCCGGACGTAGTCCCTGACCGGTACGTGCAGGGTGAAGCCGCTGGGCGCACCGGCCGCCCCGGTGAAGGCATGGCAGGTGAGGACGGGCCGCTGGTCGAACCGGGCCTCGGACGGGGCACCCGAGGGCGGTGTCCCGTCGTCGAACCCGCCGACCAGGCGAAGGAACTCCTGCAGCGTCTCCTCGTCGTCGGGGCCGGGGTCGATGCGGGACAGACCGCCCGCCTCCGCTGCCGACAGCCCGTGATGGGCGAGGTAGACCTTCACCCGGGGCGTCTCCCAGTCACCCAGGTCGAGGGCGAGGAACGGGTAGCCGTCGGCGGGTGGCAGTGCGTCGAGGGCCCCGCCGTGACCGAGCCGGTCCAGGGCTTCCCGTACCGTCTCGGCGCACCGGTCCGCGCCCCGCGCCGCGGGGTTCAGATACACCTTGACCTTGGGGACGCCGCCGGGACCCAGTTCCAGCGCGATCCACAGTGCCAGCAGGCCCTGGGGATCGGGCGGGAAGAACAGGTCCTCCACGATGTCGAGTTGGTCGGTGGCGAAGCCCCAGCGCCGCGCCATCGACCGGACGACGCGCAACCCGGTGCGGCCGTTCTCGGCCAGGTTTTCGGCGCCGTACCCCGGTTCCAGCAGGACGCGCGGGGTCGGCGGTGCGTCCGGTGGGAAGGAGAGCGAGAACTCCACCGGCGTCGCGTCGTCGGAGAGGAAGCTCGGCGAGGAAGACGGCTGATCCAGCGGTCGTTCGGTCACCGCTCCCAGTGAGTCGGTGAGTATGCGCGCGTAGCTCTCCGCGTCGTCCCGCTCCAGCCCCGACACCTGGCAAAGGCGCAGCAGTTGGCCGGTCACGAGCGCGCCCAGTGTCTCCGTTTCCCGGGCCTCGCGGGCGCCGGACCCGAGGGCGCTCACCGGTGCTCCCGCCGTTGCCCGGAGTGGGGGCGCGGGTGCCCGGCCGTACGCCGTGAACCGTGGGGATCACGACTCAGGGAGTACACAGAAAGATACCCGCCGACCTGGGCGGGTATCTCGTCTCGCGGTAACTCACGGTCGGTCACGCCCGGCTGGGCGTCGGTGCTCCCTAGGGGGGTGTGCCCTCGGGAGCGGAGGATAAGGGTGGGGTCTTGAGCAGTAGCGGCGTCGGTGGATATGTGGTCCACGACACCTCCCTTTGTTCTTTGGTCACCACGAATGCCGCCGCATCACTACCCCGACCGTTGAATCTTCATGCAGTGCCGGGAAAGTGCCGACTGTTGCGTACCTCACCCCTTCAGCCAGGACAGGAAGGAGCTCCACACGCCGGTGCGCTCCGGCTTCCGGCCCGCCCTGGCGGCGTCGGCCTGTGCGGGCGTCTCCACCGTGCGCGGCGCGGTCGGCCGCTGCACGGCCTGCGGGGTGAAACGGCAGGGCAGGACGGCCAGGGCGCGGTGGAAGGGGCCGGGACGCCAGGTCAGGCTGTCCTCGGGCACCGCGAGCTCGATGTCGTGCAGCCGGTTGAGCAGGGTCTCGATGGCCGTCATGGTGACGAGCCGGGCGAGGTCCTTGGACGGGCAGGCGTGCGGGCCCGCGCTCCACGCCAGGTGGGCTCGCCGGCCGCCGGTCTCGCGGGCCGCCACGAGCGCCGGGTCGGTGTTGGCGGCGGTGATGCTGACCAGGACCAGGTCGCCCGCCCGCAGCTTGGTGCCGCCGAACTCCATGTCGGAGGCGGGGTAGTGCGGCGCGTAGTTGGCCATGGGCGGGTTCTCCCACAGCGTGTCCTCGATGGCCTCCTCGATCAGACCGCCGTCGGCGTACCGGTCGTGGGTGAGCAGCCGGTGCAGGGTGTTGCCGATGAGGTTGCGCAGCGGTTCGACGCCCGCGCCCAGCAGCAGGATCAGCTGGTGGACGGACTCCTCGTCGGTCAGCCGGGCCTCGTGCCGCAGCAGCCAGGAGGCGACGTCCTCGGCGGGCCTGGCCCGCTTGAGCGCCACCAGCTCTCCCACGGCCTGCCCCAGCACCTCGTTGGCCTTCTGGGCGTTGACGCCCTCGAAGACGCCGGAGATACCGAAGACGACCCGGTCGCCGACGTCCGCCGGGCAGCCGATGAGCTCGTTGAACACGAGCAGCGGCAGCTGCTTGACGTAGTCGTTCATCAGGTCGACCGAGCCACGGCCGGCGAACTGGGATATCAGGTACTCGGAGGCCCGCTTGACCATCTCGGTCAGCCGGCGGGAGTCCACGTGGGCGAGGCTGTCGGTGACCGCCTGGCGCAGCCGCGCGTGCTCGGCGCCGTCGGTGAACATGCAGTTGGGCCGGTAGCCCAGCATCGGCACGACCGGACTGTCCGGGCGGACCTTGCCCTCGGCGACGTCACGCCAACGGCGCGCGTCCTTGCGGAAGTTGCCCGGGTCCTGCAACAGCTGCAGCGCCGTCGCGTGGTCGGTGACGAGGGTCGCCTCCACGCCGGGCGCGATCTCGACCTGCGAGGTCTGCCCGTGGTGACGCATGTACGCGTAGTACGCCGCCGGATCGGCCGCGAACTCCGGCCCGTACAGCGGCACCCGCTGGCCGGTGTCGTGGGCCGGGCAGCCGGGTGGCGGTACGGGGGTGGTGGGGTCTGGGCTCATGTCTGTTCCTAACGGACGCGGTCCATCAAGTAGCGGACCAGCGTGATCAGTGCTTCGGCCGACGAACGCTCGTCACGTGCGTCGCAGGTGACGACGGGGGTGTCGTCGAGCAGGTCCAGCGCCTCGCGCAGCGCCCTCTCGTCACGTATCTGGGTGCCGTCGAAGTGGTTGACCGCGATCGCGTAGTCGAGTCCGTACTGCTCGATCAGGTCGATCACGGCGAAGGAGTCGGCGAGTCTCTCGGGGTCGACCAGCACCAGCGCCCCGAGGGCGCCGCGGGCCATGTCCTCCCACATCTGCACGAAGCGCTGCTGGCCGGGCGTACCGAAGAGGTACAGCACGACACGCTCGCTGACGGTCAGACGGCCGAAGTCCATGGCGACCGTGGTGGTGGTCTTGTCCTGAACGCCCTTGAGGTCGTCGATGGCCTCCCCCGCCTGGGTCATCGTCTCCTCGGTGGACAGCGGCGAGATCTCCGAGATCGACCCGATGAACGTGGTCTTGCCCACCGCGAAGTGCCCGACCACCAGGATCTTCACGGCGGTCTGCGTCTCGCCGCCCGGGACGTAGGCCCGCTCATCCAAACTTGGCCTGGAGCCCATTCAGCACCTCCTCGAGGATCTTCAGATTGGCGACGGGCGCGCGGGGGACGGGCGCACGGGTGATGAGATAGCCGCCTTCGGCGAGCGCGGCCAGCAGGATCTTGACCACCCCCACCGGAAGCTGCATGTGCCCGGCGATCTCGGCGACGGAGAGATAGCCGCCGACGCACATCTCCAGCAGGTTCTGCTCCTCCGGGGAGAGGCGGGCAGGCCGCTGCTGCTGGTCGGCCGCAGCCGTGACCAGGGTGATCAGCGAGAACTGGTGCTCGCCGGGCAGGCTGCGGCCACCGGTGATGACGTACGGCCGTACTAACTCGGCGGCCTCGGGCTCATGCTGCTGGGAATCGGTCATGGCCGTACCACACTGCTCTCACGAGGGGGAGCAGTCAGTACCTTGCCCAACTGGCCGACAAGCTGCTGCATCCGGAAGGTGATGTCCGCCATGTCGACGTCGGGGGAGGCCGAGACAGCGAGGTATGCGCCGTCGCCGGCGGAGATCAGGAAGATCCAGCCGCCGTCGAACTCGATCAGCGTCTGCTGCCAGCGCAGATTGGACCCGTCGACGAAGAAGGCCAGCGAACGGCTGAGCGACTGCATACCGCTCATCGCGGCGGCGGCCTTGTCCGCGTCGTCCTTGCCGACGTCCTTCGAGCGGGCCCGCAGCAAACCGTCGGCGGAGACGAGGACGGCGTGCAGAGCTCCAGGGATCTCCAAGGCGCTGTCAAGCATCCATGAAAGATCGTTGTTCATGAAACCTCGTGCCCTTCGCTGCTTGTGTCACGGGCGCCACCCGGCCGCTCGGCGCTGTCCGGATGCGTGGCGCGACCCGCGTCGGTGCCCTGCTTGAAGGCGGCCATGAGCGCTGCCGTCTCCTCGCTGCGGCGCCTGGTACCGGACGAGGACGACGGACCGGACGGGCTCGGCTGGCTGTTCGAGACCAGGGCCATCGGCCGCTTGCGACGCCGCCGGGGCAGACCGTCGTCGGTCAGCGACTCGGGCTGCGAGGGCGCGGGACCGCTCTCGTACGACGCGACAGCCGGGTCGACGGCCGACGTCACCTCGCGCCGCTCCAGCGGCTCGCCCGACGCCTGCGGTTCCCTCGGCTCGGGCATGCTGGTGAGCAGCTCGTCGGGCAGGAGTACGACGGCACGCACACCGCCGTAGGGCGAGGTGGAGTCCACGGACACCGTGAAGCCGAAGCGCTCGCAGAGCACACCGATCACCGCGAAGCCGAACTGCGGAGGGTTGCCGAGCCCCGAGACACCGCTGGCCCGCTCGCTCGTCAGCAGCTTCTCGGCCCTGGCCTTCTCCTCCTCGTTCATACCGACACCGGCGTCGTCGACGACGATGCAGACACCCTTGGGCACGGTGCGCACATTGATCTCGACGACGGTGTCCGGGCTGGAGTAGCTGGTGGCGTTGTCGAGCAGCTCGGCGAGGGCCAGCGCCACCGGCTCCACGGCACGGCTGGTGACCCCGAAGTCGACCTTCGACAGAATCTGCACACGCTGGAAGTGGCGGATCCTGCCCTGCGCGCTGCGGACCACGTCGTAGACCGAGGCCACATCGCGGTGCCGGCCCAGCCAGCCCTCGCAGAGCACGGCGATGGACTGGGCGCGCCGACCGAACTGCGCGTTCATGTGGTCGATCTCCAGGAGGTCCTGGAGCATGACGGAATCGCCGTATTTCCGCTGCAGGCCGGAGATGATGCGCTGCTGCTCGGCGGCGAGACCCTGCAGCGTCCGCATGGCGGACTTCAGGGCCGTCCTCGTCTCCGACTCGGCTTCCTGCTGGGCGCTCCGGACGGACTCCGAGTACTGGCTCTCCAACTCACCGTAGTGGTTTCTGAGCCCGGTGATCTCCTGTCGTAACCTGCGTGCCGCCCCTCGCTGGCGAACAACGAGGAGGATGGCGGCGACAAGGGTTAGGACAAGGAGAGCCCAAGGCGCCAGATCTTCTATGTATTGCGTCATGAGACCCTCTTCAGGCGGCTGAAGCCGGCTACTGAATTCCTGTCAATTCGCGCAGACCGGAGGTCGCCCATGCCGGGGCCGTACCCAAGCTGCCCCCTTGGCGAGAGGTGCCGGTTTTGCACCTATCCGTCCGTTCGGCAATCGTGGTGATCGTATCACCGCAGTGACTCATGACCAGCTGTCAGTATGCGGAATCCTTATGAAGGTTGGGCTAGAAGACTCATGAAGATCTTGGGGTTCTGGCCCCGCCGCGTGAGCGGCGGGGCCAGACTCTTTGTTGTGGTGATGGGGGAATGGGCCGGGGAGACGGTCGGGCCGGATGTATGGGAGACCTGCCGGGAGTTGATCCCGTCGGGAAGCGTGTTCGCCTTCCTGGCCGAGCATCGTGGCGCGCTGTTCCCGGCGGAGATGTTCACGGACATGTATCCGTCGGCGAACGGGCGGCCGAGCATGCCCCCGCAGATTCTGGCCGCTGCGATCACGCTGCAGGCCCTGCACGGGCTGTCGGACTTCGAGACGGTCCAGGAACTGCGCTGTGACCTGCGCTGGAAGGCCGCCTGCGGGCTGGGCCTGCACGACATGGCCTTCGACTCGTCGCTTCTGGCCTACTTCCGCCGTCGTCTGGGCCGTTCCACCCGCCCGAACCGGGTCTTTGAGGCCGTACGTGAAGTCGTGAAGGCCACCGGTGTCCTCAAGGGCAAGCACCGCCGGGCACTGGACTCCACCGTCCTGGACGACGCGGTGGCCACCCAGGACACCGTCACTCAGATCATCTCCGCGATCCGCCGGGTGATCCGCGAGGTCCCCGGGGGCGAGGAGACGGCGGCGCAGTGGTGCCGCGCGCACGACTACACCGACCCGGGCAAGCCGAGGATCGCCTGGGACGACGAGGCCGCCCGCGCCACGCTGGTCGACGCGCTGGTCACCGACGCCCTCAACCTGCTCGGACACCTGCCCGAGCGGGAACTGGGCGAGAAGGCGGCGAACGCGGTGGGCCTGCTGGCCCTGGTCGCGGGCCAGGACGTGGAACCTGCCGAGGACTCCGACGGACGCGACGGCCGCTGGCGCATCGCCCGGCGCACGATCGCGGACCGGACCGTGTCCACCGTCGATGCGGACGCGCGCCACATCCACAAAAACCGCACCCGCCACCAGGACGGCTTCAAAGGGCATGCCTCCCTCGAGCCGGAGACCGGGCTGTTCACCGCCGTGGCTCTCACCAGCGGCTACGGCCCCGGCAACCACGAGGCCGCCGTCGCCACCAGCCTGCTCGCCGACGAGGAACCGGACACGCGGTTAACCGTGCTCGGCGATTGCGCCTACGGCACCGGCGACCTACGCGCACACCTGCAGGCCGACGGCCACACCCTCGTCATCAAACCGCCACCGCTGCGGCACGCCATCCCCGGCGGCTTCACCATCGACGACTTCCACATCGACCCGGCGGCCGGCACCGCGACCTGCCCGGCCGGACACACCGCCAACCTCGGACAGGCCAAAGCCGACGGCGCCCGCACCGCCCAGTTCAAGCGCGTGTGCACCAACTGCCCCCTGCGCGGACGCTGCACCACCTCCAAGACCGGGCGCACCCTCAACGTCCACCCCCAGCACGAACTGCTCACCGCAGCCCGCCACCAGGCTGCCACCGACCCCGCCTGGCAGGACGAATACCGCAGATGGCGGCCCCCGGTCGAACGCGCCATCGCCTGGCTCGTCACCAAGGGCAACCGCCGAGTCCCCTACCGCGGCGTCATCGCCAACAACATCTGGCTCCACCACCGCGCCGCCGCCCTCAACCTCCGCCGACTGATCAACCTCGGACTCACCCGAACCAGCGGCACCTGGCACCTCACCCCAGCTACTCCATAACCAAGAGGGGCCCCCCGACCATCAATCCCCTGCCGGGTAGCGGCGCCAGCAGTTCCTGTCCGTAGTCCTGCAGCAGGATCGACACCTCGCGGCCGCCGATCCTGGCCACCTCCTCCGCGACCAGTGGAGCGATCAGCTGCGGCGGCATCTCGTGGGCCCGGTCCAGCAGCAGGCCCAGCAGCCGCTCACCGAATCCTTCCGACCGGTCGGGCATGCTCCGACGAGACTGCCGGTCACCCTCCGCCATGACCCCACCCTCCTCCCCAAGTCCCTGAGCTGCCACTCGTGCGTATCCGGCGACGGGCACGGTGCCCCCGTCGAGCACAGTTCGTACAGAGTGCCGCCGCACATCGGCCGTGCGGGGCCATTAGGCCGACCGCGGCATGTCCACCCCGCCGTCGGCTACACCCATCGCGCGCCAAACCTGGCAGAGAAGCAGCTCAACGCCGCCGGGCCGCTGATCAGTCAGGTGATCAAGATGCTCACCCGGCAGGGGCCGACCTGGCATGACAGCCTCCGGCTGATCGACTCCACGCCGCTGCCCTGCGCCGCCTCGTGCGAGCCGGGCAGGTGATCCTGGCCGACAAGGGCTTCGCTGACAGGAAGTTCGAAGCCTTCCTCGCCGTGCGGCTCGATGTTCACCTGGTGCAGCCGGACCACAA
>NZ_AEJC01000625.1 GCF_000317595.1 Streptomyces ipomoeae 91-03 | reverse complement strand
CCCCGCTGGGGCTGGCCGCGTCCTTGCCCTCGGTCGGGAGCGCAGCCGCCGCCCCGGTGCCGCCGCGGCCATCCCCGTCCCCGTCGGTGTTGATCTTCTCGATGAGCGCGAGTCGTTCCGGTGTGTCCTCCGGCTTGATGAAACCGATCAGGATGTACAGGACCAGTGAGACCGCCAGCGGGATGGACACCTGGTACTGCAGCGGTACGCCGCCCTCGACGTTCCAGTGGATCGGGTAGTTGACCAGCCAGAAGGCGAACAGCCCGCACGCCCAGCTGGTGAGCGCCGCCGTCGGGCCGGAGCGGCGGAACGGCCGCAGCAGACCCAGCATCATCGGGATGGCCATCGGGCCCATGAGCCCCGCGACCCACTTGATGACGACGGTGATGATGTCCTTGAAGGCGGGGGAGTTGACCTGCGTGGCCGCCGCCATCGACAGGCCCAGGAAGACGACCGTCGTGATACGGGCGACCCGCAGGCCCTGCCCCTCGGTCCACGTCCGTGCCCGCCGCCACACCACCGGCGCGCAGTCACGGGTGAAGACGGCGGCGATGGCGTTCGCGTCGGAGGAGCACATGGCCATGGTGTGGGAGAAGAAGCCGACGATCACCAGGCCCAGCAGGCCGTGCGGCAGCAGCTGTTCCGTCATCAGGGCGTACGAGTCCGAACCGTCGCCCTTCTCCGACGTCACCAGCAGCGGCGACATCCACATCGGGAAGAACAGCACCAGCGGCCAGACCAGCCACAGGATCGCCGACAGCCGGGCGGAGCGCTCGGCCTCGTAGGGGGTCGCCGTGGCCATGTAGCGCTGGGCCTGGTTGAGCATGCCGCCGTTGTACTCGAAGAGTTTGATGAAGAGGAAGGCGAGCAGGAAGATCGTGCCGTACGGGCCGACCAGCGGTTCGCCGTGGCCCTCCAGCTTCGGGTGGTCCCAGACGCCGAAGAAGCCGCCGTAGTCGCCGAGCTTCCCCACCACGGCTACGAACATCGCGATGCCCGCGAGGAGTTGGATCACGAACTGGCCCAACTCCGTCAGCGCGTCCGCCCACAGGCCGCCGATCGTGCAGTAGATCGCCGTGATGCCACCGGTGATGAGGATGCCCTGGTTCAGCGACACACCCGTGAAGACGGACAGCAGCGTCGCGATCGCGGCCCACTTCGCGCCCACGTCCACGATCTTCAGCAGCATGCCGGACCAGGCCAACGCCTGCTGGGTGCCCAGGTTGTAACGGTTCTTCAGATATTCGAGCGGGGATGCGACGTGAAGTCGTGAGCGCAGCCGGTTGATGCGCGGCGCGAAGAGTTTCGAACCGATGGCGATACCGAGGGCGATGGGGAAGGACCACGTCACGAAGGACGTCACGCCCCACGTGTACGCGATGCCGGCGTACCCGGTGAACATCACCGCGCTGTAGCCCGACATGTGGTGTGAGATGCCGGACAGCCACCACGGCATCTTGCCGCCGGCGGTGAAGAAGTCGCTGACGTTGTCCACCCGCTTGTGCGACCAGACGCCGATCACGATCATCACACCGAAGTAGCCGATGAGCACGGCCCAGTCGAGACCGTTCATGTGCTCCCTCCCGGGGGTGCATGCGCATGCCAAGGTGCCGCGAAGTGCCCCTCATCGTCGAAGCGGCGGCACTGCGGCGGCAACGGCCGGGAAGGTCAAGAGGGAGTAAAAAAGTTCGGCGAGATGACCTCCGTTCACATCCATGACCGACTTGGATCAAGTAAACGTGACTCCGGTCACGCCCTAGCGCATCACCTCACCGGCATTGACCAGCAGGGATTGGCCGGTAATCGCCCGTGCCCGGTCCGACGCCAGAAAGACCGCCGTGTCCGCGACGTCCCCGTCCGTGGCCAGTTCCGGCAGCGCCACGCGCTCGGTGAGCCGCGCCAGCACCTCCGCCTCGGACACGCCCTCGCCGTGCGCGGTGAAGCGGACGTACGCCTCGACCGGCGGCCCCCACATCCAGCCCGGCAGCACGGTGTTGACCCGTATGCGGTACGGCCCGAGCTCCCGGGCCAGCGAGTACATCGCGCTCGTCAGCGCGCCCTTGGACGCCGCGTACGCCGCCTGCCGCACCTGCGAGGGCGCGGCGACGGCCGACTGAGTCCCGATGATGACGACGGAGCCGCCGCCCTGGGCCTTCAGGGCGGGCAGACAGGCCCGCGTCATCCGCAGCGTGCCGAGCAGGTTCACGTCGAGGACCGCCTGCCAGGTGGTGAAGTCGGCGTCCTCCAGACCCCCGAAGTAGCTGTCCCGGGCCGCCACATGCACCACCGCGTCGATGCCCCCGAACCGCTCCCGCGCCAGCGCCGCCAGCGCCTCGCACTGGGCCTCGTCGGTGATGTCGGTGGCCCGGTACGCCGTGTGCGCCCCTTCGGGGTCCAGATCGGCCGCGGCCTTGGCGAGATTCGCCTCCGTACGCGCCCCCAGCACCGCGTTCCCGCCGTCCCGTACGACCGCCGCGGCCACCCGCCCGCCGAGTCCGGCCCCGACCCCCGACACGACGACCGTCTTGCCTGCGAGCAGTGACATGGGGCCCTCCCTGTGCGTGCACGCCTATGGCGGATTACCTGACGGACCGTCAGAGTATGGGCGTCCGTCGGCGGAAGGAAGGGAAGGCGCATGAGCGAGAGGCAGCCCCTGGGCGAGGACACCCGCAGCGACCTGTACGCCGAACTGGCCTCCCGCGGCCCGTACGGCGTCCACCCCGGCCACGCGCTGATCACCATGGTCGAACCGCACCCGGGCCACGAGTACGCGTACAACCGCTGGTACGAGGACGACCACTACTACGCGGGCGCGATGGCGATGCCCTGGATGTACGCCGGCCGCCGCTGGGTGGCCACCCGCGATCTCCAACTCCTCCGTACGCCCGAGAAGTCGGCGATCGCCCAGCCGGTCACCGCCGGCTGCTACCTCTCCACGTACTGGATCACCGGCGGCCGCTACGACGACCACATGCGCTGGACGGTCGCCATCAACAAACGGCTCAATCGCGACGCACGCGTCTATCAGGACCGTACGCATGTCTTCACGGCCTTCCAGGACCACGAGGCGACGGTCTACCGCGACGGAGCCGCCGGCCCCCGCGACTTCCACGCCCTCGACCACCCGTACGCCGGCCTGGTGCTGGAGGTGGTGGACGCCGAAGGCCCGGCCGAGCGAGCCGAGTTGCTGGAATGGCTACGATCCCGCCACCTCCCCAAGCGCCTCGCCGCCTCCCCGACCGCCATGGTCACGGTCTTCCGCCCCACCCCCCTGCCCCTGGACCGCATGTCGTACGTCAAACAGGTCGAGGCCGTCGACACCCGCCTCACCCTCCTGTGGTTCCTGCAGACCGACCCCCGGGACTGCTGGGAGCCCCATTTCGCGGACCTGGGCGAGGCGGTGAACGCATCGGGCCTGGGGAGGGTGGAACTGCTGGCCCCGTTCATCCCGACGATCCCGGGGACGGACACATACGTGGACCGCCTGCGCTGACCGCCGTCGGTGCGCGCGACACCCGACGGCACACGACACCCGACAGGTGGTGAGCACAAGCCGAGCCCCCTCGGCCAGGACGGCGGGCTAGTCGAGAGGGCTCTTCGGTGATGCTTGTTCAGTTGTCGATCTCTGGCTGGGCGGTGAGAGCCGGGGCGTTCCGCTCTCTAGGCCTTGACGGAGGCCACGAAGGTGTTCCACGCGTCGGCGGGGAACTCCAGGGTGGGACCGTCGAGGACTTTGGAGTCACGTACGGCCAACGCCACGGCGGTGGGGGACTTGACCTCGACACACGCGCCATTTCCCCCGGAGTACGAGGACTTGGTCCAAACCTCCGTGGCGCCTTGCTGAATTGCCATGTTTGCTCCGGTACCCGTTCGTCGCTGAGTTGCTGTCGCCGTGCCGCGGGTCCCGTCCGGAACCCGCGGTGCGGTTTGTGCCAGGAGGTGTGTTGCTTCCTGGCGTGATCGACGCTACTCGCCAACATCGGTAGACGAAGCGACTATTCACCCGTGTGGGTGGCATATTCCGTTTTGGTCTTCCGCCGGGCGGGGTGCAGGGTGTATCGTCCGCCGCTTTTGTGCTCAGGAGCGCTCAGCGGGCGTATTCCTTCGCGATGTTCTCGATGAGCTGCCGGGACTGCTCCACGTTCAGGGCCTGCGCCCGAAGGTGCTCGTACATGATGGTGTACTTCTGGACGTCGTGCGCCTTCTCCAGATAGAGATCGCTGGTCACGCCCTCGATGTACACGACACTCGAATCGGCCGCGTCGACGAACTCCAGGATCGCGTACTGGCCGTTGATCCCGGGATGGGCGCCCACGTCGAACGGCAGTACCTGGACCGTGACATGGGGGAGTTGGCCCATCTCGACGAGATGCTCCAGCTGCTCGCGCATCACCGACCGGGACCCCACGACCCGACGCAGGGCCGCTTCGTCCAGCACGGTCCACAGGCGCAGCGGGTTCTTGTCGGTGGTGATGCGTTCCTGACGCCTTATCCGCACCTCGACGCGTTTGTCGATCTCGGTCGGCGGGGTCTCGGGCAGCGCCCCCTGGATCATGGCCTCGGCGTAGGTGCGGGTCTGCAACAGGCCCGTGACGATCTGTGGTTCGTAGACCCTGAGCGACTCCGCGTCCGTCTCCAGGCCGATGTAGACGCTGTACGGGACATCCCCGAACGCGTGCCACCAGCCCTGTTGGCGGGAGTCCTTGGCCATCTGCATCAGGGAGTCGACGATGCGCTGGTCCTCGACCTCGTAGACGTTGCAGAGGTCGCGTACGTCGCGCTGGCTGATACTGCGGCGGCCGTTCTCCAGGCGGCTGATCTTCGACTGGGAGACGAGCAGGCGGTCGGCGACCTGTTCTGCCGTCATGCCCTTGTCCTCACGGAGCTTGCGCAACTCCTGGCCCAGCCGGCGGCGCCGGACGGTGGGATTGACATTGGACGCCACGGGACGTGCACCTCCGGCTGCTGCCTCTACATTGCGTGTCTGCTGCTGAGCAGATTGCCACCAAGGTGCTCGGTACCGCTGGAAAACAGCGGATATGCACGGTGCATGGGCCGTTTGCGCCGGTGGTTTTCCGCCGTGGAGGGCTCTCGACGGGACATACGGCCGCAACCGGGGCTGTGGTGCGGTCGGACGAGGCCCTGACGGCGTGAGGTCCCCGACAGTCGCGAGAGGTCGCCGATGGCCGCGTGAGGTCTCCGGCGGCGCATGAGGTCGCCGATGGCCACATCAGGTCCCGGGCGGCGCCTGAGGTCCCCGGTGGCCGCAAGGGAGCGCCGTGCGGCCGTACATGCGGCCGCGCGGGGCGGTGGGGCCTTGCCGTACGGAGTCAGTCGTACCCGTACGTCCGGCCTCACGCGCCCCGCGCGAGCCTGCGGCTCCCGAACCGGGCTCTGGATCCCTTGGCGCCCCTTGTCGCGGCTCGGCGCTCATGGTGCGAGCGGGTGCCATGCGGTGCGCGGTGCGCGCACCGCAGGTCGTGCATGTGGTGCAGGTGGTGCGTGTGCAGGTGGTGCGAGTACTGCCGCCCGGGCGCCGGGTGTGGGATGTCGGGTGCGGGCCGCGGCTCTGGGCCCGGCACCGTCTCATACCTCGAATACCTCGATGCCCTCGGTGCAGTGCAGTGCAGTGCGGTGCGGTGTGGTGCGGTGCGTGTCGTGCCTCAGTGCGCCACGACGCGGGCCATGGAGCCTCGGCGTGGCTGCATCGGAACGCCGCGCGCGGGTTCCGGTGCGGACGGCCTGGCGCCGGGGGCGGCCTGCCGGCCGGTCGGTGCCGGGCTGCGGCGCGGCTGTGCGGCCACGCCGTTCTGCACGTCCATGACGGCGTGGGCCACCAGGCCGCCCATGGGGTCGTGCCGGATCAGGTCCCGCAGCCGGGAGCGGGACGAGCGTCCCTCGTTCCCCGGGTACAGGTGCTTGCCCAGGCCCACGGCGTGGGCGAGGGCGGCGAGTGCGGCCGTCCGTGGGTCCGGCGGTACACCGGTACGGATCGCGGAATCCAGCCGGGCCCTGATCTCCCGGCTGATGGCCGTCTCCGTCGCCTGGTAGCGCGTCGTCGGCAGCACTCCGCACATCTGGCCCGCGACGGCGTGCACCATGCCGCAGCGCTCCAGGTGTGACAGATAGGTTTGGCGGAGCCCGAGACGCGGCCCGCCGATCCAGTGAACGGCGCGTACGGGGGCGCCGCGCCTTCGCAGCAACTCCAATGCGCAGTCCAGTGTTGGATCTCCAGTCGGCCGTGGGGACACCACGGCGATACGATCCCCGTCTGGGGCTATCCGTCCGGCCAGCGCCAGCTCCACTAGCTGCGCTCCGGCCAGACCAAGGTCGAGCGACTGCGGCTGTGCAGTGGTACCCGTGGCCGGGTCCAATGCCAGCAGCAGAAGCTCCTCCGGAAGTGTTCTGCGGCTCCTGCCCATCCATGCCTCCCCGCGTGGATGAATGACAGGGTGACCCCTCTCACATTGGTCTGTCGAGGGTGCGTGACCGGAATGTAGTGGAACCAGTAGGTATGTCGTTCTCGTCTTCCACGGAGGTTAAGCCCGCACACAGGACACTGGTACATGGTTCGGACAGCGACGCGGCGCGGTTGTGGTCGCGGTGGCTAGGGTCTGTCCGGCGGATCAGGCCGCATGGAATCAACGGCGCCTCTTGGTCGCCGGTGAGCGGGGTGAGCCGCCGGGCAGGCTCTGGTGTCCGGGCGGTGGGTTTCACAGTTCGGTAGGGCGCGCGCTCCGAGGGTGGGCGGCGCGCGGGAGGAGGCATCGGTGGCGGGCACGTCCCCCGGCAGGTCGAAGCGGTACGAGTCGTCGACGGGGTCGACGACGGGGGACGAGAGGGACGAGCCGGCGGTCCCCAATCCAACGACCCCAGAGACCTCCGACCCGGCACCGACCCAACCCACCGGCTCCGCCAGGCCGCCGGCGGACCCTCGCGTGTCCCTGTCGCGGGACACGACCCCGAAGGCCGACCAGGCGACGGCCGTCTTCTCCCGCCGAGCACTGCTGGAGGCGGCGAAGGCCGAGGGCGTACGGCTGGAGGAGGCGGAGACCGGGGCGGCGAAGACCGACGAGGCCGAGGACGCCGAGGAGACCGGGGCCGCGAAGGCCGGGCGTTCGGAGACCGCCGGTTCCGGTGACGGTGAAGTGCGCGACGAGGACGACGACGCGGAGCCGGGGTCCGACGAGGGCGCAGACGCGGAGCCGGGGTCCGACGAGGGCGAGGACGCGGGCGTCGACGGCGGCGAGGCTGACGGCACCGAGCCGGAGGCTGACGCCGAGGCCGAGGGAGATGACGCTCACCCGCGCGACCGGGGTGCCGCTGCGCCCACCCGCGGTGCCTCAGCGGCCCGACTGCCCGCAGCTACGACGGGAGAGAACACGGCTCCCGACGCCGAGCCCGGCTCCGGCGATGGGCCGGAGGCCGAGTTCGGCGACGACTCGGCCGCCGATTCCACCGGCGGTGTGAAGTCCGGTTTCGGCGGTGATGTGAAGTCTGGTCCGAGCCGCGGCTCGGAGTCGGAGGCCGACCGCGACGAGGTGTCCGGGCGTGGCAGTGGCTCGGGGTCCGGCTCTGTCGGTGATGCCGAGGCTGATGCGACCGGTGATGCCGGGCCTGGCTCCGGCGATGGGCCGGAGGCCGAGGTCGGCGACGACTCCACCGGCGGTGCGAAGTCCGGTGTCAGCGGCGGTGCGAAGTCCGGTCCGAGTGGTGGCTCGGAGGCGGAGGTCGTCGAGGATGCGAAGCCCGGCTTCGGTGAGGACTCGGCGGACGGCGAGCCGGAGGCCGTCGACGGTGAGGACGCCCCGGCGGGGCCACCCGCAGATGGCGACGAAAGCCGCACGGGTGGTGCGGGTGGGAAGTCGGACGCCGATGGCGGAGCCGAGGCGGGGCGGCCTGTGGATCAGGCGACCGCGATTTTCAGGGCTCCTCGACTGCCTGCCGTCGACCAACCGACGACCATGCTCAAGCTGGGCGGTGCCATCAAGCCGGCCTCCGACACCGCCAAGGGCGACAACCGCTCCGGCGAGGATGCCAAGGGTGCCCCCAACGCCGGTGACTCTGACGGCGGTGCCCAAGACTCCGCCGTACCCCCCGCCGAGCGCACCAGCAAATTCGTCGCGCTGAAGCCGCTCGACGAGCCGAGCCGGCCGAAGGCCTCGGCCGCCGCGCCGGAGGCGCCCGGGCTCAGCCCCGCCGAGGCCACACGGGCGTTGCCGCACGTGGGACCGGAGCGGACGACACAGCAGCCCCTGCCGCCGAAGCCGCCGTTGGACCTGCTGGCGGAGCTGACGAACACGCCGCCGCCCCCGCAGACCCCGCTGCGGACGGCCATCCGGCGGGTCAAGATCTGGACCCCGCTGGCAATCCTGCTGGTGATCATCTTTGCGGTCGTACAGACCCTACGCCCGCTGCCGACCCCGACGCTCGCCCTGACGGCCGAGGAGTCCTACGCCTTCAAGGGCGACAAGGTCTCCCTCCCGTGGCCCGAGGAGGGCCAGGGCTGGATGGACGTCAACGGCATCGGCACGATGGACAGCTTCGGCGAGCAGAAACCCGTGGCCATCGGCTCGGTCGCCAAGGCGATGACCGCGTACGTCATCCTCAAGGACCACCCGATGAAGCCGGGCGCGAAGGGCGAGACGATCCAGGTCGACGCGAAGGCGGAGACCGAGGGCGGCTACGACAAGGACGGTGAGTCCACCCTCAACACCGTCAAGGAGGGCGACAAGCTCACCCAGTACGACGCGATCGCGGCCATCATGATCCCGTCCGCGAACAACATCGCCCGCCTGCTGGCCCGTTGGGACAGCAACGGTTCCGAGGAGGCGTTCGTCAAGAAGATGAACGACGCCGCCAAGGACCTGGGGATGAAGAACACCACGTACACGGACCCGTCCGGCCTGAAGGAGACGACCGTCTCCACCGCCGAGGACCAGGTCAAGCTCGGCAACGAGCTGGTGAAGATGAAGGCCCTGACGGACATCACCAAGCTGCCGTACTGGCACGACCCCTCCGGCCAGCGCTGGGACAACTACAACCGGCTCGTCCCCTTCAACAACGCCATCGGCATCAAGACCGGCTCCACCACGGCCGCCGGCGGCAACCTCCTCTTCGCCGGCACCCAGGAGGTCGGCGGTGAGACCGCGATCGTCGTCGGCGCGATCCTCGGCCAGCACACCCCGCCGATCATCGACACGGTCAACGCGGTCAGCAAGACGGCCATGCTCGCCGCCCAGGACGCGCTGACCTCCGACACCATCCTGAAGAAGGGCGACGTCGTCGGATACGTCGACGACCAACTCGGCGGGCGGACCCCGGTCATGGTCACGAAGGACGTCTCGGCGGTCGGGTGGGCCGGCAAGACCGTCAGGCTGGAGCTGGACGCGAGCGACTCCCTCCCGCACGAGGCCGAGTCCGGCACCAGGGTCGGCTCCCTCATCGTCGGCGACGGCTCGGGCGAGGGCGTCGAGGTCCCCGTCGCCCTCCAGCAGGACCTCACCGAACCCGGCTTCGGCGCCAAGGTCACCCGCGTGAGCTGAGCCGAGCGGAGGAATCGACAC
>NZ_AEJC01000624.1 GCF_000317595.1 Streptomyces ipomoeae 91-03 | reverse complement strand
GACCCCGCTCCCCACGAGGACCCCTGAGGACTTTCGAGATGTACAAGCTGTTCTTCCGTCTGGTTTTCACACGGATGGACCCGGAGGAGGCCCACTACCTGGCCTTCCGCTGGATCCGCCTCGCCGTCCGCATCCCCGTGCTGCGCACCTTCGTCGCCGCCGTGCTCGCGCCCCGCTACGAGGAACTGCGCACCGAGGCGTTCGGGCTGCGCATGCACGGCCCGTTCGGGCTGGCCGCAGGCTTCGACAAGAACGCCATCGCGATCGACGCCATGTCGATGCTCGGCTTCGACCACGTCGAGATCGGCACGGTGACGGGCGACGCCCAGCCCGGCAACCCCAAGAAGCGGCTGTTCCGCCTGGTCGCCGACCGCGCCCTGATCAACCGCATGGGCTTCAACAACGAGGGCTCGCTCGCGGTCGCCGCGCGCCTCGCTTCCCGTACGCCCGTCTTCAAGACCGTCGTGGGCGTCAACATCGGCAAGACCAAGGTCGTCCCCGACGATGAAGCCGCCGCGGACTATGTGAAGTCCACCGAGCGGCTCGCGCCGTACGCCGACTACCTGGTCGTGAACGTCTCCTCGCCCAACACGCCCGGCCTGCGCGACCTCCAGGCCACCGAGGCGCTGCGCCCCCTGCTCACCGCCGTGCGCGAGGCCGCCGACCGCACGGTGCGCACGCGCCGGGTGCCGCTGCTGGTGAAGATCGCGCCGGACCTCGCCGACGAGGACATCGACGCCGTCGCCGACCTCGCCGTGGAGCTGGGCCTGGACGGGATCATCGCCACGAACACCACCATCGCGCGCGAGGGACTCGGTTTGAAATCCGAACCCTCCCTGGTCAAGGAGACGGGTGGTCTCTCCGGAGCGCCCCTGAAGGGCCGCTCCCTTGCAGTGCTGCGCCGCCTCCACGCGCGCGTGGGCGACCGGATCACCCTGGTGAGCGTCGGAGGCATCGAGAACGCCGACGACGCCTGGCAGCGCATCCTCGCCGGTGCCACCCTGGTCCAGGGCTACAGCGCCTTCATCTACGAGGGCCCCTTCTGGGCCCGTGCCGTCCACAAGGGCCTCGCCGCACGCCTGCGCACCAGCCCGTACGCCTCCCTCGCCGACGCGGTCGGCGCCGACGTCAGGAAGAAGACGGCATGACCGAGACCTTCGGTGCGCGGCTGCGCCGAGCCATGGACGAGCGCGGCCCCCTGTGCGTCGGCATCGACCCGCACGCCTCCCTGCTCGCGTCCTGGGGCCTGGACGACGACATCGCCGGCCTGGAGCGCTTCAGCCGCACGGTCGTCGAGGCGCTGGCGGACCGGGTGGCCGTCCTCAAGCCGCAGAGCGCGTTCTTCGAGCGCTTCGGGTCACGCGGCATCGCCGTCCTGGAGAAGTCGGTCCAGGAGGCACGGGCGGCCGGTGCCCTGGTCGTCATGGACGCCAAGCGCGGTGACATCGGCTCCACCATGGCCGCGTACGCCGAGACCTTCCTGCACAAGGACGCGCCCCTGTTCTCGGACGCGCTGACGGTCTCCCCGTACCTGGGCTACGGCTCCCTGAAGCCGGCCGTGGACCTCGCGCGCGAGAGCGGCGCCGGGCTGTTCGTGCTGGCGCTGACCTCCAACCCGGAGGGCGGCGAGGTGCAGCACGCGGTCCGCACCGAGGACCCTGCCGGGCGGAACGTCGGGGCGACGATGCTGGCGCACCTGGCGGCCGAGAACGCGGGGGAGGAGCCCATGGGGTCCTTCGGCGCCGTCGTCGGTGCCACCCTGGGTGACCTCTCGTCGTACGACCTCGACATCAACGGACCTCTGCTCGCACCCGGAATCGGTGCCCAGGGAGCCACGCCGGCCGACCTTCCGGCGGCCTTCGGGGCCGCTGTGCGCAATGTGGTCCCGAACGTCAGTCGAGGTGTCCTTCGTCACGGTCCCGACGCCGCCGCGCTGCGTGACGCGTCGGATCGCTTCGCGGAGGAGATCCGGACCGCCACGGCAGCCGTCTGAGACCTCCGATGAGTGCTCCGAGGGTCGGTTCCCGGACGGCTTGAGTCTGAATACATTCTCAAATCCGGGGCAATATGCCGGTTATGTCCGACTCCATGGAGGCTGACCAGGACTTTTCCGCTGTTCTCGCTGACTCTGGCGGAGTTGGCCGCTAGTCTCCGAGCAGTGGGGGCAGCTCCCACACCCTCAAGGTAGTGGGGGAGAACGGGCAAGCGTGTTGCTCGTAGCTCCTCAGGTGTGGGGCGACTAGGTTCCTCACCGGTCCGTATCCGACAGTTCGACATCCGAGGTGACGTAGGCGTGGCTCTTCCGCCCCTTACCCCTGAACAGCGCGCAGCCGCGCTCGAAAAGGCCGCCGCGGCTCGCCGGGAGCGGGCCGAGGTCAAGAATCGACTCAAGCACTCCGGCGCCTCCCTGCACGAGGTGATCAAGCAGGGCCAGGAGAATGACGTCATCGGCAAGATGAAGGTCTCCGCCCTCCTTGAGTCCCTGCCGGGCGTGGGCAAGGTCCGCGCCAAGCAGATCATGGAACGACTCGGCATCTCCGAGAGCCGCCGGGTGCGCGGCCTCGGCTCCAACCAGATCGCTTCCCTGGAGCGTGAGTTCGGCAGCACCGGCTCCTGACCCGGATCCTCGGGGAAGGGAGTCCCGGGTACTCCGGGGTTGCTGGAATAATTGCCGCATGGCTGTAACACTCCGGGGGACGACCCCCGAACCCCCGGACGTACGTCCGCGGCTGACCGTGCTCTCCGGCCCCTCAGGGGTCGGCAAGAGCACGGTCGTCGCTCATATGCGCAAGGCGCACCCCGACGTCTGGCTCTCCGTGTCGGCGACGACTCGGAAGCCCCGTCCCGGCGAGCAGCACGGAGTCCACTACTTCTTCGTCACCGACGAGGAGATGGACAAGCTCATCGCCAACAGCGAGCTGTTGGAGTGGGCCGAGTTCGCCGGCAACCGCTACGGCACTCCACGGGCCGCCGTGATCGAGCGCCTGGAGCGGGGCGAGCCGGTCCTGCTGGAGATCGACCTCCAGGGGGCCCGGCAGGTCCGCGAGACCATGCCCGACGCCCAGCTGGTGTTCCTGGCTCCGCCCTCCTGGGAGGAACTGGTGCGCAGACTCACCGGGCGGGGCACCGAGCCGCCCGAGGTGATCGAGCGCCGCCTGGAGGCGGCGAAGGTCGAACTCGCGGCCGAGCCGGAGTTCGATGTGACCTTGGTCAACACCTCCGTCGAGGATGTGGCGCGCGAGCTGCTAGCCTTGATGGATGTTGTGTGATCACGGGTTCTCCGGGAGCCCGACGGGCTCAGTGATCACGACCGATCTTTTCCCATCCATCGGAAGGTAGAGCGTGTCCTCTTCCATCTCCGCGCCCGAGGGCATCATCAACCCGCCGATCGACGAGCTCCTCGAGGCCACCGACTCGAAGTACAGCCTCGTGATCTACGCGGCCAAGCGTGCCCGCCAGATCAACGCGTACTACTCGCAGCTCGGCGAGGGCCTCCTCGAGTACGTCGGTCCCCTCGTGGACACTCACGTCCACGAGAAGCCGCTCTCGATCGCCCTTCGCGAGATCAACGCGGGTCTGCTGACGTCCGAGGCCGTCGAGGGCCCGGCGTAAGTTGAGCGTGGCGGTCGGTCGTAGCTAGTCATGTAGTTAGTC
This sequence comes from Streptomyces ipomoeae 91-03, assembly GCF_000317595.1. GTDB lineage: Bacteria > Actinomycetota > Actinomycetes > Streptomycetales > Streptomycetaceae > Streptomyces > Streptomyces ipomoeae. The sequence continues at coordinate 28,672 of NZ_AEJC01000624.1, read as the reverse complement.
ATATCGACGGACCGCAGCAGGTTTTTCCACAGGCCCGGCAGTCACACTGCCGGGCCTGTGGTGTGTGATGGACGCGTACGCCGATGAACCGCGGCGTGCGGACATCAGGTTCGTTCGGGTTCGAGTGCGGGGAGGCCCGGTGGGCAAGCCGAAGGTCGTTCTGGGAGTCAGTGGCGGTATCGCCGCGTACAAGGCGTGCGAACTGCTGCGCCGGCTCACCGAGTCCGGGCACGATGTGCGGGTCGTGCCGACCGACTCCGCGCTGCACTTCGTCGGTGCCGCCACCTGGTCCGCGCTCTCCGGCAACCCCGTCTCGACCGAGGTGTGGGACAGCGTCCACGAGGTGCCGCACGTCCGCATCGGTCAGGAGGCCGACCTGGTGGTCGTGGCCCCGGCGACGGCCGACATGCTGGCCAAGGCGGCCCACGGTCTGGCCGACGACCTCCTCACCAACACCCTCCTCACCGCCCGCTGCCCGGTCGTCTTCGCACCCGCGATGCACACCGAGATGTGGGAACACCCGGCCACCCAGGAGAACGTGGCGACGCTGCGTCGTCGCGGCGCCCTCGTCATCGACCCCGCCGTGGGCCGGCTGACCGGCGTCGACACCGGCAAGGGGCGACTGCCCGACCCCGTGGAGATCTTCGAGATCTGCCGCCGGGTCCTGGCTCGGGGCGTCACCCGGCCGGACCTCACCGGCCGGCATGTCGTCGTGAGCGCCGGCGGCACCCGCGAACCCCTCGACCCGGTCCGCTTCCTCGGCAACCGCTCCTCGGGCAAGCAGGGGTACGCCCTGGCGCGTACGGCTGCCGCGCGGGGCGCCCGGGTGACGCTGATCGAGGCGAACACCGGGCTGCCGGACCCGGCGGGCGTGGACGTCGTCCGGGTCGGCACGGCGGTCCAGCTGCGGGAGGTGGTGCTCAAGGCCGCTCCGGACGCGGACGTGGTCGTGATGGCGGCTGCGGTGGCGGACTTCCGCCCGGAGACCTACGCCACCGGCAAGATCAAGAAGAAGGACGATCAGGATCCCGAGCCGATCGTCCTGGTGCGGAATCCGGACATCCTCGCGGAGATGGCGTCCGACCGTCCCCGCCAGGGTCAGCTGATCGTCGGCTTCGCCGCGGAGACCGACGACGTGCTTGCCAACGGCCGTGCCAAGCTGGCACGCAAGGGGTGCGACCTTCTCGTGGTGAACGAGGTGGGAGAGCGCAAGACCTTCGGCTCCGAGGAGAACGAGGCGGTTGTGCTGGGGGCCGACGGGAGTGAGACGCCGGTGCCGTACGGACCGAAGGAAGCGCTGGCCGAAACCGTATGGGACCTGGTTGCGAGTCGGCTGGACTGACTGTTGCATTCGCGCCACGGCTCTCTGGAACCTCGCACTTTGAGGCGTGGCGACCCTGGCGGACACCGACGGCCATTGGGCAGAATGCACGTGCCGCAGGTCACAGGCTCCCGAGAGGCGAGACAGGTGGGCCGGTGGCCGAGCCCGACCGATAAACTGTTCTCGGATGATGCCGGGCGCAGCCCCCGAGCCCGTCCGCCCATGATCAGCCAGCAGCCGCTGCAACCCCAGGGAGCGTTGTGTCCCGTCGCCTGTTCACCTCGGAGTCCGTGACCGAGGGCCACCCCGACAAGATCGCTGACCAGATCAGCGATGCCATTCTCGATGCGCTGCTGCGCGAGGACCCCACGTCCCGTGTCGCAGTGGAGACGCTCATCACGACCGGCCTGGTGCACGTGGCCGGCGAGGTCACGACCAAGGCCTACGCGCCCATCGCCCAGCTGGTCCGCGACACGATCCTGGCGATCGGCTACGACTCGTCGAAGAAGGGCTTCGACGGCGCGTCCTGTGGTGTGTCGGTGTCGATCGGCTCGCAGTCCCCGGACATCGCGCAGGGCGTCGACACGGCGTACGAGTCCCGGGTCGAGGGGGCCTCCCAGAGGGAAGAGGGTGACGAGCTGGACCGTCAGGGCGCCGGTGACCAGGGTCTGATGTTCGGCTACGCGACGGACGAGACGCCGACGCTGATGCCGCTGCCGATCTTCCTGGCGCACCGCCTGTCGAAGCGGCTGTCCGAGGTCCGCAAGAACGGCACCATCCCCTACCTGCGTCCCGACGGCAAGACCCAGGTCACCATCGAGTACGACGGTGACAAGGCCGTCCGTCTCGACACGGTCGTCGTCTCCTCGCAGCACGCCAGCGACATCGACCTGGAATCCCTTCTGGCGCCCGACATCCGCGAGTTCGTGGTGGAGCCGGAGCTGAAGGCTCTCCTGGACGAGGGCATCAAGCTCGACACCGAGGGCTACCGGCTGCTGGTCAACCCGACCGGCCGCTTCGAGATCGGCGGCCCGATGGGCGACGCGGGCCTCACCGGCCGCAAGATCATCATCGACACCTACGGCGGCATGGCCCGCCACGGTGGCGGCGCCTTCTCCGGCAAGGACCCGTCCAAGGTCGACCGCTCCGCCGCGTACGCGATGCGCTGGGTCGCCAAGAACGTCGTCGCCGCGGGCCTCGCCTCCCGCTGTGAGGTCCAGGTCGCCTACGCCATCGGCAAGGCCGAGCCCGTCGGCCTCTTCGTCGAGACCTTCGGCACGGCCAAGGTCGACGCCGAGCGCATCGAGAAGGCGATCGAGGATGTCTTCGACCTCCGCCCGGCCGCCATCATCCGCGACCTCGACCTCCTCCGCCCCATCTACGGCCAGACCGCCGCGTACGGCCACTTCGGCCGCGAACTCCCCGACTTCACCTGGGAGCGCACGGACCGCGTGGACGCCCTGCGCGAGGCAGTGGGGCTGTAGGACCCAGGGTTCTTCGCTTTCTTGACGAGGCCCGGCGCCCCTTGGGGGTGCCGGGCCTCGGCGTGTCCGGCGGCCTGTGGTGGCTGGATCGTTGCTGTCGGGGTGGGCTTCGGTGGTGTGGGGCAGTGGGCAGGGGCTGAGGTGAGTCGGCGTTCGGTGGGGGCTCGGGCGGCGGGCGTTGTCAGTGGGGTTTGGTAAGAATGCAGGTGTGAGCAGCGAGGATGGGAAGAGCGGCGGTGGCGCGGGGGGCGCGGTGCCGGAGCAGCTCGCGCTCATTCGGGAGGCTGTGCGGGAGGCGAAGGCGCCGAGGGCCAAGCCGCGGACGTGGCGGGGGGCCGCGTTGGCCAAGGAGCTGCCGGTCGCGCGGGTGCTCGTCGACAAGGGTGTGCTGCATCTCGATCGGTACTTCGACTATGCGGTGCCGGAGGAGCTGGATGCCGTCGCCCAGCCGGGCGTCAGGGTGCGGGTTCGCTTCGGGGCCGGGGGGCGAAATGTTCGGGAGGGGCGGCGTGAGGGTGGCTCGCTGATCGACGGATTTCTTGTCGAGCGGGTTGCCGAGTCCGATTACGCCGGGCCGTTGGCCGCGCTCGCACAGGTTGTTTCGCCTGAACCGGTGCTTGGGCCGGAGCTGTTGGGGCTCGCGAGGGCTGTGGCGGATCGATATGCCGGGAGTCTCGCGGATGTGCTGCAGCTGGCCGTTCCGCCGCGGCATGCCCGGGCGGAGGCCGTGGAGATGGGAGAGCCGCCTCCGGTTCCGGCCGCGCCTGACGTGGGGTCCTGGCGGAGGTACGGGCGCGGGGCCGAGTTTCTGCGGGCGCTGGCCGGTGGGGGCGCGCCGCGGGCCGTGTGGACCGCGTTGCCGGGGCCGGACTGGGCCGAGGAGATCGGGCGGGCGGTGCAGGCGACGCTGGCGTCGGGGCGCGGGGCGTTGGTCGTCGTACCGGCCGGGCGGCCTGCCGCGCGGGTCGACGAGGCGCTTCGGAGGTTGCTGGGCGAAGGGCAGCATGCGCTGCTGACCGCCGAGGCCGGGCAGGAGCGGCGGTATCGGGAGTGGCTGGCCGTGCGACGGGGAGCCGTGCGGGCCGTCGTCGGGACCCGGGCCGCGATGTTCGCACCGGTGCGGAACCTCGGGCTGGTCGTGGTGTGGGACGACGGGGATGCCGGCCACAGTGACGACAACGCGCCTTTCCCGCATGTCCGGGAGGTGTTGGAGTTGCGGGCCGCACGGGACAAGTGCGCCTTTCTGCTGGGGAGTTGGAGCTGTACGGTCGAGGCCGCCCAACTCGTCGAGAGCGGGTGGGCCGTGCCGATCGTCGCCGAGAGGGAGCAGGTCCGGGCCACCGCGCCCCTGGTGCGGACCGTGGGCGACGGGGAGTTGGCGCGGGACGAGGCCGCGCGGGCGGCGCGGCTGCCCAGTCTTGCGTGGCAGGTCGCCCGGGGCGGCTTGCGGAGCGGGCCCGTGCTGGTGCAGGTGCCTCGGCGGGGGTACGTGCCGCGGTTGGCCTGTGCGCGGTGCCGGGAGCCCGCGCGGTGCCGGCACTGTGCGGGGCCGCTGGAGGCGCGGGAGGGTGCCGGAGCGCTGGTGTGCGGTTGGTGCGGGCGTGAGGAGGGCGGCTGGCACTGCTCCGAGTGCGGGGGGCACCGGTTGCGGGCCCAGGTCGTGGGCGCGCGGCGGACCGCCGAGGAGTTGGGGCGGGCCTTTCCCGCCGTGCCCGTACGGACCTCCGGGCGCGAGCATGTGCTGGACACGGTGCCGGGGACACCCGCGCTGGTCGTGAGCACACCGGGGGCCGAGCCGGTCGCCGAAGGCGGTTACGCCGCCGCGCTGTTGCTCGATGGGTGGGCCATGCTCGGACGGCCCGATCTGCGGGCCGGTGAGGAGGCGCTGCGGCGGTGGATCGGGGCCGCCGCGCTCGTTCGGGACCAGGGGGCGGGCGGCACGGTCGTCGTGGTCGCCGAGCCGACACTGCGGCCCGTACAGGCGCTCGTACGGTGGGATCCGGTGGGGCACGCGGTGCGGGAGCTTGCCGAGCGGGCCGAGCTGGGCTTTCCGCCGGTGTCGCGCATGGCCGCCGTCTCCGGGGCGGTCGGGGTCGTCGACGACTTCCTGGCCGGGGCCGAACTGCCGCCCGACGCCGAGGTGTTGGGGCCGGTGCTGGTTGCTGTTACGGAGGCCGGGCGGCAGCGGAGAGTGGGGGCACCGCCGCCGGGGGAGCGGTGGGAGCGGGCGCTCGTACGGGTGCCGCCGGGGAGCGGGGCGGCGTTGGCGGCGGCGCTCAAGAGTGCGCAGGCGGCGCGGATGGCGCGTGGGGGGAGTGACGGGGTGCGGATTCGGATGGATCCGCTGGATATCGGGTGAGGAGCGGGGGCTCGGGGGATCGGGGGGTGCCTCTATGTCCTTCGTCAAGGCATCCCTGTCGGTTTTGGGGTGATTGGGGCTTGCTGGGGTCATGCGGCGAGTGCAACGTCCGGGGGTGTGCGGGATTCGTAGAAGGTGCCGTCTCGGAGCATGGCGAACAGGACGCTGATGCGTTGGCGAGCGAGGCGGAGGAGGGCCTGGGTGTGGGTTTTGCCGCGGGCGCGTTGCTTGTCGTAGTAGGTGCGGGAGGCGGGATCGGCGTTCATGCAGGCGAAGGCGGAGAGGAACATGGCGCGTTTGAGCTGGCGGTTTCCGCCTCGGGGTGCGTGTTCGCCGTGGATCGAGGTCCCCGATGACCTCGTGGTCGGGGCGAGGCCGGCGTAGGAGGCGAGGTGGGCGGCGCTCGGGAAGCTGGTGCCGTCGCCGACGGTGACCAGCAGGACGGCGGCGGTCCTGACGCCGACGCCGGGCATCGACGTCAGGACCGGGGAAAGAGGGTGAGCCTCCAGCAGGGCGTTGATCTGGGCTTCCAGGGCCCGGCGCTGGGTGTGGACGGTGGCCAGGGAGGCGGCCAGGGTGGGGATCACGATGTCGAGGGTGCCGGTGCCCGGGACGACGACGGTCTGCTCGTCCAGGGCGGTGAAGACGTCGTCGATGAGCCGGGTGGCCATGCGCGGGGCCTTGGGGCGGATCACCTCCACCAGCCTGCGGCGTCCGGCCTTGCGCAGGGCTGCGGGAGAGCCGTAACGCTCCAGCAGCCAGGTGACGGCGGGGTGGTCCAGGCGGGGCCCGAGGACGCGTTCGAGGCTGGGGTGGAATTGGGTGAGCAGGCCGCGTATCCGGTTGCTGGTGCGGGTGGCCTCGGCCGCGAGGTCCTGGTCGAAGCCCACCAGCACGGTCAGCTCGGCGGTGATCTCGTCGGTGAGCTCCAGCGAGCGCAGGGTGTGCGGCATGGTGCGGGCTGCGTCCGCGATCACCGCGGCGTCCTTGGCATCCGTCTTGGCCTCGCCCGGATACAGATCCGCGATCCGGCGCATGGCCAGTCCCGGCAGGTAGGCGGCCTGGCAGCCCGCGTCCCGGGCGACGGTGAGGGGGAGGGCGCCGATGGAGGCGGGCTGGTCCACGATCACCAGGACGGTGCCGAACTTCGCGGTCAGCTTGTCGAAGACGGCCCGCAGTTTCGGCTCGCTGTTGGGCAGCTGCTTGTCGAAGACCTTCTTGCCGGCCGGGGTCAGCCCGTGCCCGTGATGGGCACTCTTGCCGACGTCCAGGCCGAGGAACACGCCCACGTCTTCGGTGTCGAACATCGCGCCCTTCCAAGGGAGTTGAACGTGCTGGCCTTGGCAGTGGTGTCGTACGCGCGCATCCACGTTATGCAGACCTGTCGCCCGCGAGCTGTCCGGCATTGCGCCGGACCGGGCGGTGGCCGGACCTCTGATCAGCGTCTCCGACGGCACCTCCCGGGCCCGGTGACACCACCCCCCCCAGGTCATCCGTTCGACAGGGGGCAAAAGTCATGCCGGGCCCGGAGGCCAGCGGCCCTCTTGCAGGACCGCGGAAAACATAACGGGGGACTGCGGATGTGTGGGCTGCGGTGGTCGGTCAGAGGTGATGCCCCGGTGGGCGCGGGGCGCGGGGCGCGGGGCGCGGGAGCGCGGTGGGGTGCCCTGCTCGTGGATGCGGTCGGCGAGGTCGTCATCCGTGAGGCTTTGGAGAGCGGCAGCGGGGCGCGGTGGCGGTGGAGAACGCCGATATGGGACTGCCTCCCGGTGGGGAGTCGGGAGGCAGTCGGTGGGGGTGGTCAGCCGTTGCGGGGGCTGGGGAAGGCTGTGGGTCTCACTTCGTCGCGGAGGGTGGGGCTGCCCGCTGTCGGCTGGGTCGGCATTTGCGTGGGCATCTGGGTCGGCACTTGCGCGGGCATCTGGGGCGGCATGGAGCGGGCGGCCGGGACCGTGGGGATACCGGAGCCGACATTGACCGTACGGGTGCCCTGGGGCTCTGTCGTGCGCTCGGTCTCCGTGGCGGCGGCCTGGGCGGCTTGGGCGGCCTGGGCGGCGGCGCGGCGGGCGCCGTAGCGGCGGTGCACCGCTTGTTTGGTCACCCCCAGGGCCGAGCCCACCGCGTCCCATGAGAAGCCGAGCGAACGGTCGAAGTCCACGGCCGCCGTGACCAGGGTCTCGACACTGTCCCGCAGCTCCTGGGCGAGGCGGACGGTCGGGGCGGGGGCGCGTCCGTAGACGACGAAGCCCGTGGAGGGGCCGGAGCGGCGCGGGCGGTAGACGTTGCCCAACTGGGCGGTCAGCGTGCGCAGTGCGTCCACCTGCCGGCGGACCCGCTCGATGTCCCGCACCAGCAAGTGCAGGCTGGCCCGAGCCTGGGCGTCGTGGGTTGCGTGGTCGGCCATGAACAAGCCTCTCGAACCGGCGTTGAAAAGGATGTGCCGCGAATGCGGCCCGTGATGGTCAACTCTTTGTGGTCAACTCTTTCTTGACCAACGCGGATTCGCTCCGCTGGTAACGGGGTGGGGGCGTGGGGGCATATGCGCGGGGCGCGTGGGGGAGGGTGCGCCCCCGCCTGCGGCTGGGCTTGCCGGGTTTGCCCACCCGCGCACCACCCGTGCGAGTCGGCTGACAAGTGCGGGTTTCCCGTGGGGGTGCGCCGTCGTTGGCGGCTGCGGGCAGCCGATCGTGGGGAGCGGGCGTCTGTTGGAGCCGTGGCCGTGGCTGTATCCGGGGCCGGGGCCGAGGCCAGGGCCGGGCAACAGTCCAGGGGCAGGGGCAGGGGCAGGGGCAGGGGCAGGGGCTGGGGCAGGGCGTGGGGTCGGGCGCGCTGCGGGAAGCAGGTGACGGGCATAGGACTGCGGGCCATGAGCAACAAGCGGGGTGCGGGGGTCGGTGCGTGGGTTGTGGGTCGTGGGGGTCGGCGAGGGGTGTGGGTCGCGAGGCTCAGCAAGGTGGGGTGTGGTTGCAAGGGCCGGCAAGCGGAGTATGGGTCGGCAAGCGGAGTGTGGGTCGTGTGGGGGCGGTAGTGGGGCTTGGGCCTGGGGTTGGCAGTCGTGGGTGCGGGGGATGAGTGGGGGTTGGGGCAGGGGTTGGGTGGGGGAGGGGTGTCGGGGGCGGGTGGTTGTGCCCGGGCGTTGGTTGGGGAGTTGGGGGCCATAGACTGGGGCGTTGTCCCGCATGGCGTGTGCGGGGGTGTACGAACTTCCGTCCGAGAGGCCGACAGTCACTGATGAGGCTTGTCTTCGCTGGTACCCCCGAGGTCGCGGTTCCCGCTCTCGACGCCTTGGTGGCGTCGGGGCGGCATGAGGTGGTGGCTGTGGTGACGCGGCCGGACGCGCCGGCCGGACGGGGGCGGCGGCTGGTCGCGAGTCCCGTGGCGCAGCGGGCGGAGGAGGCCGGTATCGAGGTGCTGAAGCCGAACCGGCCCCGCGACGAGGAGTTCCTCGCACGGCTTCGGGAGATCGGGCCCGACTGCTGTCCGGTCGTCGCGTACGGGGCCCTGCTGCCGCGGGTCGCGCTCGATGTGCCTGCTCATGGATGGGTCAATCTGCACTTCTCGCTGCTGCCGGCCTGGCGCGGTGCCGCGCCCGTGCAGCACGCGATCATGGCGGGGGACGAGATCACGGGGGCGTCCACGTTCCTCATCGAGGAGGGGCTCGACTCCGGGCCGGTGTACGGGACCGTCACGGAGGAGGTCCGGCCGACCGATACCAGTGGGGATCTGCTGACCCGCCTCGCCTTCGCGGGGGCCGGGCTGCTCGCCGCCACCATGGACGGGATCGAGGACGGGACGCTGAAGCCGGTGCCACAGCCCGCCGAGGGGATCACCCTCGCGCCGAAGATCACCGTTGAGGACGCCCAGATCGACTGGGCCGCGCCCGCACTCCGCGTCGACCGGGTGGTGCGCGGCTGCACACCCGCGCCGGGTGCCTGGACCACGTTCCGCGGGGAACGGCTGAAGCTCATCCACGTCGTGCCGGTGCCCGAGCGGACCGATCTCGCGCCGGGTGCGCTGGAGGTCGGCAAGAACAACGTGTACGTCGGGACCGGCTCGTACGCCGTGGAGCTGCTCTGGGTGCAGGCGCAGGGCAAGAAGCCGATGCGGGCCGCCGACTGGGCGCGCGGCGTGCGGATCACCTCCGGTGAGTCCGTCGGGAACTAGGCGTTCGGACTGCCCGTCGGTTTCCGATGAGGTTCACGCCGGCTCGTTCCGATGACGTTCACGCCGGTTCGTTCCCGTGAGGCACACGCCCGCGAGGCCCGCATTGGTTCGTTCCCGTGAAACACACGCCGGTTCGCTTCGATGACGTTCACGCCGGGGCTCGTCCGAGGCCCGCGCCGGAACCCATCGCGGCGCTCGGCGCGCCCCTGCCGCGGCGTACGCTGGTCATGGCATCGCATCCCATATCCGGAGCACCTTTTTCGTGAGTGAGCAGTCCCGTTCTCCCCGTAAGCCGGGGAAGCCGTACCGTCGCCCCCAGAAGGACCCCGTCCGCATGCTCGCCTTCGAGGTGTTGCGGGCCGTGGACGAGAGGGACGCGTACGCGAACCTCGTTCTGCCGTCGCTGCTGCGCAGGGCCCGGGAGAAGGAGGGGCCCGACAAGTTCGACGGGCGGGACGCGGCGCTGGCGACCGAGCTGGTGTACGGGACGCTGCGGCGGCAGGGGACGTACGACGCGGTCATCGCGGAGTGCGTGGACCGGCCGTTGAGCGAGGTCGACCCGCCGGTGCTGGATGTGCTGAGCCTCGGTGTGCATCAGCTGCTGGGCACGCGGATCCCGACGCACGCGGCGGTGTCCGCCTCCGTCGACCTCGCGCGGGTCGTGCTCGGGGACGGGCGTGCCAAGTTCGTGAACGCCGTGCTGCGCAAGGTCGCGCAGGACGATCTCGACGGGTGGTTGCGGCGCGTCGCGCCGCCTTACGACGACGACCCCGAGGACCATCTCGCCGTCGTGCACTCGCACCCCCGGTGGATCGTGTCCGCGCTGTGGGACTCGCTCGGCGGCGGGCGGGCAGGCATCGAGGAACTGCTCGAAGCCGACAACGAGCGGCCCGAGGTGACCCTGGTCGCCCGGCCGGGGCGGGCCACCACCGAGGAACTGCTCCGGGAGGAGTCCGCGGTGGCGGGGCGCTGGTCGCCGTACGCCGTGCGGCTCGCCGAGGGCGGGGAGCCGGGTGCCGTGGACGCCGTACGCGAAGGCCGTGCGGGTGTCCAGGACGAGGGCAGTCAGCTTGTGGCACTCGCCCTCGCGAACGCGCCGCTCGACGGCCCCGACAAGGCCTGGCTCGACGGGTGCGCCGGGCCCGGTGGCAAGGCCGCGCTGCTCGCCGCTCTGGCCGCCGAACGCGGGGCCGTACTCCTCGCCTCCGAGAAGCAGCCGCACCGGGCCGGGCTGGTCGCCAGGGCGCTCGACGGCAACCCCGGGCCGTATCAGGTGATCGCCGCGGACGGGACGCGTCCGCCGTGGCGGCCGGGTGCCTTCGACCGGGTGCTCATGGATGTGCCCTGTACGGGGCTGGGGGCGTTGCGGCGCCGGCCGGAGGCCCGCTGGCGGCGCCGGCCCGAGGACCTGGAAGGCTTCGCGCCGATTCAGCGGGCGCTGCTGCGGACCGCGCTGGAGTCCGTACGGGTCGGGGGCGTCGTCGGTTACGCGACCTGTTCGCCGCACCTCGCCGAGACCCGCGCGGTCGTCGAGGACGTGCTCAAGCAGTACGGCGACGCGGCGGACGTCATCGACGCGAGGCCGCTGCTGCCGGGTGTACCGGAGCTGGGCGAGGGACCCGATGTGCAGCTGTGGCCGCATCTGCACGGGACGGACGCGATGTACCTGGCGCTGATCCGCCGTACCGCCTGAGCGATCGCGGTCGCGATCGCCGTGGTCGGCACCCTGGCCCTCGGTGTGCAGCCGCCGCTGCCCCACTCCCGTTCCGCCGCCTCGTCACTCCCGTTCCGCCGCCTCCTCGGGGTCCTTGCCGTCCTCCTCCTCGTCCTTGGGGTCTTCCGGCAGGTAGTCGTCGGCGAGTTCGCGTACGTCGACGTCCGATGAGGAGCGGATGGCCCGGCGCCACTCCTCCATGAGGGCGGTGTCGCCGATGTCGCCGAGGAGCATGCCCAGGCCGTTCATCGAGAAGACGTCCTCCACCTCGTCCTCGTCGCTGAGGGTCTCGGTGACCAAGGGGGCGAGATCGTCGTAGAAGTCGGTCGTCCGGCCGAGGGCGCGCAGGATCTCGCGGCCCCAGATGCTCGCCTTGTTGACGCCCAGGCAGCAGTCGTAGAGCTCCGGGAGCAGGGCGCGGACCAGGTGTGGGTGGTCCGCGCCCACGTCGCGCAGCAGGTCCAGCACGCTCAGGACGTTCCTGCCCCTGCGGAGATCCTTCCTGAGTGCCGACGCCAGGTCCGCCGCCAGGGCCCGGTCCCTGGCAGCCGCGCGCTTCTCCTCCGCCTCGCGGAGTGCCTGCTCGGCGAGGCGGACCTCGTGACTCGCCTCCATGCAGCGGGCCCACAGAAGGTCCGGATCACCCTTCTCCAGGACGTCTTCCAGTTTGTCCACGATGTTGTCGAACCAGCTCACCGGCCCCCCTAGACCCCAGTACGTCACTGTCGGACGACGTTTCATACCACTGAGCCGGTCCCGGGGTTGTCCTCCTCACGCGCCAACCGGTGCGGCCACCACACCTTCGGGCCCACGTCCAGGAACAGGGCGGTGACCAGGACGGACCGTACGACGAAGGTGTCGAGGAGGACGCCGAGGGCGACCGCGAAGCCGATCTCGGCGAAGGCGACCATGGGCAGGGTGCCGAGGGCGGCGAACGTGCCGGCCAGGACGAGGCCCGCCGAGGTGATCACCGCACCCGTCGCCGCCAGGCCCGTCACCACGCCCCGGCGGGTGCCCTGGTGGGCGGCCTCCTCGCGGATGCGGGTGGTCAGGAAGATGTTGTAGTCGATGCCCAGGGCGACCAGGAATACGAAGACGAAGAGCGGGAAGTCCGTCGACTCGCCCGCGTAGTCGAAGAGATACCGGAAGGCGAGCGCGCTGATGCCCAGCGCGGCGGTGAAGGACAGGATCACCGTCCCGATCAGCAGCAGCGGGGCGATCAGGGCGCGGAGCAGGGCACCGAGGATCAGCAGGACCACGACCAGCACCAGCGGAATGATCAGTAGGTTGTCGTGGGTCGTCGCCTCGTCCATGTCCAGCAGGGCCGCCGTACCGCCGCCCACTTGGGCGTCGGCGTCCGGTACCGAGTGGACGGCGTCCCGGACCCGCTCCACGGTGTCCTTCGCGGCCTCGCTGTCGGCCGGGTCGGACATGGTCGCCTCGAACAGGACCTTGCCGTCGTGGGCGGGTTTCGTACCCGGTGGCAGGCCGAGCGAGTCCGGTACGACCCCGGAGGTGTCGGCGACCACGCGGCCCACCTCGCGGGCCTGTGCCTGGTCGCTGATGATCACGAGGGGGTCGCCGCTGCCCGCCGGGAAATAGCGCGCGGAGACCTCCTGGCCGACGATCGAGTCGGGTGTGCCGGTGAAGGCGTCCGCGTTGTCGATGCCCTCGGCGCGCAGCTGGATCAGGCCCAGCGAGAGCAGCGCGAGAACGACGGCCGTGGCCGCCCAGATCTTCCGCGGACGGCGGGCGATGCCACGGCCCATGCGGGCCCAGACGCCGCGCTCGGTCGGGTCGACCGTGCCGAAGTGCGGGACGACCGGCCAGAAGATCCAGCGGCCGAAGATCACCAGTAGGGCCGGGAAGAGCGTCATCATCGCCAGCAGGGCGACCGCGACGCCGATGGCCGCCACCGGGCCCAGACCGCTCGTCGAGTTCATCTCGGCGACCAGCAGCACCAGCATGCTCAGGACGACGGTGGCGCCGGAGGCGAGGACCGCCGGGCCCGCCCGGTGCAGGGCGAGGGCCATCGCCTCGTGACGGTCCTCGTGCCGGCGCAGCTCCTCCCGGTAGCGGGCGACCAGCAGGAGGGCGTAGTCGGTGCCCGCGCCGAAGACGAGCACGGTGAGGATGCCCGCGCTCTGCCCGTTGACGGTCAGGCCGGCGTGTTCCGCCAGCAGATAGATCAGGGCCTGGGCCGTGAACAGGGCGACGACCACCGCGAGCAACGGCACCAGGAGGAGCGTCGGACTGCGGTAGGTGAACAGGAGCATGACGATGACGACGCCCATCGCGGACAGCAGCAGAGTGGAGTCGATGCCCTCGAAGGCCTCCGAGAAGTCGGCGCTCGTACCGCCGGGACCCGTGATGTGCACGGCGAGACCACCACGGCTCTCACCCACGTCCTCCCGGATCGAGTCGACGGCGGGCGCGATCCGCTCCCATCCCTTCTCGTCCATCGTGATCGGCACCTGGACCTGGGCGGCCCTCGGGTCGGTCGCACGGTCGTAGACGGGGCCACGGGTCTGCGCGCCGATGATTCCGTGGTCGCGCAGCTGTCCGAGCTCCCGTACGTCCTCCTCGATCCGCGACCGGTCCCCGTCCGTGAGGCCGCTCTCGCGGGCGTAGACGACCACCGCCGGGATCTGCTCCGGCCGGAAGCCCTCGGAGACCTCCAGGACCTGGGTGGACTCGGCCGAGCCGGGCAGCCAGGACGCCGCGTCATTGTCCTGGGCGTCGGTGAGTTTCGACGCGAACGGCGCCGCGATGAACAGCACCACCAGCCACAGCACCAGCACGGCCCACTTGGCGCGTCGCCCGCAGACGAGGTGTGCGACGCCCCGCCCGCCGCCCGTCGGTGCGATGCCCCGGCCGCCGCCCGTCGGTGTTTCCTGCCCGGTCTCCGTCATGGCCGCTCCCGCAGCGGTGCCCGGCGAGAGGCGAGGGGCTCCGACCTGTGCGGCTCGGCGGGGGCGCGTTCAGCCGTGGACGGCCCGGAGTCCGCGTACGACCACCTCCACCGGGGACCGATGCCCGCGAACCCTGTTCGCCATGGGAGGCTTGGTACATGGCCGCGAAGATCAACCCCAGCATTCTGTCCGCCGACTTCGCCCGCCTCGCCGACGAGGCGAAGGCGGTCGAAGGGGCCGACTGGCTCCATGTGGACGTGATGGACAACCATTTCGTCCCGAACCTCACGCTCGGTGTGCCGGTCGTGGAGTCCCTGGCCCGTGCGACGGAGACGCCGCTGGACTGCCATCTGATGATCGAGGCCCCCGATCGCTGGGCGCCCCAGTACGTGGAAGCGGGTGCCGGTTCCGTCACCTTCCATGCCGAGGCGGCAGCCGCACCGGTGCGGCTCGCCCGCGAGATCCGGGCCAAGGGGGCCAGGGCCTCCATGGCGCTCAAGCCCGCGACGCCGATCGAACCGTTCGAGGACCTGCTGCCCGAACTCGACATGGTGCTGATCATGACGGTCGAACCGGGCTTCGGAGGCCAGGCCTTCCTCGACATCATGCTCCCCAAGATCCGCCGCACTCGCGAGTTGATCAGCAAGCACGGCCTGGACCTGTGGCTCCAGGTCGACGGCGGCGTCGCCGAGTCCACCATCGAGCGCTGCGCCGAGGCGGGCGCCGACGTCTTCGTCGCCGGTTCCGCGGTGTACGGGGCCGAGGACCCGGCCGAGGCGGTCTGCGCGCTGCGCGCCCAGGCGGACGCCGCCACGGCGACCGCCGCCTGGGCCTGCCAGCATTGAGTCAGGGGGTGCGAGCGTGCGATCGCTGGGGCGATCGAGGCAGGTCAGGCGACCACAGGGCCAAGGGAACGTGAACGGCGTTCCTTCCGGCTGATCGAAAACGCCGGATCTGCAAGGATGAACGGCGTATCCATGTGTGAAGAGCAGTGAGGAGATGGCCGTGTCGGGTATGTCGGCGGGCCGGTCAGCCATGCGGATGGGACCCGCTGAGCTGGTTCAGGCGGCAGCCATGGCTCGCCGCTTCTACCTCGAGGGCAAGTCCAAGATCCAGATCGCCGAGGAGTTCGGCGTGAGCCGCTTCAAGGTGGCCCGTGTCCTGGAGACCGCCCTCGAACGGGATCTCGTACGCATCGAGATCCGCGTCCCCGCCGAGCTGGACGCCGAGCGCTCCGACGCCCTGCGCGCCCGCTACGGCCTCAGGCACGCCGTGGTCGTCGAGTCCCCGGCCGACGCCGAGGAGTCGCCCGACCCGGAGAACCTCGGCGAGGTCGCCGCGGACCTCCTCGGCGAACTGGTCAACGAGGGCGACGTCCTGGGCCTCGCCTGGGGCCGCTCCACCATCCACATGGCGGCGGCCCTCGACCGGCTGCCGCCGTGCACCGTGGTGCAGTTGACGGGTGTGTACGACGCCGGGACCGCCGAACGCGGCTCGGTCGAGGCGGTACGGCGGGCCGCGCAGGTCTCGGGCGGCGACGCCCACCCCATCTACGCGCCGATGCTGCTGCCGGACGCGGCCACCGCGGCGGCGCTGCGCAACCAGACCGGGATCGCCCGGGCCTTCGAGTACTTCGACAAGGTCACGGTCGCCTGTGTCTCCATCGGCTCCTGGGAGGCCGGCATCTCCACGGTGCACGACATGCTCAGCGACGAGGAGCGGGCTCACTACGCCTCCCTCGGTGTCGCCGCCGAGATGTCCGCGCACCTCTTCGACGCCGAGGGCCGCCGGGTCGGGCGCGATCTCGGCGAGCGGTGCATCACCGTCAAGGCCGACCAGTTGCGCCGGGTCCCCGAGGTCGTCGCGATCGCGGGCGGCCAGCGCAAGGCCGCCGCCATCGACGCCGTACTGCGCTCGGGCCTGGTCACCAGCCTCGTCACCGACACCTCGGCGGCGGACTACCTGCTGACGGCCGGTCAGACCCCGCGCCCCGCGCTCAACCGGGCCGACCCGGACGGTCCCTGACACGGTCCGACGGGGTCCGCGGGGCCTGACGGGGGCGACGAGCCGAACAGGGGCGGTCGCGGCGGCATCGGCCAGGTGCTGCGGCGGACCGCCCCTCGCGCATTCGGGGGGCGGGCGGCTTCGCCGGTGCTTGCGGCGGGTGGCTTCGCCAGTGCTTGCGGCGGGTGGGCCGCTGCCCTTGTGTTTTCGGCGGGCGGGCGGCTTGGCCAGTGCCTTCGGCGGGTGGGCCGCTCCATCAGTGTCTGCGGCGGTGGGCCGCTCCCCTCGTGCCCGTCGGTCGGGCCCCTCTCTCGTGCGTTCGGCGTGCTCGCGTTGTCACGGGGCGGTACGGCGGGATGTACTACAGCGGTGATCACTACGAGCCGTACAGGGCGGTGTTCGAGATGAGCGACGGCGCGCTCTCCGAGGTGCTGGACGCCGGGGGCTGGGTCTACATCGAGCTGGACCTGGGCGGGGTCATGGACAAGCCCGCCTTCATGGACCGCTGCGCCCGCGCCCTCGGCCTGCCCGACTACTTCGGCCGCAACTGGGACGCCCTCGCCGACTGCCTCGCCGACCTGTCGTGGGCCCCGCCCGCACGGGGATGGCTGGTCATGGTCACCGGGTGGCGGGAGTTCGCCCTGGCCGTGCCGAACGACTGGAGCATCGCGCAGGAGGTGTTCGCCGAGGCCGAGGAGCGCTGGAGCGGCACGGAGAGCGAACTGCGGGTGGTGCTGGCGCTGGGAGGGGGCTCCTGACGCCGAGGGCCGACATGACGCCGAGGGCCGGCATATGGCCAGGCACATCCTGACGGCTTCCGAAACATCGTTCGGAGGATCCTCCGAGGGCGGCGACGGGTCCTCTGGATGATCCGTCGGGGCCGCTCGTAGCCGCCCACATGGGACAATGAAGTACGTGCTCTTCCCCTTGGCGGTCCTGCCAGGGGGTCACCTCTGAACGACTGGGATGTGCGGCACGTGCGTTTCCTCAATGACATCCAGCCCGCGTACGACCTGACGTACGACGACGTCTTCATGGTCCCGAGCCGCAGTGCCGTCGGATCGCGGCAGGGCGTCGACCTGACCTCCCCGGACGGCACGGGCACCACCATCCCGCTCGTCGTGGCCAACATGACCGCCATCGCCGGTCGGCGCATGGCCGAGACGGTTGCCCGGCGCGGCGGCCTCGTGGTCATTCCGCAGGACATCCCGATCGAGGTCGTCACCGACGTCATCTCCTGGGTCAAGAGCCGCCACCTCGTGCTCGACACCCCGATCGTGCTCACCCCGCACCAGACGGTCGCCGACGCGCTGGCCCTGCTGCCGAAGCGGGCGCACAACGCGGGCGTCGTCGTCGACGAGGAGCGCCGCCCGGTGGGTGTCGTCACCGACCAGGACCTGACCGGCGTCGACCGCTTCACCCAGCTCGAAGTCGTCATGTCCAAGGACCTGTTGCTCCTCGACGCGGACATCGACCCCCGCGAGGCCTTCAACCGCCTCGACCACGCCAACCGCCGCTACGCGCCCGCCGTCGACAAGGACGGCCGCCTCGCCGGCATCCTCACCCGCAAGGGCGCCCTGCGCGCCACGCTCTACACCCCGGCCGTCGACGCGAACGGCAGGCTGCGCATAGCCGCCGCCGTCGGCATCAACGGTGATTTCGAGAGCAAGGCCGAGCAACTGCTCGCCTCCGGCGTCGACACGCTCGTCATCGACACCGCGCACGGCCACCAGGAGTCGATGATCAACGCGATCAAGCTGGTCCGCGATCTCGACCCCCGGGTACCGATCGTCGCGGGCAACATCGTCGCCGCCGACGGCGTCCGGGATCTGATCGAGGCGGGCGCCGACATCGTCAAGGTCGGGGTCGGCCCGGGTGCCATGTGTACGACGCGGATGATGACCGGGGTCGGACGGCCGCAGTTCTCCGCCGTACTGGAGTGCGCGGCCGAGGCCAAGAAGTACGGCAAGAACGTGTGGGCCGACGGTGGCGTGCGGCACCCGCGTGACGTCGCCATGGCGCTGGCCGCCGGCGCGTCGAACGTCATGATCGGGTCGTGGTTCGCCGGGACGTACGAGTCCCCGGGCGACCTTCAGCAGGACGCCGGTGGGCGGTTCTACAAGGAATCGTTCGGGATGGCCTCCGCGCGGGCCGTTCGTAACCGTACGAGCGAGGAGTCCGCGTACGACCGGGCCCGTAAGGCGCTGTTCGAGGAGGGCATTTCGACCTCGCGCATGTTCCTCGATCCGGCTCGGCCGGGAGTCGAGGACCTGATCGACTCGATCATCGCCGGGGTTCGGTCCTCGTGCACCTACGCCGGCGCGGCCTCCCTGGAGGAGTTCGCCGAGAAGGCGGTCGTCGGCATCCAGAGCGCGGCCGGCTACGCGGAGGGCAAGCCGCTGCACGCCAGCTGGAGCTGACGCCCAACGCCCCCTTGTGCGGCCCCCGTTGACCCGTTCGCCGGGAAATTCGGGGGCCGTTGCGTATGCGCGGGCTCTACCGTCGGGACATGGAGATCACCGCCTGTACGGCCCCCGATGTCGTGCTGCTCGACCGGTACATGGGCTCGCCCGGCCGCACCTCGTTCCACGCCCGGCGGTTCGCACGCCAGGAGGCGGGGCAGTGCACGTATCTCGTCGCCTGGCTGGACGGGCGGCCGGTCGGGCACACGGAGATGCGCTGGATCGGCTGCGCGGACCCCGAGGTGCGGGCCGCGCGTCCCGACTGCCCGGAGATCGGCGGTCTCGCCGTCCGGCCCGAGGAACTGCGCTCGCGTGGTATCGGCACCGCGCTGGTGCGCGCCGCCGAGGACCTGGCCCGGGAACGCGGCCTGACGGTCGTCGGCATCGGGGTCGCCAAGGACAATCCGCGGGCGGCTGTCCTCTACGCCCGGCTCGGCTATCGGGCCCTGACCGACTATCTCGACCGCTACTCGTACGAGGACGTCGACGGCATGATCCGCGAATGCGTCGACCCCTGCGTGTTCCTCGTCAAAGAACTCCTCCGAGTCGAAGAACCCCTCTGAACAGCCCCGCGCAACGGTCGAAAGCCGTCGTGCAACGAACACCCGTGCAGGACCGAGGAACGCAATGATCTTGCGGCGATGCGCAAGGTTGCTGCATTACAAGGGCAACGCCGTTCCTCATAGGCTGTCGCCTCGTACGTCTCGTACGTCTCGTACGTGGCGTGCGGGGACCCCGCTCGGTGGGTCCCTGCTCGCAGGGGTGCCGTCGGTTCCCGCCGCCCCGATCGGCAGCGACAAGGAGCCGGCGCGTGCTCGACCCAGGCGCCCCCCCCGCAGAACCCAGGCCAGACCGCCGCCCCCGCATCCCCCGGCGTCGGGGCGCGCCTCATGCGTCGCAAGCCCGTGGAACACCTGGTCGCGGAGGGCGGCCAGGGTGAGGGAGGGTCGCTCGGACGCTCCCTCGGTCTGTGGCAGCTCACCATGATCAGCATCGGTGCCGCCCTCGGCACCGGCATCTTCGTCGTCTTCGGTGACGCCGTCCCGGAGGCCGGCCCCGCGGTCACCCCGGCGTTCGTGATCGCCGGTCCCACGGCGCTGTTCTCGGCCCTGTCGTACGCCGAGCCGGCGGGCACCATCCCGGTCGCCGGCTCCTCGCCCATCGTATGCGTACGCAACGATGGGCGAGCTGGTCGCCTGGGTCTGCGGCTGGTGTCTGGTGTTGGAGCACGGCGTGTCGGTGGCCGCCGTCGCCGTCGGCTGGGGCGAGTACCTGGACGAGCTGCTGAACGGCACGATCGGTGTGACCGTCCCGGCCGTCCTGTCCTCGGCACCGGGTGAGGGCGGGATCATCGACCTGCCCGCGCTGGTCGTCGTCCTGCCGGCGACCCGAGTCGGAACGCACCTTCAGGGTGCCGTTCGGGCCGGTGCTGTCGGTGCTGGGCTTCCTGTTCTGCGCGTACAACATGTTCGGCCTCGATACCGTCACCTGGGTCGTCTTCGGGTTCTGGATGGCCGCCGGTCTCGTGTTCTACTTCCTGTACGGCTATCGCCGTTCCCGTCTCGCGACGCTGGGAGTCGCGGCGGACGAAGCTCTCGCGACACCAGAAGTGAAGTGAACCACCCGCAGTGCTGAACGATCTCGACGAACGCATCGTGCACGCCCTCGCCGAGGACGCCCGCCGCTCCTTCTCCGACATCGGCCAACTCGTCGGCCTGTCCGCGCCCGCGGTGAAGCGCCGCGTGGACCGGCTGCGGGCGACCGGAGCGATCAAGGGGTTCACCGTTCGGGTGGACCCCGCCGCGCTCGGGTGGGAGACCGAGGGGTTCGTCGAGATCTACTGCCGGCGGAACACCTCGCCGGAGACCATACAGCGGGGGCTGGAGCGGTATCAGGAGGTCGTCGCGGCGTCCACCGTCACCGGCGAAGCCGACGCTGTTGTGCAGGTGTTCGCCTCGGACATGCGGCACTTCGAGCGGGTGCTCGAGCGGATTGCCGGGGAGCCCTTTGTCGAGCGGACGAAGTCCGTGCTCGTGCTGTCGCCTTTGGTGCGACGGTTTTCGAGCGGGACGCCCGCCTGAGAGTTCGGGGCCGGACGCTTTTCGGCGGCTGCGGGTTCGTTGTGGCCGGTCGCGCCGCCGACGCGGCGGTAGCCGCAAATCGATGGGGCCTCGCCCCTTTTTGGGTGGCGGCGGTCAAAGTGGTGCTCCTACCATCGGTCCCATGACCTGGCGACATTGATCCACCAGTCGTGCCTCCCGAGGGCCGCCTCGGGCGTCGTGTGTTCGACGTCCGAATCGCTCCTGCGGGAAGGCCTCATGACTCTTTCACCTGCGCGTTTGCCCGGCGCCGGGCCCACCGGGACCAGCGGTGTCCGGCGGCTTGCGGTCACGCTGTACGGTTACGCGTTCCTCGATGACTTCGTGTTGCTCTACCCGGTGTACGCGCTGCTGTTCAGCGACACCGGGCTGTCGATCTGGCAGGTCTCGTCGCTGTTCGCCCTGTGGTCGATCACCGGGATCGTGCTGGAGGTGCCGTCCGGCGCCTGGGCCGATGCCGTTTCCCGGCGGTTGCTGCTGTGGCTGGGGCCGCTGCTCACCGCCGTCGGGTTCGCCCTGTGGGTGATCGTGCCGTCGTACGGGGCCTTCGCCCTCGGCTTCGTGCTCTGGGGCGTACGCGGAGCGCTCGGCTCCGGTTCGCTGGAGGCACTGGTGTACGACGAGTTGGACCGGCTCGGCGCGGCCGACCGGTACGCACGGGTGATCGGCCGGGCCCAGGCGGTCGGCATGGTCGCCGTGATGGCGGCGATGGGGCTGGCCGGTCCCGTGCTCGACTTCGGCGGCTACCCGGCCGTGGGCGCGGCGAGCGTGCTGGTCTGTGTGCTGACCGCGGCTGTGGCCACCCGGTTTCCGGAGCGCCGGGAGAAGGCGGCCCGGAGCGGTGAGCGGGTCACCACCCTCATCACCCTGCGGACCGGGCTCGTCGAGGCCCGCCGTGACCGTTCCGTACGCGGCGCCCTGTTGCTCGTACCGGCCGTCGGCGCGGTGTGGGGCGCCCTCGACGAGTACACGCCCCTGCTGGTCCGGGACACCGGGGTGGCCGACCGGACAGTGCCCCTGCTGCTTCTGCTGATCTACGCGGGCCCCACGATCGGGAGCCTGCTGACCGGAGTGGGGGAGCGGCTCGGCAGGGCCGGGCTGGGGGGCGTGCTCGCCGGGTCGGCACTGGCCATGGCCGTCGGCGCGATGGCCGGCAACCCGGTCGGCGTCGCTCTCGTGGGCGTCGCCTTCGGCGGCTTCCAGTTCGTCGACGTTCTGGCCGACGCCCGGCTGCAGGACCGTATCGAGGGCCCTCGCCGGGCCACCCTCACCTCGGTCGCGAGCATGGGGACGGAGTTGGCCACGGTCGCGGTCTTCGGTGCGTATGCGCTGGTCGCCGCGTCTCATGCCCACGGCACCGCGTTCGCCCTGTTTGCGGTGCCCTATCTGGTGACGGCGCTGGTGCGGGTGAACAGACGCTGGTGCGGGTGAACGGAGGCGCCTGAAGGGCTGGGGCGCGGGACGGCGCGCGGCTGCGGGTTCGTGGTGGCTTGCCGCGCCGTGCCGTTCCTCGCGCCCCTCACGGGGCGTTGTCGGGAGGCGGCGCAATGAATCGCCGCCCACTCCGTTCCCTACGCAACGAACTGCCCCTCGGCGCGCAACGGCTCCTGCTTGTCCGCCCAGGTCAGCCGCTCGTACCGTCTACGTGATCCCCAATCCCCGCTTTGTCCCGGTGAGGAACACGCATGCGCATCGCCCTGCTCCAGAGCTCCGGCTGGCCCGGCTCGGTCGTCGAGAACCACAAGGTGCTCGACGAGGCCGCGGGCCGTGCCGCCGCCGCGGGGGCGGGGCTGCTGGTCGCGCCGGAGATGTTCCTGACCGGGTACGCGATCGGCGACGGCATCGGGCGGCTCGCCGAGCCCGCCGACGGCGACTCGGCCGACGCCGTCGCCGACATCGCGGGGCGGCATGACCTCGCGATCGTGTACGGGTACCCCGAGCGCGACGGCGACGTGGTCTTCAACTCCGCGCAGCTCATCTCCGCCGACGGCGCCCGCCTCGCGAACTACCGTAAGACCCACCTCTTCGGCTGCTTCGAGCGCGATCACTTCACCCCGGGCGAGCAGCCGGTCGTCCAGGCGGAGTTGGGCGGACTGACCGTCGGCCTCATGATCTGCTACGACGTCGAGTTCCCGGAGAACGTCCGCGCCCATGCCCTCGCCGGCACCGACCTCCTCGTGGTGCCCACGGCCCAGATGCACCCGTTCCAGTTCGTCGCCGAGTCGATGATCCCGGTGCGCGCCTTCGAGAACCAGATGTACGTCGCGTATGTCAACCGGGTCGGCCGGGAAGGGGAGTTCGACTTCGTCGGGCTCTCCACGCTCGCCGGGCCCGACGGAATCGCCCGCAGCCGCGCCGGACGCGACGAGGAACTCGTCCTCGCCGAGGCCGACCCGGCCCTCCTCGTGGCCTCACACGAGGCGAACCCGTACCTGAAGGACCGCCGCCCCGGCCTCTACGGGTCCCTCGCCTGATCCCCCTGCCCTTTTCCAGCCTCACCCGGCAGCTTCCGTGCAAGGAGTCCGTACCCCATGACGTCCACCGTGCCCAACGCCATCGAGCACGCAGACGAGCAGCAGCCGCCGATCACCATGTTCGGCCCGGACTTCCCGTACGCGTACGACGACTTCCTGGCCCACCCGGCCGGGCTCGGCCAGATACCGGCGACCGAGCACGGCACCGAGGTCGCGATCATCGGCGGCGGGCTCTCCGGGATCGTGGCGGCGTACGAGCTGATGAAGATGGGGCTCAAACCGGTCGTCCACGAGGCCGACCGGATCGGCGGGCGGCTGCGGACGGTCGGCTTCGAGGGGACCAACACCGAAGGTCTCACCGCCGAGATGGGCGCGATGCGTTTCCCGCCGTCCTCCACCGCCCTCCAGCACTACATCGACCTGGTGGGCCTGGAGACCCGGCCCTTTCCCAACCCCCTGGCGGAGGCGACGCCTTCGACCGTCGTCGACCTCAAGGGCGAGTCGCACTACGCCGAGACGATCGACGACCTGCCGCAGGTCTACCGCGATGTCGCCGAGGCGTGGAACAGGTGCCTCGAAGAGGGCGCCGACTTCTCCGACATGAACCGGGCCATGCGCGAGCGCGATGTCCCGCGCATCCGGGAGATCTGGGCGCGGCTCGTCGAGAAGCTCGACAACCAGACCTTCTACGGCTTCCTCTGCGACTCCGAGGCCTTCAAGTCCTTCCGCCACCGCGAGATCTTCGGCCAGGTCGGCTTCGGGACCGGGGGGTGGGACACGGACTTCCCCAACTCGATCCTGGAGATCCTGCGGGTCGTCTACACCGAGGCCGACGACCACCATCGCGGCATCGTCGGCGGCAGCCAGCAGCTCCCGCTCCGGCTCTGGGAGCGCGAGCCGGAGAAGATCGTGCACTGGCCGTACGGGACGTCCCTGAGGTCCCTGCACATGGACGGCGAACCCCGCCCCGCCGTGACCCGGCTGCACCGCACCGCCGGCAACCGGATCACCGTGACGGACGCGAACGGCGACGTCAGCACGTACGAGGCGGCCGTCTTCACCGCGCAGTCCTGGATGCTGCTGTCGAAGATCGACTGCGACGACTCGCTCTTCCCGATCGACCACTGGACGGCGATCGAGCGGACCCACTACATGGAGTCCAGCAAGCTCTTCGTGCCGGTCGACCGGCCGTTCTGGCTGGACAAGGCCGTCGACGACAGGGGAATCCCGACGGGCCGGGACGTCATGTCGATGACCCTCACCGACCGTATGACGCGCGGGACCTACCTCCTGGACGACGGTCCCGACAAGCCCGCCGTCATCTGCCTCTCCTACACCTGGTGCGACGACAGCCTGAAGTGGCTGCCGCTGTCCGCGAACGAGCGGATGGAGGTCATGCTGAAGTCGCTCGGCGAGATCTACCCGAAGGTCGACATCCGGCAGCACATCATCGGCAACCCGGTGACCGTGTCCTGGGAGAACGAGCCGTACTTCATGGGCGCGTTCAAGGCCAACCTCCCCGGCCACTACCGCTACCAGCGGCGCCTGTTCACGCACTTCATGCAGGACCGGCTCCCCGAGGACAAGCGCGGCATCTTCCTCGCCGGCGACGACATCTCCTGGACGGCCGGCTGGGCCGAGGGCGCGATCCAGACCGCCCTCAACGCCGTCTGGGGCGTCATGTACCACCTCGGCGGAACCACCGACGCGACCAACCCCGGGCCCGGCGACGTCTACGACGAGATCGCGCCGGTGGAACTCCCGGAGGACTAGGGGCTCGTCCGCGGCCCGCGCCGTCGTTCGGCTCAGACCCCGATCGCCCGGGCCGACTCGTACACCTCCGCGGCCACGTCCTTGAGTTCCTCGGCGTCGCGCAGGCCGCCCTGGAGGTCGAGGAAGATCTCGTCGAGGCCGAGTTCGGCGTGGGCCGCCAGATCCTCGGCGAGTTGGAGGGCGTTGCCCTGGAAGGGGTGGCGGTCGGTGCCCTCGTAGGCCTTGGGCTGGTACTCCGCGTTGACGCGGAGCACGGAGCGGAGCGGGCGGATGCGGCGGCGTTGGGCGGCGAGGTCGCGCAACTGGCGCCACTGGACGGCCAGTTCCTCGACGCCGAGGCCGACCGGCAGCCAGCCGTCGGCGTGGTCGACGAGTCTGCGCCGGGCTCTCGCGGTGCTCGCGGGGAGCAGGATGGGGATCGGCCGGGCGGGCTTGGGGCCGACCGCGGCGGAGGCGATCTTCGTGAGCCTCCCGTGGTACGACACCGGGTCCGGGCCCCAGACGGCCCGGCACACGCCTATCAGCTCCTCCAGCATCAGGCCGCGCTCCTCGAAGGGCCGGACGGCCGCCGCCGCGTGCTCGTCGCGGGACCAGCCGGTGCCGAGCCCCGCGACCACCCGGCCGCCGCTCGCCGAGTCCAGCGAGGCCAGGGACTTGGCGAGCTGGAACGGTACGTGCAGTGGTGCGATGAGGCTGGTGCCCAGCCGGACCCGCTCGGTGGCCGCCGCGGCCAGGGTGAGAGTGACCAGGGGCTCGGCCACGTGCCGGTACCGGTCCGGCCAGGGGAGGCCTTCGAGGCCGTACAGGCCCTGCGACGGTCGTTCCGGGACGAGGGCGCGTTCGAAGACCCAGAGACTGTCGTAGCCGATGGTCTCGGCCGTGCGCGCCACGTCGGGCACGTCCTTTCCGATGTCGTACTGCCGCATCTGGGGAAGGGCGAGCCCGAGCCGTAACGCCATGCCGTGCACTCCTCTGCGAGGTTTGTTTTCAAGTCGAACGTATAACGTTCACAACTGAGTTCGAAGGCGCCCGGGCGTGTTCGGGACGCATCCTTCCGAGTCAGTCCGGCAGTGGTGTCAGCAGCATTCGGCTCGCCAGTCCGACGGCCGCGTCCAGACGGTGGGCCAACTCCTCGGCGAGGTCCGGGAGTCCGCGCAGCGCCCACAGTGCGCGGGCCGCCGACCAGGTGGCTTCGCGGGCCCGCTCCAGGCTCCATGAGCCCAGCAGATGGGTGAGTGGATCGGCGATCTGGAGAAGATCGGGGCCCGGCATCAGCTCTTCGCGGATGTGCTCCTCCAGCGACACGAGGATGTCGCCCACACGCTCGAACTCGTCCTCCAGATCGACGGGTTCGCAGCCGAGCGTACGACAGGAGTCCACGACGGCCAGCGCGAGATCGTGCCCGATGTGCGCATTGATGCCCGCCAGCGCGAACTGCAGCGGTCGTACGCCGGGATGGCGCCGGAACTGCAGCGACGGCCGCCAGCAGGCGGGTGCGGGGCCACCCTCGGCGACCCTCAGATACCGCTCCGCGAAGCACACGTCGAGCGTGATCGCGGCCTCGGCGTCCGGGAAGCGACCGGCGTCCAGACGCCGGTCGATGGCCTCCGTGACGGTGCGGTAGACACGGTTGAAGACCGCGATCCCGTCCCGCGCGGGCAGGGCGGCGTCGAGTGCACGCATACGGGAGACGACTGTGTCCAGTGAGTCCACGGAATTGGTGAAATGTTCCAACTGCGCCATAGGGGGCAGGGTCCCAGCCCTAGGCTGACACCGGTGCCGCCGTGCCCGGCGCTTCCCCGGAACGGGGTAACGCGGGCATGACGGGAGTACCGGGAACCGAGGAGACCTCAGTCCGGGGAAGCAGGGGGGAGCACCAGGTGTCAGGCTTACGCGCGCAGCGGCTGGCCGCACGCCGGGCCGAGCGCAGGCGGGCGGTGAGGCGCAAGGCCATGGTGGTGGGCGCGGCGGCGGTGGCCGTCGTCGGCACCGTCACCGGGATGATGACCGCGTTCGGCGGCGAGCCGGGTACCGACGAGGCGAGGCCGCTGGTCAGCGGCTCACCCGGGCTCCGGCTCCGGTCGTCCGTGCCGACGCCGGACTCGCCCTCTCCCTCACGGACTTCGCCCCCGCCCTCCCCCTCCAAGTCGTCCGCCCCCTCGAAGAAGGCCGACGTGAAACCCTCGGCGGCGAAGACCGAACAGCGGACCGAGCCCGTGCCCGACGACTCCACCCGGCTCTACCGCCACCCCGACTCCCAGGTCCTCGACTGGGTCCGCGACAACCCCGACGACCCGCGCAGCGCCGTCATCGAGTCCCGCATCGCCGACCAACCGGCCGCGGTCTGGCTCACCGACCCGACGCCGGCCACCGTCACCTCCCGGGTCGCGGCCGTCGCCTCCGCCGGTGCCGCGCAGGATCAGGTTCCGGTCCTCGTGGCGTACGCGATCCCGGACCGCGACTGCGGCGGGGCCTCGCAGGGCGGGGCGTCGAGCCTGGACGCGTACGACACCTGGATCGACGCCTTCGCCGCCGGGCTGGGCTCGGACGAGGTCATCGTCATCCTGGAGCCGGACGCGATCGCCCAGTCCGACTGTCTCTCCGCCGACGCGCGGGCCGACCGTCTCACCTCGCTCGCCCGCGCCGGCCGCGTTCTGAAGGCGGCGAACCCCAAGGCCCGGGTCTACTACGACGCCGGGCACTCCGAGTGGAACACGCCGGACAAGCAGGCCACGCTGCTCCGCCTCGCGGGCGCCGCCTCGGCCGACTCCTCCGACGGCGTCTTCAGCAATGTGTCCAACTTCAACAGCACGGAAGCCGAGGTCGCGTACACCCGCGAGGTTCTGGACGCCGTGGGCGGCCCCGAAACCCTCGGCGCCGTCATCGACACCAGCCGCAACGGCAACGGCGCCCCGGTCGACGGCGCATGGTGCGACCCCGACGGGCGCGGCCTCGGCTGGTCCCCGACCCTCACCACCGGCGAGCCCCGCATCGACGCCTATCTGTGGGTGAAACTGCCGGGCGAGTCCGACGGCTGCCGGGGGAGGGCGGGGGCGTTCTCGCCGGGGTACGCGTACGAGCTGGCCAAGGGGTGAGGCGGCCCGGTGCCCGTGGTCCGTGCAGGGGCCACTGAGCGCTTGCTGACCATGGGGGTGCCTTGTGTTGTACGCGCAGGCACCCGCGTCCTCGCCCGCATGGACGCGGGCACCCTGCGACCGGCCCTCTGGACCGGCTTCCTGGACCGGCCTCTGGAACCGACTTCCTGGACCGACCGGTTCAGGGCCTTGGGTCGGGAACCGACGCGTCCGGCCGACTGACCTTCGGGCGGTCCCGGTCGCCGGCGCGCAGCACGCCCGCGAAGACGGCGAGTCCGAACGCCAGCACGGTCACCAGGCCGAACGACACGACCAGGCTGGTCAGCTGTGCGATACCGCCGATGGCGCTCGGTGCGATGAGCCCCGAGGTGTACGTGATGGTGGCGACGCCGGCGATGGCCTGGCTGGGGTTCGGCCCGCTGCGGCCGGCGGCGGCGAAGCAGAGCGGTATGACGACGGCGATGCCGAGGCCCATCAGGGCGAAGCCGGTCATGGCCACCACGGGGTTGTTCGCGACGACGATGAGCAGACCGCCGAGCGCGGCGAGGACACCGCCCGCCCGTACGGTGCGGACCGCGCCGTAGCGGTTGACCACCGCGTCGCCCACGATCCGGGCCACCGCCATGGTCAGCATGAAACCGGTGGTGGACGCCGCCGCGAGCCCCGCCGAGGTCTCCAGCTCGTCCCGCAGATAGACCGCCGACCAGTCCAGCGCCGCCCCCTCCGCGAACACCGCGCAGAACCCGACCGCGCCGATCAGCAGCGCCGACCTCGGCGGCAGCGCGAACCAGGGCGGCGGCTCCTCGTCCTC
>NZ_AEJC01000623.1 GCF_000317595.1 Streptomyces ipomoeae 91-03 | reverse complement strand
ATTACTCGCCAGTACGGCATCTACATTCCCGCACTTCGTTCCCGCTAAGCAAGCGCTTTGAACTGTGAGTTAGGCAACCCTGGGTAATCGTGCGGCGCGCAGGCGCGAAACCCGAAGCGGGGATCGTTCGCGCAGGTCAGTCTCGCAGACCGTGGAAGCGCCCCTGGTGATACAGCAGGGGCCGACCGGCGCCCGAGGGGTCGCCGAGGACGACCTCGGCGAGGACGATGCGGTGATCGCCGGCGGGTACCCGTGCCACCACCCGGCAGACCAGCCAGGCGAGCACGTCGTCGAGGACGGGAACTCCCTCAGGGCCGCTACGCCATCCGGTGGGCGCCCCGAACCGGTCGGCGCCGCTGCGCGCGAAGGTGGCGGCCAGCTCCTGCTGGTGCTCGCCGAGTATGTGCACGCCCACGTACTCCGCCTCGGAGATCACCGGCCAGCTGGAGGCGCCGGTGCCGATGCCGAACGACAGCAGCGGGGGCTCGGCGGAGACCGAGGTGAGCGAGGTGGCGGTGAAGCCGACGGGGCCGGTGTCGTCCTGCGCGGTGATCACGGCGACACCGGCCGCGTGCCGGCGGAAGACGGAGCGCAGGAGATCGGGGGAGGCGAGGTGGGGAAGACCGAGGCCGGAGGTGGCCGTCATGGAGTTGTCCTTCTGCTGGAGTCGACGAGCCGATGCGCTGAACCGTGGCCGCTCACGTGCCCGGACAGCGCGAACTCGCCGTGCGGACCAGGTCCACATGGACGCGCTCGACAAGAAGGAGTTCCCTGGGCATACCCGTCAGGCTGACGATCAGTGACGCTTACAGTCAAGTGCGTACCGTCATCCGGAAGATGCGACACAGGTCACTCCTCGAACGCTCGAACCTCAGACGGCCTCGCCGAGCGCGGCGATCACATCCGCCTTGCGCGGCTGGCCCGTGGCGCGCCGTACGATCCGGCCGTCGGCGTCGAGGACGAGTACCGTCGGCGTCTTCAGGATGTCGAGCCTGCGCACGAGTTCGAGATTCTGTTCGGCGTCGATCTCGACATGGGCGACACCGGGGACCATGCCGGCGACTTCGGTGAGCACCCGTCGGGTCGCCCGGCAGGGCGCGCAGAAGGCGCTGGAGAACTGGACGAGCGTGGCCCTTTCACCGAGCCCCTCCCCCAACTCGGCCGCGCCGACCCGCTTGTCGCCGTCCCGCCCGCGCACCCTGACTCTCCCGCCCCGCCGCCGCTGCAGACTCTCGGGTAAGGTGCTCGCCGCGGCGAGCACCAGTACACACACCACAAGTCCCGGTCACAGGGTGCTTCAGCGTTCATGAGACTGCAAAGATTCCCGCCTGTCCGAAAACGTCTGCCTGCGGAATGCTTGCTTCATGGACATCGATGTACGAGGGCCGCGCTTCGGCGCCGCCGTGACGACCGTCGTCCTGGCGGTCGTCCTCATCACCGGCAGCGCCTGGCTGCTGGCCTGGCAGACGTTCGCTTTCGCGCTGGGCGCGGCGGGCGGGGTGGGGCGTTCGCCGTACGGCTGGGTCTTCCGCAAGGCGGTGCGGCCACGGATCGGGCCGCCGACGGAGTTCGAGGCGCCGGAGCCGCCGCGCTTCGCGCAGGCAGTCGGGTTGGTCTTCGCGGCAGTTGGGCTGCTCGGTCTCACGGTGGGGCCCGAGTGGCTGGGTCTCGCGGCGACCGGGGCCGCGCTCGCGGCGGCGTTCCTGAACGCGGTGTTCGGATACTGCCTGGGGTGCGAGATGTACTTGCTCGTGCGGCGGGTGACCGTACGCGCGCAGTGAAGGCGAGGTGAAGGCATGCGGTCGGCCGTATGGCCGGACGTGACAAGAATCTCGCCGTTCACAGGCGGCAGGACTGGCTACTCGTGCGTTCTTGGGGCACGATCTGCGAGATGCCGTAAACCTACGGCTGCGTAACTTCCCGCCGGGAGCGCCTCTTCCCAGGCAGAGAGAAGGGTCCACTCCGTCCATGGCAGAGCTTGCCTACCGTCCCGCCATCGGTCTCGCCCGCACCCTGTTCAAGGCCTGGGACCTGAAGATCGACTGCAAGGGCTCGGAGAACATCCCGCGCTCGGGCGGCGCCGTCCTGGTGAGCAATCACATCAGCTATCTGGACTTCATCTTCGACGGGCTGGCGGCGCTCCCGCAGAAGCGTCTGGTGCGTTTCATGGCCAAGGAGTCGGTGTTCCGGCACAAGATCTCCGGGCCTCTGATGCGGAACATGCGGCACATCCCGGTGGACCGCACGCAGGGTGAGGCGGCGTACCAGCACGCGCTGGACTCGCTGAGGTCCGGTGAGATCGTGGGGGTCTTCCCCGAGGCCACCATCTCGCAGTCGTTCACCCTGAAGAGCTTCAAGTCGGGCGCCGCCCGGCTGGCCCAGGAGGCGGGCGTCCCGCTGATCCCGATGGCGGTGTGGGGTACGCAGCGGCTGTGGACCAAGGGCCACCCGCGCAACTTCAGGCGCAGCCACATCCCGATCACCATCCGGGTCGGCGAGGCGATCGAGGCCTCCAAGGACAAGTACGCCGGTGCCATCACCCGGCAGCTGCGCGAGCGCGTCCAGGAGCTGCTGGAGGCCTGCCAGCGCGCCTACCCCGTCCGCCCCAAGGGCCCGGACGACACCTGGTGGATGCCGGCCCACCTCGGCGGCACGGCCCCGACCCCGGAAGAGGTCCGCGCGGCCGAGGCCCGCTGACACCGAGGTCAGCGACTGCGACAGACCGCTCCGGCGGCGGGGTTCAGAGTGCGGTGGGGAGCGTCTTCCAGAGGTAGGGGCGGTCCGGGGCGGCTTTCAGGGCGCCGAGTACGGCCGGGTGCGGTTCGGCGTACAGGACCGGGTAGTCCAGCTCGTCGGCGTCCGGGTCGGGCACCCATGCCAGCCGCTCGCCCGACAGGGAGAACCGGGCGTCCACACCGGGCTTGTTGCCCCGGGGGTCCTGGCGGTGCCAGGCACCGTTGAAGCGGACGGCGACCAAGCCGTGCACGGCATGCCCGCTTCCGTCGTCATGTGCCAGCCGCTGGTAGCAGAGCGCGGTGGGGATGTCCTCGGCACGCAGCAGCGCGGTCAGCGCGTGGGCCTTGGCGTAGCAGATGCCGGTGCCCTGCTCCAGGACGTCGGAGGCGCGCCAGGTGACGCGTGGGTCGCCGCTGTCAGCGGAGTGGGGGATGGTGTCGCGTACGAACTCGAAGGCGGCCCGCGCATAGGCATACGAGTCCGGCACGTCCTTCGCCAGGCGTGCCGCCGTCTCCCGCACCACCGGATGGTCATGGTCGATGACCTCGTCAGCGGCCAAATAGGCGGACAGGTCAGAGGTGTTCTGGATCAGCTCCATGACCGCAGAGCATAGAAATGCGATCACCCGAAGGTCAATGGCTTTTCAGGTGACCGCATATCTATGCATGAACTCCTCGCGCCCTACCGCGCCATCTCCTCCTTCAGGGCCGCCAGGAACCCGTCCACGTCGTCCTCGGTCGTGTCGAAGGCGCACATCCAGCGGACGTCGCCGGCGGCCTCGTCCCAGAAGTAGAAGCGGTAGCGCTTCTGAAGGCGTTCGCTCACATCGTGCGGGAGGCGGGCGAAGACGGCGTTGGCCTGGACGGGGTGGAGGATCTCCACCCCGTGGACGGCGCGGACACCCTCGGCGAGCCGCTGGGCCATCTCGTTGGCGTGGCGGGCGTTGCGCAGCCACAGGTCCTTGGCGAGCAGGGCCTCCAACTGCACGGACACGAAGCGCATCTTGGAGGCGAGCTGCATGGACATCTTGCGCAGATGCCTCATGCGGCGGACGGTGTCCTGGTTGATGACGACGACGGCCTCGCCGAACATCGCGCCGTTCTTGGTGCCGCCCAGGGAGAGGACGTCGACGCCGACCGCGTTGGTGAACGTGCGCATCGGCACGTCCAAGGAGGCCGCCGCGTTGGCTATGCGGGAGCCGTCCAGGTGGACCTTCATGCCGTGCGCGTGGGCGTGTTCGCAGATCGCGCGGATCTCGTCGGGCGTGTAGAGGGTGCCGAGTTCGGTGCTCTGGGTGATCGAGACGACCTGCGGCATCGCGCGGTGCTCGTCCTCCCAGCCCCAGGCCTGTCTGTCGATCAGTTCGGGGGTGAGCTTGCCGTCGGGCGTCGGCACGGTGAGCAGCTTCAGACCGCCCATGCGTTCGGGGGCGCCGCCCTCGTCGACATTGATGTGAGCGCTCTCGGCGCAGATCACCGCGCCCCAGCGGTCGGTGAGCGCCTGGAGGGCGACGACGTTGGCGCCGGTGCCGTTGAAGACGGGGAACGCCTCGGCGGTGGCGCCGAAGTGGCTGCGGATGACGCGCTGGAGGTTGTCGGTGTACTCGTCCTCGCCGTACGCGACCTGGTGCCCGCCGTTGGCCAGGGCCAGGGCGGCGAGCACCTCGGGGTGGGCCCCCGCGTAGTTGTCGCTGGCGAAACCGCGGACCTCCGGGTCGTGATGGCGACGCGCGTCGGTCTTCGGTGGGTTCACGGCTTCTCGGTGAGCCACAGACGGTGTCCGTTCACTTCGGCGGCGGGCTTCTCCCAGACGTCGACGATGGCCTCGGCCAGCTCCTTGACGTCCGTGAAGCCCGCGAACTTCGCGTTGGGGCGCTCGGCGCGCATCGCGTCGTGCACCAACGCCTTCACGACCAGGATGGCAGCCGCGGACGACGGCCCGCCCGGCCCCCCGGCCTTGCGGAAGTAGTCGGCCATGGCGAGCGTCCATGCCTCGGCGGCGGCCTTGGCGGCGGCGTAGGCGGCGTTGCCCGCGGTGGGCTTGGTGGCGCCGGCCGCGCTGATCAGGACGTACCGGCCGCGGTCGCTGCGCTGCAACGCCTCGTGGAAGGCGAGGGAGGTGTGCTGCACGGTGCGGATGAGCAGCATCTCCAGGAAGTCCCAGTCGTCGAGGCTGGTCCTGGTGAAGGTCTCGCTGCCCCGCCAGCCGCCGACGAGATGGACGAGCCCGTCGACCCTGCCGAAGTCCTTCTCGACACGGGTGGCCCACTCATGGGTCGACCGGAGGTCGAGCAGATCGACCGTGTCGCCGACGACGGTGGCGCCGCCGTGCGCATAGCGGGCCATGTCGACGGCCTCGGAGAGCCGCTCCGGGTCGTTGTCGGAGCCGACGACGATCGCGCCCGCCTCGGCGAGACGCAACAGGGTCGCCCGGCCCGCGGGTCCGCCCGCGCCGGCCACCGCGATCACCGCGCCGCTCAGTGGTCCATTGCCGTTCCCCATGGTCCTCGCCTCCTGAGCAGCGCCTGCGGTGTCTACGACTCGGGCGCTCACGCGGCGGCCCTGTCGGCGCTCGCCGCGGTGATGCCCTTGGTGGAGGCGATCACGTTCTTCAGCTTCTTGGCGAGCGCCTCATAGAACATGCTGAGCGGAAACTCGTCCGGAAGCACGTCGTCGACGAGTTTGCGCGGCGGCTGCGTCAGATCCAGGGCGTCCGGGCCCTTGGCCCAGCGGGAGCCGGGGTGCGGGGCGAGATAGGTGGAGACCAGCTCGTACCCGGCGAACCAGTGGACGAGCTTCGGGCGGTCGATGCCGTCCCGGTACAGCTTCTCGATCTCGGCGCACAGCTGGTTGGTGACCTGCGGGGCGCGCCGCCAGTCGATGAACAGCTTGTTGTCGGTCCAGCGGACCACGCCGTGCTTGTGCAGATAGGCGAAGAGGAGCTGGCCACCGAGTCCGTCGTAGTTGCGGACGCGTTCGCCGGTGACGGGGAAGCGGAACATACGGTCGAAGAGCACCGCGTACTGCACGTCGCGGGCCTGGGGGACGCCGTCGGCCTCCAGTTTCACGGCCTCCTTGAAGGCGGTGAGGTCGCAGCGCAGCTCCTCCAGGCCGTACATCCAGAACGGCTGGCGCTGCTTGATCATGAAGGGGTCGAAGGGCAGGTCGCCGTGGCTGTGAGTGCGGTCGTGGACCATGTCCCACAGGACGAAGGCCTCCTCGCAGCGCTTCTGGTCGTGGACCATCGCGGCGACGTCCTCCGGCAGGTCGAGACCGAGGAGGTCGACGGCGGCGGCGGTCACCCGGCGGAAGCGGGCGGCCTCGCGGTCGCAGAAGATGCCACCCCAGGAGAAGCGGGCGGGGGCCTCGCGCACGGCGATGGTCTCCGGGAAGAGGACGGCCGAGTTGGTGTCGTAGCCGGCTGTGAAGTCCTCGAAGGTGATGCCGCAGAACAGCGGGTTGTCATAGCGGGTGCGCTCCAGCTCGGCCAGCCAGTCGGGCCAGACCATGCGCAGCACGACCGCTTCGAGGTTGCGGTCGGGGTTGCCGTTCTGTGTGTACATCGGGAAGACGACCAGATGCTGGAGGCCGTCGCGGCGGTCGGCGGCGGGCTGGAAGGCCAGCAGCGAGTCGAGGAAGTCGGGCACCTTGAAGCCCTCGTCGGCCCAGCGCCGCAGGTCCCCGACGAGCGCCTCGTGGTACACGGCGTCGTGCGGCAGCAGCGGGGACAGCGTCCGGACGGCGTCGATGACGCCGTGCACGGCCAGCTCGGTGTCCGCGGGGTCGGGGGCGCCCTCGGCGTCGAAGTCGATCGAACCGTCCTTGGACTGCCAGGGCCGGATGCGTTCCACGGCACCCTTGAGCACGGCCCAGGCCGGGTGCTCCACCACCCTGCCGACCGGAGGAACAGTGTCCTCCGTGCCAATCTGCACAAGAATTTCCGTCATGACCCACCCTCCACGGAAGAACCTTTCGTAAGGACACCGTATGTAGGCAAGCTCCTGAACCGCAAGAGCGATCAAGGTCACGAGGGGGAGACAGCGGGCGACGTATACGGCACTCCGCCGCGGTCGACGCGTACGGCACCCCGCCGGAGTCAACGTGTGCCGGACTCGCCCACTCAGGGATGACGCGGCCGGTGGCCGCAGGTGGCGAAACGGTCCTGTTCCCCTTTGTGGGACGGCTCGAAAGGGCTCGTGCACGCGCGGTTACATCGCGGGGCCGGAGGACTACGCTGCGCCCCAGCCGCGTGCCGCCCCTCCCGGTCACGCGGGCCCAGCCGCCGTCGACGGAAGCGAGTCAACCTTGAACTTCCTCACCATCGGTCATCGCGGAGTCATGGGTGTGGAACCCGAGAACACCCTCCGCTCCTTCGTCGCCGCCGATCGCGCGGGCCTCGACGTCATCGAACTCGATCTGCATCTGAGCAAGGACGGCGAGCTCGTCGTCATGCACGACGCGGACGTGGACCGGACGACGGACGGCACGGGCCCGATCGCCCACAAGACCCTCGCCGAGCTGCGGGCCCTGGACGCGGGCCGCGGCGAGCGGATCCCCACCTTCGAGGAGGTCCTGGACGCGGTACGGGCACCGCTCCAGGCCGAGATCAAGGACACGACGGCGGCCCACGCCCTCGCCGAGGTCATGCACCGGCGCGACCTGATGGGACGGGTCGAGGTGCTGTCGTTCCACGACGAGGCGATCGCCGAGATCGCCCGGCTCGTCCCGGGCGTCCGCACCGCGCTGGTCGCCAGCCGCTACGGCACCGACGTGGTGGACCGGGCGGTGGCGGTGGGCGCCCCCACCCTCGTACTGAACATCCGGCGGCTGACGCTGGAGATCGTCGAGCGCGCCCGCAAGGCGAATCTGCGGACCATCGGCTGGGTGGTCAACACCCAGGACCAGCTGCGGTTGGTGCGCGCGCTGCAGCTGGACGGCGCGACGACCGACTACCCGGACATCAAGCGCACGGGCCGCTTCACGGCCTAGCCGTCACGCCGGCTCTTCACACCGGCTCCCACACCGGCCTGGTCACGCCGACCCCGTCATACAGCCCCGTCACATCAGCCGCGTCATACCAGCCGCGTCACCCAAGCTCGGTCACACCAGCTCTTTGACCAGCAGCTCGAACCGCAGGTCGTCACGCTGCGGGATGCCGAAGCGCTCGTCGCCGTACGGGAACGGGGTCATCCGTCCCGTACGGCGGTAGCCGCGCCGCTCGTACCAGGCGATGAGGTCGTTCCGTACGGAGATCACGGTCATGTGCATCTCGTTGGCGCCCCAGGTCTCGCGCACGATCCGCTCGGCCTCGGCGATGATCACCTTGCCGAGGCCGCCGCCCTGGAGCGTCGGGCTCACCGCGAACATCCCGAAGTAGGCGTGGTCACCGCGGTGTTCGAGCTGACAGCAGGCCACGATCGTGCCGTCGCGCTCGACGGTGAGCAGCCGGCTGTCGGGCGCCTTGATGACCTCCAGGACACCATCGGGATCCGTGCGCTGCCCTTCGAGGATGTCCGCCTCGGTCGTCCAGCCGGCCCGGCTGGAGTCCCCCCGGTACGCCGACTCGATCAGCGCGACCAGGGCGTCCACATCGGCGTCGGTGGCGTCACGGAAGGTCAGACCGGTGGCGGCGGTGTCCATGGGCGCTCCTGACGGATCTCGTTCGCGGCTCGGCAGGGACGAGCGTATCCCTCGCCCCCACTAGGCTCGGCCCATGGTCCATGTACTGAGCAGCCGTATCCTCCTCCGTCCGACCGATCCCGAGCGTTCCCGCGCCTTCTACGGCGAGCAGTTGGGCCTTCCCGTCTACCGGGAGTTCGGTACGGGCGAGCACCGCGGGGTCGTGTACTTCCTCGGCGGCGGTTTCCTGGAGGTCGCGGGCCGCTCGACGGTGCCGCCCTCGCCGGCGCTGAAGCTGTGGCTGCAGGTGACGGACGTGACGGCGACGCACGAGGAACTGGTGGCCGCCGGGGTCGAGGTGCGCCGGCCGCCGTTGAAGGAGCCGTGGGGGCTGGTCGAGATGTGGATCGCCGACCCGGACGGCACGGAGATCGTGCTGGTGGAGGTCCCGGCGGACCATCCGCTGCGCTACCGGCCGGGGATCTGACGTCTCCGCTCCCGGAACCGGGCCGACTCCCCGGCCGGTTCACGGCCATCGGTGGCCCGCGTCCAGCTCCCGGCCACCGGTGGCCGGGAGCTGGACGCGGGCATAGCGTGCTGGAGGGGGCTCCCGTTGTCGCTTCCCTTCCGGAAGGAACGCCATGAAGTTCGACAGGCCGGTGACCGGTGGGCCCTGCTGGACCGAGCTGGGGACCAGTGATCTGGAGGCGGCCAAGCGGTTCTACACCGAGCTGTTCGGCTGGCGCCCGGAGACCGATCCCCGCCAGGAGGCGGGCGGCTACACCATCGCGCATCTCGGGGACGCGGCGGTCGCCGCGCTCGCGCCGCTGTACCAGGAGTCGCAGCCGGTGGCCTGGAACGTGTCGTTCGCGGTGAGCGACGCCGACGCCATGGCCCAGACGGTACGGGAGGCCGGCGGGACGATCGTCATGGAGCCCATGGACGTCTTCGGCCTCGGACGCTTCGCGGTCGCGCTCGACGCGAACGGCGCCGCCTTCCAGCTGTGGCAGGCCCGTACCTTCCCCGGCGCCGGGCTGCTCAACGCGCCCGGCACGCTCGGCTGGGTCGAGCTGCTGACGCGCTCGCCGGAGCGGGCCAAGGCCTTCTACACCACCGTGTTCGGCTGGAGCGTGGGCGGCTCCGAGAGTTACCCCCAGTGGGGCCTGGGCGGCGCCGACTTCGACGGCATGGTCACGATGGACGACAAGTTCCCGCACGAGGTGCCCTCGCACTGGTTGCCGTACTTCGCCGTCGAGGACGTGGACGACACGGCCCGGATCGCGACCGAGGCGGACGGCACAATCCTCATGGAACCCACCACGGTGCCGGACGGACCACGGATCGCGGTGCTGCGCGATCCCCAGGGCGCCATGTTCGGCGTGTATGTGGCGGGCGAGGAAGGCTGATCCGACCGCGCGGCGTGTGAGTGGCCCCGACCGGCTGCCGTGCGTCCGAACTCGCCTCACCCCCGCTTGTGTTGGAGTACCCTCCACCTCCTAGCGTCGTACCCGGGAACCACTCGGAGGAGATGCGACGTGCGTTACACACTGTTCGGCAGGACCGGTCTGCGCGTGAGTGAACTGGCCTTCGGCGCCATGACGTTCGGCTGGGGTGCCGTGGACCTCGACGCGAGCCGGCCGCTCCTGGACGCCTACGCGGAGGCCGGCGGGAACTTCGTCGACACGGCGGACATCTACTCCGAGGGCGTCTCCGAGTCCATCCTCGGCAGGCTCCTCGAAGGCCGCCGCGACCGTTTCGTGCTGGCCAGCAAGTACACCTGTGTGACCAGCGAGGACGACGTCAACTCGGCGGGCAACCACCGCAAGAACCTGGTGCAGTCGGTGGAGGCGAGTCTCGAACGGCTGCGCACCGACCGCCTCGACGTCCTGTGGGTGCACGCGCGGGACGACTTCACGCCGGTCGACGAGGTGATGCGGGCCCTCGACGATCTCGTACGGGCCGGGAAGGTGCTCTACCTCGGGGTGTCGGACTGGCCCGCGTGGGAGATCGCCCAGGCCAACACCCTTGCCGAACTGCGGGGTTGGACGGCGTTCGCGGGCTCGCAGCTGCGCTACAACCTGCTGGAACGCACCCCGGAGCGTGAACTGCTGCCGCAGGCGCGGGGGTTCGACATGGCCGTGTTCGCGTGGGCGCCGCTGGCGGCAGGCAAGCTGACCGGCAAGTACCGGCGGGGTGAGAGCGGCCGGCTCGGCGAGGACGCGGGCAAGGAGGAACTCCGCGAGCGGTTCGTGCTCGACGTGGTGCTGGAGATCGCCGAGCAGGGCGGCTGGAGCCCGGCACAGGTCGCCCTCGCCTGGCTGCTCGCCCGCACCGGCAACGTCGTGCCCATCATCGGCGCCACGAACGCGGCCCAGCTCGCCGACAACCTGGCGAGCGTCGACGTACGCCTCGACGCCGACGTGCTCGCCCGGCTCGACGAGGTGAGCGCCCCCTCCCTCGGCTTCCCGCACGACTTCCTGCGGGAGCCCGTCATCCGACGGAACGTCTACGGCCCCCGCTGGGAGGACATCGACAACCCCAGGTCGTAGGACGGGCGACGGTCGCGGTTCCGGGCTGTGGCGGTGCCTCCGCCGCCGTGCACCCCGCGCGCTCCCCCGAGTACACCCTTGCGCTCGTATGCGCTCCACCGGGCACGGGCATGCCCACAACGACTGGCCGACATCACTGTCATCACTGTTCGACGCCGTCGAGCGTGGAGGTGCGCGGTGCACGGACCGGCTTCCCCCGGCTGGCTGCTGGTCGCGTTGTGCGCGGTGACCGGGGGCTACTGCCTGCTGCGGATGCGCAGTGCCGTCGAGGAGCAGCGCCGGGCCGCGGGCGGCGAGGCGCTCATGGGCTTCGGCACGGCGGTGATGGCCGTGCCCGCCGCGGTCGTGGCGCCGCCGCGCTGGGCGTGGCTCGCCTACACCGTGGTGTTCGGCGCGGCGGCGCTGCGCGCGCTGTGG
>NZ_AEJC01000622.1 GCF_000317595.1 Streptomyces ipomoeae 91-03 | reverse complement strand
GCCGGTCATGGCGCGGACGGCTCCGTAGA
Source organism: Streptomyces ipomoeae 91-03 (assembly GCF_000317595.1). Classification (GTDB taxonomy): domain Bacteria; phylum Actinomycetota; class Actinomycetes; order Streptomycetales; family Streptomycetaceae; genus Streptomyces; species Streptomyces ipomoeae. The sequence goes on along the minus strand of NZ_AEJC01000622.1, from coordinate 4,655 downwards.
CGTCGAAGACGGCCAGCGCCAGGGGGACCAGCGTCAGCAGGACGAAGCCCTCGAAGATCTCCAGGAAGCGGCCCCAGAACGGGGTGAGGCCCCGGCGGGGGACGATCAGGCCGATCGCGGTGATCAGGGCGGCGATCGCGGCGATGACGGCGACGAGCCAGATTGTCCGGATGTCGAGGGCCGTGCGATCGCCGGTCAGGGCGCCTCCGAGGTTTCTCGGCGCCCTCAGCGGAGCTTCCGCGCAGCCCTCCTCAGGTCGTACTCGTGAACGATCGCCTTGGCGTGGCCGTACGCGAGGTCGTACTCGTGCCGGAGCCAGCTGACCTTCTCCTCGAAGTTGAAGAGAGCGGGGCCTTCATCGACTTTGCGCAGCCAGTCGGAGACTTCACGACCGGTGCAGTGGGGGATGCGGGCGAGCAGATTGCGATGGGTCTCCTCGGAGAAGACTTGGGACATCGGCGCCTCCGGACGAAAGGAAATGTAAGCCGGTCCTTCAGGTCACGTTGCCTGAGCGGCGGCGTGTTGGCAACAGTCCCGTTGATGCGCGTACTCTCGCGACGTGCTTGATACGATCCCGTTGACCCGTGCCGTGGACCACTTCGCCGACCGGTTGCGGGCCGCGCCGCAGAGCCGGCTCCAGCGGGGGGCCGCCGCCGAGGCACTGGCGCTGGCCAGGGAGTTTGCACTGCGTGCCCAGCGGCTGGAGTCGCCGGGAGGGCCCCTTCGGGAGATGCCGGACGCGGGGATGTTCGCGGCCGCGGATCAGGTGACCGTCGCCGGAAACGATCTCGCGTTGGTCTTGGCCGACGAGGGCGAATTGGCGGAGGCGGTCGCGTTGGTGGAGGAGGCCCAGCGGCGGGCCGGGGTGTGAGAGGTGCCCAGCGCAGAAGGAGCCTCTACAGCGACGCGATGACCCTGTCCGCCAGGATGTAGACCGTCTCCGTGCCGCACTGGAACGTGAGGGTGTACGCGCCGGAGACGCCCGAGCCACCCAGGAGGACGGGGGTGTCGCCGGTACGGAGGGCGGTGGCGAGGCGGTCGGCGGTTTCGCGGTGGCCTGGGGTCATGCAGAGGGTGGTGCCGTCGGCGAAGACGTAGACGTCGAGGGTGCCGAGGGGGCCGGGGCGGACGTCGGCCAGTTCGATGCGGGAGGCGGCCAGGTCCTCCAGGCAGGCGACCGTGCGCTCGTGGTCGTTGGTGACCGGGGACTGCACCGGCACGAAGTCGGGGTGCGAGGGGTGCCGGCGGCGTGCCGCGGCCAGCTCCGGGGACTCCCCGGCGAACTCGTCGCCCTCCAGGCTCGGCTCGGTCACCGGCTCAAGGTGCTCCAGGCCCGCGAAATCGGACTGCCGGGGCAGGAACAGCTCACTGTCGGGCAGACCCAGCAGGGACGGCGCGTCGGAGACGTCACGGGCCTCCTGAGCGGCCCAGAAGGCGCGCGCCTCGGCCAGCTCACGCTCCCGCTCTTCCGCGAGCGCCTCGGCCACGGCGGCGCGTATCTCCTCGGTGTCGGCGGCCGGACGGGCGGCCGGGATCAGGGGCCGTGCGTCGGCCGCCCGGCTCTTGGCCAGCTCGGCGTGCAGCGCGGCGACCTGCCGGCGCAGGCCCGTGAGGGTGCGCAGGACGACGACGCCCACGGCGGCGGTGGCGGCCGTGATGAGCAGCAAGGCGATCGGCATGGCGCTCACTGACGTACTCCCGGTTCAAAGTCGACCCCCGACTTCCTACATCAGCTTGAAGGGCGGACTAACCAGCTGTCAGTGCGTAACGTCACGAATCGGGCATGAATATGCGGCCCGTGTTTCGTGGTGAAACGGCCCTGAGCTGCGTAAATCCCTCTCCGGAGGGAGATAGGTCACATCCTGGGGGAGATTGGATCACAAATCGGCCCAGAGCCCCGGAGTTCCGGGGGCTCTGGGCCAAAGGGTCACGCTGGGTCCCGATGCGGTGACGCCGCGGTGTCCGAGCCCGGGCGCTTGGCTGACGCGCTCGGTCGCCGGGCTCGTCGCCGGACTCAGCTGAGGCGCTCGATGACCATCGCCATGCCCTGGCCGCCGCCGACGCACATGGTCTCCAGGCCGAACTGCTTGTCGTGGAACTGGAGCGAGTTGATCAGCGTGGCGGTGATGCGGGCGCCGGTCATGCCGAAGGGGTGGCCGACGGCGATGGCGCCGCCGTTCACGTTCAGCTTGTCCAGCGGGATGTTCAGGTCGCGGTACGAGGGGATCACCTGGGCGGCGAAGGCCTCGTTGATCTCGACCAGGTCGATGTCGTCGATGGTCAGGCCCGCGCGGGCGAGGGCCTGCTTCGACGCCTCCACCGGGCCGTAGCCCATGATCTCGGGGGAGAGACCCGAGACGCCGGTGGAGACGATCCGGGCGAGGGGGGTGAGCCCGAGGTCGCGCGCCTTGGTGTCGGACATGATGACCAGCGCGGCGGCGCCGTCGTTCAGCGGGCAGCAGTTGCCGGCGGTGACCAGGCCGTCCTCACGGAAGACCGGCTTCAGCGCCTGGACGGCCTCCAGGGTGACACCCGGGCGCGGGCCGTCGTCCTTGCTGACGACCGTGCCGTCGGGGAGCGTCACCGGGGTGATCTCGCGCTCCCAGAAGCCCTTCTTGATGGCCTCCTCGGCGAGGTTCTGCGAGCGGACCCCGAACTCGTCCATCTCCTGGCGGGTCACGCCCCACGAGCGGGCCAGGTTCTCGGCGGTCTGGCCCATCGCGATGTACGGGTCGGGGAGCAGGCCGTCCTCACGCGGGTCGTGCCAGCCGGCGCCCACCGACTTGGCGACCGCCTCCGTACGGGTCTCGGCGTCGGCGAAGAGGGGGTTGTGGGTGTCGGGCATGCCGTCGGAGCTGCCCTTGATCATGCGGGACACCGTCTCGACGCCGGCCGAGATGAAGACGTCGCCCTCGCCGGCCTTGATGGCGTGCAGGGCCATGCGGGTGGTCTGGAGCGAGGAGGAGCAGTAACGGGTGATGGTGCAGCCCGGCAGGTGGTCCATGCCCATCTGTACGGCGACGATCCGGCCCAGGTTGTGGCCCGCCTCGCCGCCGGGGAGGCCGCAGCCGAGCATCAGGTCGTCGATGTCCCTCGGGTCCAGTTCCGGGATCTTGTCGAGGGCTGCCCTGACGATCGTGGCGGTGAGGTCGTCGGGGCGGAGGTCCTTGAGCGAGCCCTTGCCCGCGCGGCCGATGGGGGAGCGGGCGGCTGAGACGATCACGGCTTCGGGCATCACGGCTCCATTGGCGTACGGTGCGGATTGCAGGGGCTGTGGGGAAGTTACCCGTACGTATGGGTCGGGTCACGGGGGTGGGGGTGTGACGCCTGCCGCACTTTCTAAGCGCTTGCTTTTCTCGCCCCCGCCGCCCCTGCCCGTCCCTTCCTCCAGGGGCTGCCGCCCCTTCGACCCCGCTGCGCCTTCCAGCTCGGGGGATGGGGTTGTGTGGCGAGTGCGGGTGGTGTGTGGTTGCTCGCGCAGTTCCCCGCGCCCCTGAAAAGCGGGGGCTGTGTTGGATTACGGCTCCGCCGCGTGGGCGGGACCAGCTCCCATGTACCCGCGGTCGCCCGGATCGACGCGCATCCCGGGCTATGGGGCGGACTGTTCTGCCGCTGTCGTGGGAGTCGGGTCCGTGGCCGGGACCCTCCTCCGGCGGCGGCGCTTGAGCAGGGCCCAGGGGCCACGCGGCCCCGTCGGCATGGCGGCGGCCACCTCCGTGCCGGCCTCCGAGGCGGCCTCGGCGGCGGCGCGGGCCACCGGGAGGAAGCCTTCGCGGCGGGTGACGTCGGGGCGTTCCTCTTCCGCCGGCCAGAGGCCGAGGGCCGCGCAGACCGTCGGGAGTACGGCCATCGCCGCTGTCGCGTAGCCCTCGGCGGAGGGGTGGTAGTTGTCGGGGCCGAAGAGTTCACGGGGGTTCTGTTCGAACTCGGGGCCCAGGAGGTCGCCCAGCGACACGGTACGGCCGCCCTGTTCGACCACGCCGATCGTCTGCGCCGCCGCCAGCTGCCGCGAGGCGCGTCGGGCCAGCCAGCGCAGGGGCTGCTGCACGGGTTCGATCGTGCCCAGGTCGGGGCAGGTGCCGACGACGACCTCCGCGCCGGCCGTGCGCAGGCGCCGTACCGCTGCGGAGAGGTGACGTACCGAGCGGGTCGGGGGCATCCGGTGGGTCACGTCGTTCGCGCCGATCATGATCACGCAGATGTCGGGGACCCGGGACGGGTCCTCCAGAACGAGGGCGACCTGGCGGTCGAGGTCGTCGGACTGGGCCCCGGGCAGTGCCACATTGCGCAGCTCCACCGGGCGTTCCGCCACCGCCGCGAGGCCCGAGGCGAGAAGGGCGCCCGGCGTCTGGCGGGCCCGATGGACCCCCTGGCCGGAGGCGGTGGAGTCGCCGAGCATGACCAGCCGGAGGGGAGGGTCGTCAGCGGCGTCGTACGCACGGTCGTACGAGTTGAGCGGGTGGCCGGGGCGGCTGGCGTACCCGGGGCCGTACGTGCGGCCGTACAGGCCCTCCGCGCTCGGCGGATGCGGGCTGTGCCCGTTGCCCACGTGACGCTTGGCCATGCGCACCTCGGCCAGCAGCAGTCCGACGGCCGCCGCACCGACCAGCCCGATGCCGCCCCCGCCGTACGCCGCGCCCGCCGCGATACGCCGG
>NZ_AEJC01000621.1 GCF_000317595.1 Streptomyces ipomoeae 91-03 | reverse complement strand
AACGGCTCCACCGCCGCGTTCTCCACACTGTTGAACACGATGAACACGTTGCTGCGCGGGAACGGCGTGATGTTGTCCCCGGAGCCGTGCATGCAGTTGCAGTCGAACCAGGTGGCCGAACCGGCCTTCCCGGTGAACAGCTTGATGCCGTACTCACCGGCCATGGCCGTCAGCGCCTCGTCGGACGGCGTCCCCGCGTCCTGCATCTGCAGCGACTTCTTGTAGTTGTCCTTCGGGGTGGCACCCGCACAGCCGAGGAACGTCCGGTGCGAGCCGGGCATGATCATCAGCCCGCCGTTGGTGTCGTAGTTCTCGGTCAGCGCGATCGACACGGACACCGTCCGCATGTTCGGCAGCCCGTCCTCCGCGTGCCAGGTCTCGAAGTCCGAGTGCCAGTAGAACCCGGACGCGCCGAACCCCGGCTTGACGTTGATCCGCGACTGGTGGACGTACACGTCCGAGCCGAGGATCTGGCGGGCCCGTCCGACGACCCGCTCGTCGCGCACCAGCTCCGCGAACACCTCGCTGATCCGGTGCACCTCGAAGACCGACCGGATCTCCTTCGACTTCGGCTCGATGATCGACCGCTCATCCGCACGGACCGCCGGATCGGAGACGAGCCGCTCCAACTCCCGTCGGTAGACGGGGACTTCGGCCGGGGTGATGAGTTCCTCGACGGCGAGGAAGCCGTCGCGCTCGTACGCCTGGAGGTCGGTGAGGGAGATCGGGCCGGGCGTGCCGGGGGAGCCCCAGACGACCGGGTCCTGGCGGGGGACGGACACCTCGGTGGCCCCACGGGTGGGGTAGAGGTCGGGGACGGTGGTGGCAGTGGTCATGGCTGTGGTGGTCATGGTCGTCACACCTCCTCGGGCTCGGTGAGCAGCGGGTACACGCCGTTCTCGTCGTGGTCCTCCCGGCCGGTGACGGGCGGGTTGAAGACGCAGATGCAGCGGAAGTCCTCCTTGACGCGCAGCGAATGCCGCTCGTGGCCGTCGAGGAGGTACATGGTCCCGGGCGTGATCGTGTACGTCCGCCCGGTCTCGTGGTCGGTCAGCTCGGCCTCGCCCTCGACGCAGACGACGGCCTCGATGTGGTTCGCGTACCACATCGACGTCTCCGTGCCGGCGTACAGGACGGTCTCGTGGAGCGAGAAGCCGACCCGCTCCCTGGCGAGCACGATGCGTTTGCTCTCCCAGGTGCCGGACGCGGCCCGCACATGACGTTCGGTGCCTTCGATGTCCTTGAACGAACGGACGATCACGGTGCTGAACAGCTCCTTGTGTCAGTCGGTTTCACACGGTTTCCCGTACGGCGCGGGCGAGGACGCTCAGGCCCTCGTCCAGCTCGTCGGGGGTGATGGTGAGGGCGGGGAGCAGTTTGAGGACCTCGCCCTCGGGGCCGGAGGTCTCGACGAGGAGTCCGAGCTCGAAGGCCCGCCGGGCGACCCGTCCGGCGCGCGCCTTCTCGTGGAACTCGATGCCCCACACCAGCCCGCGCCCCCGGTACTCCTTCACCTCGGCGGAGTTCTCCTCGGTGATCGCGACCAGCCCCTGCTCGATCTGCTCGCCGCGCGCCCGGGTCTGCTTCTCCATGGCGGAGCCGTCGGCCCAGTACGCCTCCAGGGCGGCGGTGGCCGTCACGAACGCGGGGTTGTTGCCGCGGAACGTGCCGTTGTGCTCGCCCGGCTCCCAGATGTCCAGCTCCGGCTTGAACAGGCAGAGCGACATGGGGAGTCCGTAGCCGCTGATGGACTTGGAGACGGTGACGATGTCGGGGGTGATGCCCGCCTCCTCGAACGAGAAGAAGGCCCCCGTACGCCCGCAGCCCATCTGGATGTCGTCGACGATCAGCAGCATGTCCTGGCGCTCGCACAGTTCGGCGAGCGCGCGCAGCCACTCCGGGCGGGCGACGTTGATGCCGCCCTCGCCCTGGACGGTCTCGACGATCACGGCGGCGGGCTTGTTCAGCCCGGACCCCTGGTCCTCAAGGAGGCGCTCGAACCAGAGAAAGTCAGGCACCCGCCCGTCGAAGTAGTTGTCGAACGGCATCGGAGTGCCGTGCACGAGCGGGATACCGGCGCCGGCCCGTTTGAAGGCGTTGCCGGTGACGGCGAGGGAGCCCAGGGACATGCCGTGGAAGGCGTTGGTGAACGACACGATCGCCTCGCGCCCCTTCACCTTCCGGGCCAGTTTCAGCGCGGACTCGACCGCGTTGGTCCCGGTCGGCCCCGGGAACATCACCTTGTACGGCAGGTCGCGGGGCCGCAGCACCAGGTTCTGGAACGACTCCAGGAAGGCCCGCTTCGCGGTCGTCGACATGTCGAGCCCGTGGGTGACGCCGTCCCGCTCCAGATAGTCGATGAGGGCGCGTTTGAGTACGGGGTTGTTGTGGCCGTAGTTGAGTGAACCGGCGCCGGCGAAGAAGTCCAGGTAGGTGTGGCCGTCCTCGTCGTACATCCAGCTGCCCTGGGCGCGGTCGAAGACGGTGGGCCAGCCGCGGCAGTAGCTGCGCACCTCGGACTCCAGGGTCTCGAAGACGCTCAGGTCGGGCTGGGTGATGGTCACGGTCGATCGCTCCTCGATGCGTGGGGGGAAAGGAAGTCAGTGGGGGAGGGGAGAGCACTTCGGGGTTGGCGCTCTTCGATTGGGGGCTCTTCGGGCTGAGGCCCGTGGGCTTGAGGCTCTTCGGGGTGAGGCCTGTGGGCTGGAGGCTGCTTCGGGCTCAGACGGTGAGGGGGCCGATGCGGTGGAGGACCTCCGGCTGGTGGGGGCCGTCGGGGAAGTCCCCCGCCTCGAACAGGACCTGGCGGTCGACGGTGGCGCCGTGCCGTTCGGCGTACGCGGCGAACAGGTGCTCGGAGGCGGTGTTGTCCGGGGTGATGGTGGTCTCGACGGTGGTCAGGGGGTGCCGTCGGGCGACCCGTGCGGTGAGGCCGTCCAGCAGCGCGGCGGCGAGACCGCGCCCCCGGTGCGCCTCGTCGACGGCGATCTGCCACACGAGGAGGGTGTCCGGTCGCTCCGGCCGCACATACCCGGTGACGAACCCGACCGGTTCCCCGTCCTCGTCCCGTGCCACCGCCGAGGTGTCGGCGAAGTCCCGGCACCACAGCAGATAGCTGTACGAGGAGTTCAGATCGAGGCTTCCGGAGTCCCCGGCGATACGCCACAGCGCGGCGCCGTCCGTCACGTCCGGGCGGTCGATCCGAATGCCGTCCTTGATTTCCTGATGCGATTCCAGGGGTGGGGTGTGCAGGTCTGCTTGTGCGGCAGTCATGCGGCTTGAATTTACCGAGGGGAATTTCGAATCGCATCGCCGCGTGGGGTTACGCATGGGTCGATCGTGTGTTATCACGCGGGCGCGAGCGAGCGCGCGAAAAGGGGGTCGATCTGTCTGTGTTCGCCCGGAAATTACCGAGCAAAGTGGGCGCACTGTGGAGTCTGTCACATCGGTGTAACCCTCACGAGATCTGCTCGAATCAGCCCCCCTTGTGTTCGCGAAATCTTTGCGTTTGAGGAAGGGAAGAGCGGGCAGAAGAATACGGGACCCTGCTTCGGCTAATCCTTGTGAATTCCGCCGGAAAAGCCCCGGACGAAAAACGCCCCGGCGGGAAAGCCGGGGCAGGTGATGATGGTCGGGCGGGTGATCACCGGAGCTCGCGGGTGATCACGGGTGATCACGGGAGCTCAGGCGCCGGTGACCCCGTCGATGCGTTCGCGCAGGATGTCGGCGTGGCCGTTGTGGCGAGCGTACTCCTCGATCATGTGGATCAGGATCCACCGGAGGCTGACCTGCGTCCCGCCCATCATCTGACCGTCCGGGACCCGCCCCGGCGAGTCGGGAGCGTGCCCGGCACACACCTCACGGCTCCGGGCGACCTCGCGCCGCCAGATGTCGAGCGCCTCGTCGAGCCCACGCTCCGGGGTGAGCCGGTAGCCGGTCTCCTCCTCGTACACCAGGGGGGCGTCCACCCCGGCGAACACCCGCTGGAACCAGTTCCGTTCGACCTCCGTCAGATGCTGCACCAGCCCCAGCAGCGTGAGCTCCGACGGCTCCGCCGAAGCCGTCCGCGCCTGCGTGTCGTCCAGCCCCGCACACTTCAACTCCAACGTGGCCCGATGAAAGTCCAGCCAACTCTCCAGCATGGGGCCCTCGTCGCCGGTCGTCAGCGGGATGGGGCGGCCGTCGGGGAGCGTGGCGAGCGCGGGGGCGGACTCGGGCGCGGCCATGGCGTCGGGCGTCGGCGCGGACGCGGTCCGGGGTGTCGGCGCGGTGTCGGTGGGGTCGGTTGTGGTCATGGGCCCAGTCTGGCAATTCATGCACCGACTGGCGCGAGGTTCCGGCCGGGAACGCCGCCCCAACGTCCGCCCCCGTCCTACGCCGCGCCGCACGGCGCCGAACGACCGTGCTGGGCCGCCTGTCGGACCGCCCTGCCGAATCGCTCTACCCGACCGCCGTGCTTACGCCCAGCTCGCCGAAGCCGCCTCCCGGGCCCCCGGCGCGTCGACCGTCAGCCCTGCCTCGGTCAGTGCCGCTCCCAGTTCGGTCAGGCCGGCGTGCACCGTCTCAGGTGTGGCGTTCGGGCCGTAGTGGTTCAGCCGGATCATTCCCTTGGCGAGAGTGCCGCCGCCCGCGGCCAGCGGCAGCGTGGGGTCGGCGGCGAGCGCCTTGGCGACCAGCTCGGAGGCGTCGACACCGGCGGGCACCCGGAGGGTCGTGGCGACGGGTGCCGCGTCCGCCGCTTCGTATACGTACGGCTCCAGACCGCCGCCCAACGCGAGCGCCCCCGCTCGGGTCGCCGCGGCGGCGGACGCGTGGCGGGACATCACCGTGTCCAGCCCCTCCGCCTCGATGCGCTCCAGGCAGGCCTCCAGGGCGAGCATCTCCAACTGGGCCGGGGCGTGCGGCAGCGCTCGCCGACCGCCGTCGATCCAGCGCTCCTTCCAGTCCAGCAGGGAGAGGTACGACCGCCGCGGGGCCCGCGGGTTCGCGGCCATCCGGGCCCACGCCCGCTCGCTCACCGAGATCGCCGACACCCCGGCCGGGCCGCCCATGGCCTTCTGCGCGCCGATGACGCACAGATCGACACCCCAGGCGTCCGGCAGCACCGGCTCGGCGCCGACGGAGGCCACGGCGTCCAGGTGGAAGAGGGCGCCGTGCTCGCGGACGACCTCGCCGATCTCCGCCACCGGGTTCGTGTTGCCGGTCGCGGCCTCCGCGTGCACCAGGGAGACGAAGTCGATCGCCGGGTGCTCGGCGAAGGCGTCGCGGATCTGCGCCGCGGTCACCGCCGTGTGGAAAGGCACCGCCAGGTCGACGACCGTCGCCCCGCAGTCCCGCAGCCAGTTCCCGAAGGTCTGCCCGTACGGGCCGGTGATCACGTTCAGCGCCGTCGTACCCGGCCCGGCGGCCCCGCGAATCGCCCCCTCCAGGGGCAGCAGCGCCTCGCCCTGCGTGATCACGACGTCCTGCTCGGTCGAGAGCAGCCGCGCCACCCGATCCTCGATCGACGCGAAGTGCGCCGCGCTCAACGGGGGCAGATCCAGAAACGGGTGGGTCACAGGGTGCTCTCTTCGCTCACGGGGGTAGATGGTTTCGAGGATGGGTCGAGCCGGACCGGCGTACGTCGAGCGCAAGCCGCCGCACATCGAGCGTAATCGGCTCACCCCGCCCCTCACCCGCCCCTCAGGCTGCCCCGATCCCATCGCCTCCCGGCGACAGCCTTCACAGCCCTCGCAGCCCCAACTGCACAGCTCCCAACCCGGAATCTCCCCCTCCATCGACGACATCACCGACGACATCTGAGGTCAGACGGCTCAGTGACCCTCGGAATAATTTGAGCGAGTCAAAGATTTCCTTATAATCAGTTGCCACAGTTCCCTCACAGGAGGTCTCCCCGTGAACTCGGTCCTCGGACGTCGGGCCCGCATCCTGGCCGCCACCACCGCGGCGGCCGGACTGCTGCTCGTGGCCGGCTGCTCCTCGGACGGCGACGGTGGCAGCGGCGGCACCAAGACGGCCGCAGGTGGGGTCGAACTGGTGAAGGCCGGTCAGCTCACGACCTGCACCCACCTCCCGTACCCGCCGTTCCAGTCGGAGATCGACGGCAAGGTGCAGGGCTTCGACGTGGCGCTGATCGACCTCGTCGCCGAGGACCTGGGCGTGAAGCAGGAGATCCTGGACACCCCGTTCGAGAACTTCAAGACGGGCGCGTTCCTGAACTCCGGCGAGTGCGACCTCGCCGCGGCCGGTATGACGATCACCGAGGAACGCAAGAAGAACGTCGACTTCTCCGACCCGTACTTCGACGCCACCCAGGCCGTCCTCGCCGACAAGAAGGCCGGCATCGGCTCCTTCGCGGACCTCAAGGGCAAGAAGGTCGGCACCCAGGCCCAGACGACCGGTGAGGACTACACCAAGAGCCAGGGCCTCGACCCGGTCTCCTTCGAATCCTCCGACGCCGTCCTCAACGGCCTGCGCACCGGCCAGGTCGACGCCGTCGTCATCGACTACCCGGTCGTCCAGGGCTGGCTGAAGGACAAGGCGAACGCCGACGCCTTCGAGGTCGCCGAGCAGCTCAACACCGGTGAGCAGTACGGCTTCACGGTGAAGAAGGGCAACACCAAGCTCCTCGCCGCCATCAACAAGGCGCTCACCGAGGCCAAGGCCGACGGGACGTACCGGGAGCTGTACGAGCAGTGGATCGGCCCGTACGACGAGAGCGCCGCATCCGCCTCCCCGTCCGCCTCATGACACCCATGGCTGATACCGACACCACGGACGTACGGCTCCAGCCGAGGAAAAAGGGCCTGACCCGCAGTCAGAAGCGCACGCTGTCACGCGGCGCGCAGTACGCCGTCTTCGTCACCGCCGTGATCGCCTTCGCCGTCTCGGCCGACTGGGACCGGCTGAAGAACCAGTTCGCGCAGGCGGACATCGCCGACCAGATGTTCCCGGACGTCATCACACTGGCGCTGAAGAACACCGTGCTGTACACGCTGTCCGGCTTCGTCGTCGGACTCGTCCTCGGCATGGTCATCGCGTTGATGCGGCTGTCGTCGGTGGGGCCGTACCGCTGGTTCGCCGGTGTGTACATCGAGATCTTCCGGGGGCTGCCCGCCCTGCTGATCTTCATCTTCATCGGTGTCGCCGTACCGCTCGCCTTCCCCGGCACGGAGATCCCCGGCGGCACGTACGGCAAGGTCGCCCTGGCGCTGGGCCTGGTGGCGGCGGCGTACATGGCGGAGACGATCCGAGCGGGCATCCAGGCGGTGCCCAAGGGCCAGATGGAAGCGGCCCGTTCGCTGGGCTTCTCGCCGGCGAGGGCGATGATCTCGATCATCATCCCCCAGGCGTTCCGGATCATCCTTCCCCCGCTCACCAACGAACTGGTCCTCCTCTTCAAGGACTCCTCACTCGTGCTGTTCCTCGGCGTCACCCTGGAGGAGCGCGAACTGTCCAAGTACGGGCGCGACCTGGCCAGTACGACCGCCAACTCCACGCCGATCCTCGTCGCCGGTCTGTGCTATCTGCTGGTGACCATCCCGCTCGGCTTCGTCGTACGCCGCATGGAGGCGAAGGCCCAGGAGGCCGTGAAATGAGTACCAGGGCAGAGATCCAAGTCCGCGGCCTGCACAAGTCGTTCGGCGACAACGAGGTGCTGCGCGGCATCGATCTGGAGATCGGCCGGGGCGAGGTCGTCTGTGTCATCGGTCCGTCCGGCTCCGGCAAGTCGACGCTGCTGCGGTGCGTGAACCTCCTGGAGGAGCCCACCAAGGGCCAGGTCTTCGTCGGTGGAACGGAGTTGACGGACCCCGACGTCGACATCGACGCCGTACGCCGCCGTATCGGCATGGTCTTCCAGCAGTTCAACCTCTTCCCGCACCTCACGGTGACCGAGAACCTCACCCTGCCCCAGCGCCGGGTCCTCGGGCGGGACAAGGCGACCGCCGCCGAGGTGGCCGCCGAGAACCTGGCACGGGTGGGCCTCGCGGAGAAGGCGGACGCCTACCCGTCCTCCCTCTCCGGCGGCCAGCAGCAGCGCGTGGCCATCGCCCGCTCGCTGTCCATGGGCCCCGAGGTGATGCTGTTCGACGAGCCGACCTCCGCGCTCGACCCGGAACTGGTGGGCGACGTCCTCGCCGTCATGCGCATGCTCGCCGACGAAGGCATGACGATGATGGTGGTGACCCACGAGATGACCTTCGCCCGCGAGGTCGCCGACCGCGTGGTCTTCATGGACGGCGGAGTGATCGTCGAGGACGGCACCCCCGCCCAGGTCATCGGCGACCCGGCCCACGAGCGGACCCGCCACTTCCTGTCCCGCCTCCTCGACCCGGCGATGGCGCAGGTGGAGGAGGAGACGTCGGACCGGATCGGCAAGAGCGACCAGGACCAGTCCGGCCTCCCCCGTACACGCACCCGCACACGACCGGATCCAGACCGATCCGGCCCCGACCGATCGGCCGCCGGTCACTAGAGTGCCGTACATGAGCGATCACGCGGTGCTGCATGTGAAGGGCCGGGTACTCGTCGGTCCGGACGAGGTCCGTGACGAGCTGTGGGTGGTCGGCGGGCGGGTGTCGTACGAGCGTCCCGTCGGTGCCCGGGACGTCCGTACCGTCGAGGGCTGGGCCCTGCCCGGGCTCGTCGACGCGCACTGTCATGTCGGGCTCGGGGCGCACGGCCCGGTCGACAAGGACGAGGCGGAGAAGCAGGCGCTGACCGACCGGGACGCGGGCACGCTGCTGATCCGGGACGCGGGGTCGCCTTCCGACACACGCTGGATCGACGACCGGGACGACCTCCCCGAGATCATCCGGGCCGGCCGGCACATCGCCCGCACCCGCCGCTACATCCGGAACTTCGCCCACGAGATCGAGCCGGAGGAACTGGTCGCGTACGTCGCGCAGGAGGCCCGGCGCGGTGACGGCTGGGTCAAGCTGGTGGGGGACTGGATCGATCGCGGCGTCGGTGACCTGACCGCGTGCTGGCCCCGGGAGGCCGTGGAGGCGGCGATCGCGGAGGCGCATCTGCTGGGCGCCCGGGTGACCGCGCACTGCTTCGCCGAGGACTCGCTGCGGGACCTCGTCGAGGCCGGCATCGACTGCATCGAGCACGCGACCGGGCTGACCGAGGAACTGATCCCGCTCTTCGCCGCGCGCGGCGTGGCCATCGTCCCCACGCTGGTCAACATCGCCACCTTCCCGTCCATGGCGGCCGGCGGCGAGGCCAAGTTCCCGCGCTGGTCCGCGCACATGCGCCGGCTGCATGAGCGCCGCTACGACACCGTCCGCTCCGCCTACGACGCCGGAATCCCCGTCTACGTCGGCACCGACGCCGGCGGCTCCCTCGCCCACGGCCTGGTCGCCGCCGAGGTCGCGGAACTGGTCACCGCCGGAATCCCACCCGTGGACGCCCTCGCGGCGACCACCTGGGCGGCCCGCCAGTGGCTCGGCCGCCCCGTCCTCGACGAGGGCGCCCCCGCGGACCTGGTGGTCTACGAGACCGACCCACGCGCGGACGTCCGGGTCCTCGCGGCCCCACGCCGAGTGGTCCTGAACGGCCGCGTCATGAGCTGACGGCCCCGCGACCTCGCCGCCGGCCCCGTCGACCGGGCCCGACTCACCGCACGAGGCCGGACGGCCGCCGGCGGCGAGGGAACTCCGGCAGTCTCGGCAGTCAACGGCTTTCTCTGTCAGGGCCGTTGACTGCCGAATGAAACCGTTTTAACTTCCCCTGGACTCGACTTCGAGGCATGAGGGGGACCCGTGGCGGCCGTACTACGGGAACACACAGGTACAGAGGAAGTCAGCGAGGATCGACGCCCGGCGGGTGATGCGCAACAGCGGCGAAAGCGTTTCCAATCACGGTCGCTGCTGTTACTGATGCTCCCCGGCCTCGCCTACTTCCTGCTCTTCCACTACGGCGCACTGGCCGGCAACCTCATCGCCTTCAAGGAGTACGTGCCGTTCGACGGCATCTGGGGCAGCCCCTGGGTCGGCGCGGGCAATTTCCGGCGGATGTTCGAGGACGGGGCGTTCTGGGCGGCCGTTCTCAACACGCTCTGGATCGCCGTCCTCCAGCTCGTCTTCTACTTCCCGGTGCCGCTCGCCCTCGCCCTGCTGCTGCACAGCCTCACCTGGAGCACGGTCCGCCGCTTCGTGCAGTCGGTGGCGTATCTGCCGCACTTCATCTCATGGGTGATCGTCGTCGCCCTCTTCCAGCAGGTGCTCGGCGACACCGGACTGCTCAACTCCTCGCTGGACACCATGGCGTTGAGCACCGTCGACATCATCGGCGACCCGGACGCCTTCCGGCCGCTCACCGTCGCCCAGGTCATCTGGAAGGACGCCGGCTGGGGCACGATCATCTTCCTCGCCGCGCTCTCCCAGGTCGACGAGCAGCAGTACGAGGCCGCCGCGATCGACGGCGCGGGCCCCTGGCGGCGCTTCTGGCACGTCACGCTGCCCGCCATCCGCCCGGTGATCGTGCTGCTGCTGATCATGCGGCTCGGCGACATCCTCTCCGTCGGCTTCGAGCAGATGCTCCTCCAGCGCGACGCGGTCGGCCCGGAGACCGCCGAGATCATCGACACCTTCGTCTACTACCAGGGCATCGTCGGCGGCGACTACGGATTCGCCGCCGCCGCGGGCCTGTTCAAGGGCGTCATCGGCGCCCTCCTCGTCTACGCCGCCAACAAGGTCGCCCACCGGCTCGGCGAACAGGGGGTCTACAAGTGAGCGCCCACGCCCGAAACTCCGCCCGCCCCGGCTGGCTGGAGAAGCCGAAGCCGCTCACCCAGGCGGCGAAAGCCGTCGCCCTCGCCGCCGTCGTACTGCTGGTCTGCGTACCGTTCCTGGTGATCGTGTCCACGTCCCTGGCCTCCACGGACGAGGTCGTCGCCAACGGCGGCTGGGTGCTCTGGCCGACCGAGCCCTCGCTGGACGCCTACCGCGACATCCTCGACGGCGGCATCGTCACCCACGCGCTCGGCGTCAGCGCCGGCGTCACGGTCGTCGGCACCCTGCTCAGCCTCGCCTGCACCGTCACCCTCGCCTACGCGCTCTCCCGCCCCGGCGTCCTCGGCGGCAGGCCGGTACTGCTGCTGATCCTGTTCACGTTCCTCTTCCCGCCCGGCATGATCCCGAGTTTCCTGCTGGTCAAGGAGCTGGGCCTGCTGGACAGCTACGCCTCGCTGGTCCTGCCCGTCCTCGTGAACGTCTTCAACCTGGTCGTTCTGCGCGGCTTCTTCCAGGGCATCCCCGAGGAGCTGTACGAGGCGGCCCGGCTGGACGGGGCGGGGGACTGGCGGGTGCTCGTCTCGATCGTCCTGCCGCTGTCGAAGGCCGCGCTCGCCGTCGTCGGACTGTTCTACGCGGTGGCGTACTGGAACTCCTGGTTCTACGCCTCGCTGTACCTGGAGAGCGACCACTGGCCCCTCCAGCAGGTACTGCGGACCTACGTGGTCGCCGGGTCCGGGCTCACCGACGCGACGACCGGCGAGGCCACCGTCACCGCACCGCAGACCGTGCAGATGGCGGTGCTCGTGCTCGCCACCGTACCGATCCTGCTCGTCTACCCGTTCCTGCAGAAGTACTTCACGAAGGGCGTGCTCACCGGCGCCATCAAGAGCTGACACAAGCCGACACGGCTGACACAAGCCGACCCAGCCGACACGAGGTGGTTCACCCATGCCCCGCATGTCCCGCCGCACGTTGCTCCGCTCCATGGCCGTCGGTGGCGCCGCAGCCGCCGCCCCCTCCCTGCTGACCGCCTGCTCCACCGGCTCCGGCGACAGCGACGTCTCCAACGTGGGCAAGAAACTCGCGCCCTGGCCGACGTACACCCCGGCGGGCGGTCCGAAGCCGGACCTCGCGCCCACCGGGGCCGGCGTCCAGGCGGGCTACACCGCCTACCCGTCCGACCTGGTGAAGTCCGTCTCCCGTACACCGGGCGACGGCTCGACGGTCAAGGTCATGTCGGTGTCGTTCGGCACCCCGCCCAAGCCGGCCTCGGCGAACCGGTTCTGGGCGGCCGTGGAGAAGGCCCTCGGCGTGAAGATCGAGTACATGATCATCTCCCAGGCGGACTACCAGAAGAAGATGGCGACCGTCATGGCGGGCGACGCCGACGCCCTGCCCGACATCATCAACCTCTTCTCCGGCTTCGTCCTGCCCCGCGAACCCGAGTTCGTGCGGCGCCGGGCCGAGGACCTCACCCCGTTCCTCTCCGGCGACGCCATCGCCGACTACCCCAACCTCGCGAACATCCCCACCCACGCCTGGCGCGACATGGGCCGCATCGGCGGCCGGATCCACGGCATCCCCCTGGAACGCCCCCTGCCCGGCTCCACGCTCTGGCTCAACCAGGACATGTTCACCGACGCCGGCATGCGGGAGGGCTGGACCGCCGACGACTTCGCCGCCGTCGCCAAGAAGGCGACCGGCGGCCGTACCTACGCCCTCGGCGCCGCCGCCGGCTCCCTCTTCGGCAACGCCGTGCACGCCGCCGCCCACAACGCGCCCATGGCATGGGCCGTCACGGCGGACGGCACCTTCGAGCCCGCGTGGACCGACGAACGCTACAAGGCGGCGATCGCCTTCCAGGCCCGGCTGCGCAAGGACGGCTCCTACCACCCCGACGCCACCTCGGTCTCCCAGATCGACCTGACCACCCTCTACTACAACGGCACGGTCGGCTCCATGCAGGACGGCTTCGGCGCCTATCTGCCCAAGTACCGCGAGAGCAGAGGCAAGCTGACCCCGGCGGCGGCCCTCCCGTACAGCGTCGGCGGCGAACCCGGCGGCATCGTCGCCGCCCGCCGCTCCTTCGGCTACACCGTGCTGAAGAAGGCCAAGAAGGAACGCGTCGAACTGCTGCTCCGCATCCTCGACTACCTCGCCGCCCCCTTCGGCAGCCAGGAGTGGGAACTCGTCCACTACGGCGTCGAGGGCACCCACTTCACCCGCGCCGAGGACGGCTCCCCGCAGGCCACCAAGCTCGGCGAGGTCGAGAACAACACCAACCTGCCGCTGAAGTACCTCGCCGAAGGGCCGCAGGTGCTGTTCGTGCCGGGCATGCCGGACGCCGTACGGGCCCTGCACACCTGGCAGCGGAAGGTCGTCCCGCACGCCATCCGCGACGCCTCCTTCGGACTGCAGTCCGCGACCAAGAACGCGCAGGGTGCCACCCTCAAGGCCCTCATCGACGACACCGTCACCGGCATCGTCGCCGGCCGGCTCCCGCTGTCCGAGTGGGACGCGACGGTGAAGAAGTGGCGCCGGCGCGGCGGCGACAGAATGGCCGAGGAATTCGCGCTGGACCACGCGGCCAACACCTGAGCCCCGCAGGGGCGAGCCGCATCAACCAGGCAGCGGCGGGCCGTACGACAGCCGGGGCAGCGGCGGGCCGGGCGGAGCAGGTCGCGGCCGGTACCGCGACAGCCGCCGGTGGAAAGGGAGACGTGGGGGATGGAGAACGACATGGTGTCCAAGGGACCGGGGGCCAAAGGACCGGCGGCCAAGGGGCGGGTCACGATCCGGGAGGTCGCCGAGCGGGCCGGGGTGTCCGTGGCCACCGCCTCCCGCGCGCTCAGCGGGAACCACCCGGTGCCCGCCGCCACCCGGGCCCGCGTCCTGCGCGCCGCCCGCGACCTCGACTACGTCGCCAACGCCCACGCCCGCGCGCTCGTCGGCGGCGGCCGGAAGATGGCCGCCGTCGTCGTACGACAGGTCACCAGTCCCTTCTACGCCCAGGTCGCGGAGGGAGTGGAGGCGGAGGCCGCCGACCGTGGCTGGCTCTGCGTCGTCGGTGCGACCGGCGGGGACCCGCAGCGCGAGATGGACTTCGTACGGCTCATGCGAGAGGAAGGGGCGCGGCTCGTCATCCTGGTCGGTGGCGTCGTCGAGGACGACGCGTACCGCTCGCGCGTCGCCCACTACGCGCAGGCCCTCGACGCGTCCGGGGCGCGGCTCGTGCTCTGCGGGCGGCCCGCCCCCGACCCCGACATCCCGGCCCTGGTCGTCGAGTTCGACAACGAGGCCGGGGCCCGTGCCATCACCGGGCATCTTCTCTCCGCCGGTCACCGCCGCGTCGTCTTCCTCGGCGGGCTGCCCGGGAACACCGCGCTCGACGCCCGGGTCGCCGGGTACCGGGCGGCTCTGGCCGAGCACGGGCTGCCGCCGGAGGCCGCGCATGTCGTCGACTGCGGGCTCGGACGGGCGAACGGGCTCCGCGCGATGGGTGAACTCCTCAAGGGGCCACGGGAGTTCACGGCTGTGGTGGCCGGGGACGACATGGTCGCGGCCGGGGCGCTCCGCGCGATCGCCGAGGTGGGGTTGCGCGTTCCCGAGGACATCTCTGTGGTCGGGTACAACGACATTCCGCTGGCGGAGGACTTCAATCCGCCGCTCACCACGGTGCGTACTCCCGCGGAGGAGCTGGGGCGGGCTGCTGTGCGGATCGCTTTGCGTGACCCTGAGCATGCGGCCGGTTCGCATCACTTGCTGGGTACGCACATTGTTGTGCGGCGGAGTGTTGCGGCACCCTCACGCTCCGCTCGAAGGCCGTCGTGAGGGTGCGGGTCGTTTGTGGCTGGTCGCGCGGTTCCCCGCGCCCCTTTGGGGCGCGCTGCACTTGACCTGACAGATGGAGGAGCCAACCCCCTATGACCGCGCCGCATGTGTCCCTTCCAGACGACTCGACGCGCTTGTTCCCACCCACCGACCACACCCTCTCCCCCCTCACCGGCTGGACCCGTGCCCACTGGGAGGCCATGGCCGACCGTCTTCTGGACGGTCTGCTTCCTTACGCCTCACCCACGTTCGCCCAGTACCGGCTCCCCGGGCCGCCCAGCCACTCCGGGCCCTGGTCCGACGGGCTCGAAGGCTATGCCCGCTCCTTTCTTCTCGCCGCCTTCCGGATCGCGGGATCACAAGGACGCGTGAACCCGACCCTCGTCGAGCGGTACGTCGCCGGGCTCGGTGCCGGTACCGATCCGTCCCATCCCGAGCACTGGCCGCCCATCACCGACCGGGCCCAGCCCATGGTCGAGGCGGCCTCCATCGCCATCGGCCTGCACGAGTCCCGGCCGTGGCTGTGGGACCGGCTCGACGACGCCGTACGGCAACGGGTCGTCGAGTGGCTCGGTGGGTTCGTCGGCGCCCATGTCAACGACTCCAACTGGCGGCTCTTCCAGGTGATCACGGAGGAGTTCCTGGCCTCCGTCGGCGCCCCGCACAGCCGGGCCGAGATCGACGCCGGGCTCGCGCGGCTGGAGGACTGGTATCGGGGCGGGGGGTGGTACACCGACGGGGACGGGCGGAAGTTCGACTACTACAACGGATGGGCGCTGCACCTCTACCCGGTGCTGTGGGAGCGGATCGCCGGTTCGCGGGCGGACGCGGCCACCGTGACCCGGCACCGAGCCCGGCTGCGGGAATTCCTCGCCGTTCATCAGCACTTCTTCGGCGCCGACGGCGCGCCCGTCCACCAGGGGCGCTCACTCACCTATCGTTTCGCCACCACCGCCCCGCTCTGGGCGGGCGCCCTCGCCGACGCCACCCCGCTCCCGCCGGGCCTGACCCGTCGCCTCGCCTCGGGTGCGCTGAAGCACTTCGCCGAGCGCGGTGTGCCCGACGAGCGGGGGCTGCTCACCCTCGGCTGGTACCGGCCCTACCTCCCCGTCACCCAGCGCTACTCGGGTCCCGCCTCCCCGTACTGGGCGAGCAAGGCCTTCCTGGGGCTGCTGCTCCCCGAGGACCACCCGGTGTGGACGGCACCGGAAGAGGCCGCCCCCATCGACACGGCCGACGTGACCCTGGCGCTGCCCGCCCCCGGCTGGCTGTTGCACTCCACCGCCGCCGACGGGCTCGTACGGCTGGTCAACCACGGCAGTGACCGGTTGCCACCGACGCCCGCCTCGGCCGAGGACAGCCCGCACTACGCGAAGTTCGCCTACTCCAGCGGCACCGCGCCCGAGACCCCGACCGGCCCCGACAACCACCTCGCCCTCCTCGGCCCCGACGGCACCCCGTCCCCGCGCGGTCGTATCCACCCGCTCGGCGTCGAGGGCCGTCGCGCCGCCTCCTGGCACGAGGCCCTGGGCCACCGGATCGAGACGGTGAGCGTGGTGCACGGTCCGTGGGAGGCACGGGTGCACCGCCTCGACGTACCGCCGGGTACACGGGTGCGGGAAGGGGGGTGGGCGGTGGCCGACGACACGGCGCCGCCCGTGGGGGAGTCCGGGCCGGGGCCCCGGGCGCTGGCCCGCCGTGCGGACGGGCTGACCAGCGCCATCGTGGGCCTGCACGGCTGGAACGGGGCCGGTGCCGTCGTACACGCCCTCGACGCCAACGCGTACGGGCACCACTCGGCGACGCCCGTGCTCGAAGGAGACGCCGCCCCGCTCCTGGTCACACTCGTCGTGCTCAGCGGCGATTCGCGGGTGTCGCACTCGGGGGCGAGCGCGGCCGTCGGCGTCGACGGGAGCGTGGAGATCCGCTTCCCGGACGGCACCAGGGAGCGGGTGCTCGGTGATGAAACGCCGTATGTGTCCTGAGTGTTGACGCTCCCCAAGGGGCAGTGGCCGAAGGGACAATTTTGGGGAACCTGTGAGATCCCTAGCTTGGTTGCGCACCGCACGTCCGTCTCAGTCGTCCAGCCCCATCACAGGGAGACATCCGTGCTCAACCGCTCACCCCTCTTCCGCAGACTGTCGTCCTTGGCGGTCGCGGGGGCCGCCATGCTCGCGGTCCTCGCCCCGGCCGGCGCCGCCTCCGCCAGCAGCGCTTCGGCTGTCGCCAAGAAGACCGAGACCACGGTCGCGAAGCAGGAGTCCCAGGCCGCGGCTGCCGTGAAGCTCCGCAAGTTCTACGACTGGCGCTTCCACGTGAAGCCCAACAACGCCAAGTACATCGGCCGGCCCTGGAAGGCCAGCGAGCCGATGCAGGAACTGAAGAAGTGCTTCAACTGCACGTTCCCCGTGAAGAACGCGCCGAAGAAGTACCCCAAGGAGGGCCAGCTGATCAAGCTGAAGGCCTGCGCGGCCGGCCCCTTCGGCTGCAAGAACGCACCGGTCAAGTTCTATTCGAAGGGTGTGAAGAACGGCTGGTACTTCGTCGCGCAGAAGGGCCACTTCGACGGCGCGGGCTCCAAGGTCTACTTCCAGTTCTACAACGAGAAGAAGACCGGCTACCTGATGCTCCACGTCTGGGCCTACGTCGCGAAGCCGACCGTTCCGGACAGCGTCAACAAGTCGTTCGCGCGCGGCAAGTGGCAGGACTTCAACCACAAGATGGGCGTGAAGATGCACTGCAAGCACAGCTCGCTGTGCTGACGCCCTGACATCTGACCGACCTGGTCCCGGCGGACCGTTGAGCCCCCTCCGCTCAGCGGTCCGCCAGTGTCATGGCCTGGTCCAGCGCCTGGAGGAAGCCGTTGATCGTCGTGCGGTCCCGGACCGCCAGGCGCAGCCACTCCTCGTCCAGCCCCGGGAAGGTGTCACCGCGGCGCACGGCGAAGCCGAGGGTGCGCAGATGGCGTCGTACGGCTGCCGCGCGGGGGAGCCGGACCAGGACGAACGGGCCCTCGGCGGGCTCGGCGACGACCAGACCGTCGGGGCCGAACTCCTTGAGCCCGGCGACCAGATGGGCGCGAGCGGCGGCTGTGCGGCCGGCCGCCTCGGCCGCCTCCGCCAGGGCCCGGTCCGACACACACGCCTCGGCCGCCGCGAGGGCGGGCGTGGACACCGGCCACAGCGGCTGGGCCCGCTCCAGCTCCGCGATCGTCTCGGGCGCGGCGAGGACATAGCCGATCCGCAGCCCCGCGAGCCCCCAGGTCTTGGTGAGGCTGCGCAGCACGACGAGACCGGGTATGTCCGTCCGCCCGGCCAGCGCCTCGCGCTCACCGGGCACAGCGTCCATGAACGCCTCGTCGACCACCAACGTCCGCCCGGGGCGCGCCAGTCGGGCGATCACCCCGGCCGGGTGCAGCACCGACGTCGGGTTGGTCGGGTTGCCGACGACGACCAGGTCCGCGCCCTTCGGCACGGCCGCCGGGTCGAGGCGGAAGCCGTCCGCCGCCCGCAGCAGCACCCGGTCCACGGTGTGCCCGGCGTCCCGCAGCGCGGCCTCCGGTTCCGTGAACTGAGGGTGCACCACCACCGGGTGACGGACCTTCAGGGCACGCGCCAGCAGCACGAACGCCTCGGCGGCGCCCGCCGTCAGCAGCACCCGGTCCACCGGCAGCCCGTGCCGGGCCGCCACCGCCGCCCGGGCCGCCCGCCCGTCGGGGTAGGCGGCCAGCCCGGTCAGCGACGCGGCGATCCGCTCCCGCAGCCAGCCCGGCGGTGTGTCGGCACGGACGTTCACGGCCAGGTCGATGAGCGCGGCCCCGCCGTCCCGGACCTCGGCGTCACCGTGATGCCGCAGGTCGTGACCTTGATGCCGCGGATCGTGGCCGTGCCGGTGCGAGTCGTGACCGGGCTCTTCGCGGCCTCGGTCCCCGTGGCGCAGGCTGTGCCCGCCGGCCGTGTCCCGTTCAGTGTGCATGTGAGTGCGAGTGTCCCCCGTGGTGATGGTGATGCCCGTTGCCGTGGTGGTGGCCGTCGTCGTCCGGGTGGAAGTGCGGCTGCTGCGGCATCCCCACCTTGTCCTCGAAGCCGGGCAGCGCGACGCGGTAGACGCAGGAGTCGCAGTTCATGCGCAGATCGCCCTCCAACGCCTCCCGGTACCGCTCCATGACCAGATCCAGCAACTCCGGCTCCGGCCCGATGACATCGGCCGACCGTACCTCGATCTCCGGATGCGCGGCGGCCCAGCCCTCGGTCTGCTGCCGCACCCGGTCCGGCAGGATGCCGGTGAACAGGAAGTACGGCAGCACCACGATCCGCTTCGCGCCCAGCCGCACACACCGGTCGAGGCCGCTCGGCACATCCGGCGCCGCCAGCGACACGAACGCCGTCTCCACGCCCGCGAATCCGCGCCCCTCCCACAGCAGCCGGGCCGCCTTGTACACCTCGGCGTTGGCGTCGGGGTCCGTCGACCCCCGCCCGACCAGGAGCACGGTCACATCCGCCCGGTCGCCCGGTGTGCGCCCGGCGGAGCCCAGCGTCTCGTCCAGCCGCCGCTCGAGGACGCTCAGCAGCGCCGGGTGCGGGCCCAGCGGACGGCCGTAGGTGTACGAGATCCCCGGGTGCCGTTCCTTCTCGCGGGCCAGCGCCGCCGGGATGTCGCCCTTGGCGTGCCCGGCGGACACCAGCATCAGCGGTACGGCGGCGAACCGCCGCACCCCCCGCTCCACCAACTCGGTGACCGCGTCGCCCAGCGGCGGCGGGGACAGCTCGATGAAGCCGCCCGCGACGGGCAGTTCGGGGTGGCGGCGTCCCAGCTCCCCGACGAACTCGCGGAACGCCTCGGCTCCCGCATCGTCCCGGGTGCCATGACCGGCGATGAGCAGGGCGGGCGGCGGGGTGGTCACGATTTCTCCTCAGGATCGGGATCGGTATGGGAAAAAGGGTGGTACAGCAGGGCGTTGAGCGCGGCGGCGGCCACCGCCGACCCGCCCTTCTCGGACACATTGCTGACGGCGGGCAGCCCGCTCTCCCGCAGCGCGGCCTTGGACTCGGCCGCCCCGACGAACCCTACGGGCAGCCCGATGACGAGCGCGGGGGAGGCGTCCAGGGTGAGCAGCTCCTCGAGCGCGGTCGGCGCGCAGCCGATCACCCACAACGCCCCCGGCCCGACCTGCTCGTACGCCAGCCGGACCGCGTGCGCGGAGCGCGTCAGCCCCGGCCCGGCCGTCGCGTCCTTGAGCCGGCAGACGGTCTCGCGGCGCGTGATGCCCGCCGCGACCATCTCCACGTCCACGACGACGGGCGCTCCGGCGTGCAGCGCGGCATGCGCCTTCCGCAGCGCGCCCTCGTCCATGACGAGGTCGTCCGCGTACTCCAGATCGGCCGCGGAGTGGATGACCCGCTCCACGACCGCCCTGGTCAGCGGCGGGAAGTGCGAGGTGTCCAGGCGGGCGCGCAGCCGCCGGAAGGACTCCTGCTCGATGGGGTGGACCACCCGGTTCATCCCGCCGCCTCCTGGGTCTTTGTCCGGGTCTTCGTCCGGGGCTCCGTCTGTGTGTCCGTCTGCCAGCGGTAGCCGCGCGGCGTCACCATGCGCCCCGCGATGGTCCGGGACGCCGTGTTGCCCACGGTCACCACGGTCATCATGTCGACCGTCGCCGGGTCGAGTGCGGCCAGGGTCGTCACCCGGGCGGATTCGTCCGGCCGCGAGGCCTGCCGTACGACACCGACCGGCGTCGTCGGCTCCCGGTGCTCGGCGAGGATCGCGAGCGCCTTCGGCAACTGCCAGTCCCGGCCCCGGCTGCGCGGGTTGTAGAACGTCACCACGATGTCCGCCTCGGCCGCCGCACGCACCCGCCGCTCGATGACCTCCCACGGCGTATGCAGATCGGAGAGGCTGATCGACACATGGTCGTGCCCGAGCGGAGCCCCGAGGATCGCGGCGGCGGCGAGCGCCGCCGTCACGCCCGGAACCCCGATCACGTCGATGTCGTCGGACGCCTCCGCGAGCGCCGGCGACGCCATGGCGTACACCCCCGCGTCCCCGCTCCCGATCAGCGCGACGGCATACCCCTTACGCGCCTGAGCCACGGCAGTCCGCGCCCGCTCCTCCTCCGCGCCGAGCCCGGACTCCAGAACGCGGGTGCCGGGTCGCAGCAGATCCCGGATCTGGTCGACGTACTGATCCAGCCCGACGAGCACGGAGGCGCCTTGGAGCTCGGCCTTGGCGCGGGGCGTCAGCAGATCCCGCGCACCGGGTCCGAGCCCCACCACCGCGAGCCGCCCACGCGCCGGCCGCCGCACGACCGCACAGGTCGCCATCGCCGGCCGCCCGTCAGCCCGCTCCGACTTCCGCTTGGCGACGAGGAGTTCACCCCCGCGTACGAGCGCGGCGGCCTCCGCGACGGAAGGGGTGCCCACGGCAGCGAGCGGCGCGTCGGAGGGGTTCGGCACCTCGACCGCCGCCAACTCCTCGGCGGAGTGGGTGACCAGGGGCACGCCCAGGCGTTCGGCGGCCTCGACGATGCCGGGTTCGTCGGCCTTGGCGTCGACGGTGGCGATCTCGGCGAGGGACTTGGGGGAGAGGCCGGCGTCGTGGAGGGCTTTCTCGACGAGAGCGAGTACTTCGTCGACGGGGGCGCCCTTGGAGGCACCCACGCCGACGACGAGGGAGGGAGGACGGAGGACGACCTGGCCTTCGGCGGGCTCAAGCACGCGGTCGGTCACGCGTATCACGGGGGCTTGCCGTGGTGCCCGGCTTCGCTGTGACGCCGAGTGCCCGACGTTCGACGGCAACGCGGGCAGAGGCCAGCCGATCTCCAGGTCCAGCTCCACAGCCTCCCCGTCGAGCACGGCCCGAGACACCCCGGCCACATCGCCCTCGACCGGCAGCCCCAGCGTGTCCAGCCCCGGCACCCCCACCGCATCCGTGGCCGTAGTGATCACCGGCTCCGCGCCCAGCAACTCACCCACCTCACGGGCGAGTTCATTGGCACCCCCACCATGCCCGCCGATCAGCGAGACGGCGAACCGCCCGCCCTCGTCGACGCACACCACACCGGGGTCGGTCGCCTTGTCGGCCAACAGCGGCGCGAGCACCCGTACCGTCGCCCCCGTCGCGAGGAAGCACACCAACTGCTCGCACTCCCCGAACGCGCGCCGCACGGCATCCCGTACGGGCCCCTCGTAGACACGCGTCCGCTCGGGCCACGCCGAGGCGAGCCGCTGGGCGGCAACGGCCCCCGCGGCGGTCGCGGAGATCAGGCCGATCACCGGTCAACTCCTTCGTTGTGCGCCGGAGGCCGAACGCCCCACAGCAGAAATACGGGATTGGTGGCGGCCAGCCGGGTCACGTTCCCCGGCAGCGGCGCCAGCCGGGACGACTGCAGCAGTACACCGTCACAGGTGAACCCGGCGGAGAGCAGCGCCTCCCGGGCCGCGGGCACCCGGTCGAGCGCGGCCATGGCGACCACCACGGTCCGCCGGGCGCGCCGCGCGCACGCGGTGACGACGGCGGACAGTTCGCGGCCCCCGCCGCCGATGAACACGGCGTCGGGGTCCCCGTGCAGGCCGTCCAGCGCGTCCGGCGCCGTACCGTGCACCACATGGACGTCGACGCCGTGCGCGGCGGCGTTGGCGTGGACGCGCGCCACGTCGTCCGCCGCCTTCTCGACGGCGGTGACGGCCGCGCCGAGCCGCGCGCACTCCACGGCCACCGAACCGGAGCCCGCGCCGACGTCCCACACCAGATCCCCGAGCCGCGGCCCGAGCCGGGCGAGCGCGAGGGCCCGTACCTCCGACTTGGTGATCATCGAGTCGCGGTGCGCGAACTCGCCCTCGTCGAGGGCCCATCGGGAGGGAGCTAGACGCCCGCCCCCGGCGACGGTACGCATCGGAGCGACCGTACGGCCCTCCTCCTCGACACCGAGGCACAGTACGACGCTCACCGCCCCGCCCCAGTCGCGTCCGGCGGCCTCGGCCGGAGTCACCCGCTCGACCCGCTCGTGCTCCGGGTCGCCCAGCGCGGACGCGACGACGAGCACCCGCCGAGCGCCCACCGCGTGGAGCCCCGCGCCCAGTTCGGCGGGACCCGCGCCCGGCCCGGTCAGCACCGCCACCTTGGGTCGCGCCCGGCACACGTTCAGCGCGGTCCGCAGCTCACGTCCATGGGCGCTCACCACGACCGCGTCGTCCCAGGTCAGCCCCAGCCGCGCGAACGCGGTGGCCACGGACGACACCCCCGGCCGTACGTCCAGCGCGTCGGCCCCGAACCGCTCGGCCAGCGCCCGCACGATCCCGAAGAACCCCGGGTCACCGGAGGCGAGCACGACGACCCGCTCGCCCATGTACTTCTCGATCACATCGAGCGCGGGCGCCAACGGCCCCAGCACCACCCGCTCAGCGGCCTCCGGCAGCCGCGCCGCCTCCAGATGCCGCCGCCCGCCCACGACGAGCGCCGCCTCGGCCAACACCGCCTCGGCGTCCGGGGGAAGGGGCGCCCCCGTGCCCGTACCGATGACGCTGATCACGGCGTGGCACCCTGTTCCCGCGACTCACGACCCGACTCACGACGTGTCTCACGAGCCGCTTCCCGGTTTGCCTCACGCAGGGCCTTGCGCGCCGCCGGGTCCGCCTTCCGGTACCCGTGGAAGTGACCCGGGTGGTAGAGGTGCGAGCGCGTGCCGTGGGCGTCGAGGGCCGGGCCGACCAGGAACAGCGTGTGCTTCCACAGCTTGTGCTCCTTGACGGTCTCCTCCAACGTGCCGATCGTGCACTTCACGACCAGTTCCTCGGGCCAGGTCGCCTGGTACGCCACCACGACGGGCGTCGTCGTCGGGTAACCGCCCTCCAGCAGCTCCCGCACCAACTGCCCACTGCGCGCGGCGGACAGGAACACCGCCATCGTCGTACCGTGCCGCGCGAACTCCCGTACGTCCTCGCCGGGCGGCATGGGCGTCTTGCCCCCGCCGAGCCGGGTCAGGATCACGGACTGCGCGACCTCCGGAATCGTCAACTCCCGCTGCGCGAGCGCCGCGACGGCGGAGAAGGAGGACACCCCGGGAACGACCTCGGCGGCGATCCCGATCTCCCGGCACCGGTCCAGCTGCTCCTGCGTACCACCCCACAGCGCCGGGTCCCCGGAGTGAATCCGCGCCACCTTCAGCCCCTCGGCGAGGGCCCGCTCGTACACGGCGACGACGTCCTCCAACGACATGGCCGCCGAGTCGAGTATTTCCGCGCCCTCGCGCGCGTGGTCGAGGACCTCCGCCTGGACCAGGCTGGCCGCCCAGATCACGACATCGGCCTCGGCGATGGCTCGCGCGCCCCGAAACGTGAGCAGATCAGCAGCCCCGGGCCCGGCCCCGACGAAGGTCACTTTGGCGGAGGGGGTATCGGTAGCGGGGGTCATCGTGCCTCTTCCGGTGATGTGGCGCGCCCCTCAAGGGGCGCGGGGCTGGGACATTCGCGGCTCCGCCGCGTGGGCGCGACCAGCCACAACGAACCTGCAGCCGAAAACGGCCCCCTCAAGGGCACTCCAGCTCGGGGCGCCGCGAACGCGGGGCCCGGCTCATCCGGTAGCAAAGGAACATGGCGGTCTTCGTAGCGCTCGGCGCCTTCCTCATGACGTTGCTCGGCGGCTGGACGGCACAACGCGTGACGGACCGCCGCCATCTGGTGCTGGGCCTGGCCGGCGGCCTGATGCTGGGCGTGGTCGGCCTGGATCTGCTGCCGGAGGCCCTGGAGGCGGCCGGCGACGCGGTCTTCGGCGTACCGGCCGCCCTGCTGCTGTTCGTCGCCGGCTTCCTCCTGGCCCACCTGGTGGAACGCCTGCTGGCGGCCCGGCAGGCCGCGCACGGTGCGGAGGAGCACAATGGCCGTGCCCCGCAGGTGGGTCTGACGGCCGCCGCCGCGATGGTCGGCCACAGCGCCATGGACGGCGTGGCGATCGGCGCGGCCTTCCAGGTCGGCGGGGGCATGGGCGTGGCGGTCGCGCTGGCGGTGATCGCTCACGACTTCGCGGACGGCTTCAACACGTACACACTGACGAGCGTGTACGGCAACGCCCGCCGCCGAGCGATCGCGATGCTGGTGGCGGACGCGGCGGCCCCGGTACTGGGCGCCGCCTCCACGCTCTTCTTCACGATCCCGGAACAACCCCTCGGCTGCTATCTCGGCTTCTTCGGCGGCGGACTGCTGTACCTGGCCGCCGCCGAGATCCTCCCCGAGGCCCACCATGAACACCCGGCCCGCTCCACGCTGCTGTGCACGATCGCCGGGGCGGTGTTCATCTGGGTGGTGGTGGGAGTGACGGAGTGAACGCGAGGCTGCCGGGCGCCGCGCACCGCAGCCGGGCTCGCCCCACACCGGCGCACCGGGAACGCTCACAGCTTGCCGCCGCGTCCACCGCCGCGCGGGGCGGGGGCGATGAGGGTGGAGAGATAGGGCAGCGGACGACCGTCCAGCTCCCCGGCGGCCTGGATGGACTCCTCCGCCAGCCCCAGCGCGGACCCCCACACCGCGTCGTCGATCCGCCCGGTCTCGCGCAACGCCTCGGCGACCTCCGCCGCCTGCCGCCCGAACTTGTACGCGACGACGGTCCCCGGCCCGTTGAGGGCGTCCTTCAGCACGGCCGCCCCCGCCGTCACGGGCACGAGCGTCAGCGGCTCGGTCCCTTCCGTCAGCACGGCACCCGAGCGCGCCGCGAGATCCTGCATGGCGGTGATGCCGGGCACGGTCTCGACGACGGTCCCCGGTACGACCTCTGCGATCGTCTGCGCGAGATACGTGAACGTGGAGTACACGTTCGGGTCACCGATGGTGGCGAAGGCGACGCTGGAACGCGTGCGCAGCAGCTCGGCGACCCGTTCCCCGGCAGCGTCCCAGGCGGCCTCCCGCCGCGCCCGGTCGGTCCGCTCGTTCAGCGCGAACACCACGCGTACGACCTTGTCCGCCGCCACATAGTGCAGCACGGTCGCCTCGGCACGCCCCGGCTCCCCGCCGTCCTTTCCATCAAGTGAGCCCATGACGGGCACGACGACGACATCGGCGTCCCGCAAAGCGTTGACACCCTTGACGGTCACCAGCTCCGGGTCACCCGGCCCGACGCCCACTCCGATCAACCTGCTGCTCATGACGTCCGGCACCTCTCCACGAACCGACGGGCGACACCGGGCTCCGACGCCCAGTGCGTGTGCAGATAACTCGCGTGCGCACCCCGCTGTACAAAACCTTCGACCCGCCGCGCGGGCGCCCGTACGCCCCAGGCGGGAGCCGCCCCGGCTCCCGGCTCGACGACCGTCCGATGAAACTCGTGCCCCCGCATCCGGGTCCCGGCCGCCGCGAGCACACTGTCACTGACGGCCACGGCGTCCCGATACCCGAGGGTGAGCCGCGAGTCCATCCGAGCGGTCGCGTCGAGCACCCCGCACATGGGCTGCCCGTCCAACTCCCGGCAGAGGTAAAGCAGCCCCGCACACTCGGCGGCAACGGGCGCCCCACCCGACGCCAGCTCACCCACGGCCTTCCGCAACGCCTCATTGGCGGACAACTCGGCGGCGTACACCTCCGGAAACCCACCCCCGATGACCAACCCGCGAGTCCCGTCGGGCAACTGCTCATCCTTGAGCGGATCGAAGACAACGACTTCGGCCCCGGCGGCGACAAGCAACTCGGCATGCTCGGCATAGGAGAAGGTGAACGCGGGACCACCGGCGACGGCGACGACCGGCGCCGCGGCGACGATTGGTGCTCCGACTCCGGGCACCTTCTTGGCCGGCCCCGGCAGAATCAGCCTGTCCGGCGTTTGAGGACGAGGCCGTTCAGACCGAAGCGGGGCTCTGGGCGCGGCAGCCCCCAGAGACGGGGCCGAAGAAACCAAAGCCGCACCCGCATCCCAAGCCGCACCCGACAACGCCCCCGCACCGCGTGCCAGCGCGACCAACGCCTCCAGATCGCACCCGCCCGCCACCTGCGCACCCATCGCCGCGACCGCCTCCACGGCACGAGCCCGCCGCTCGGCAACCGGCACCAACCCCAAATGCCTGGACGGCGTATCCACCTGCGGAGCCCTCCGCAGCACACCCAACACGGGCACCCCGACCGACTCCAACGCCTCCCGCAACAACTCCTCATGCCGATCCGAGGCGACCTTGTTGAGGATCACGCCCCCGACCCGCACCTCCGGATCCCACGAGACGAACCCGTGCACCAACGCCCCCACCGACCGCGACTGCGACGACGCGTCCACGACCAACACCACCGGCGCCCGCAACAACTTCGCCACCTGCGCGGTGGACGCCAACTCGCCCTCCCCGGCGGCCCCGTCGTACATCCCCATCACACCCTCGACGACGGCGATGTCGCACCCGCGCGCGCCATGCGCGAACAGGGGCGCGACCAACTCCGGCCCGCACAGATACGCGTCGAGGTTCCGCCCCACCCGCCCGCAGGCGAGCGCGTGATACCCGGGATCGATGTAGTCCGGCCCCACCTTGTGCGGGGACACGGCAAGCCCCCGCGCGGCGAACGCGGCCATCAACCCCGTGGCGACGGTGGTCTTGCCGCTGCCCGAGGAGGGCGCGGCGATGACCAGCCGGGGGACGGAGGACGAGGAGGACATGGACGAGGACAATGACGAGGACAATGACGAGGAGGACAAGGGCACGGACGAGGACGACATCACGGGGTCACCACTCGATGCCCCTCTGACCCTTCTGACCGACGTCCATGGGGTGCTTGACCTTGGACATGTCGGTCACGAGATCCGCGAAGTCGACGAGCTTCTCGGGCGCGTTCCGCCCGGTGATGACGACATGCTGGGTCCCGGGCCGATCACGCAGCACATCGATGACCTCGTCGGTGTCGACCCACCCCCAGTGCATCGGGTACGCGAACTCGTCGAGCACGTACAGCTGGTACGTCTCGGCGGCGAGGTCCCGCTTGACCTGCTCCCAGCCCTCCCGGGCCTTCTCCTCGTTGCTGAGGTTGTCCCCCTGAAGGTCGCGCTGGACCCAGGACCACCCCTCGCCCATCTTGTGCCAGGCGACGGACCCGCCCTCCCCGGAGTCCCCGAGCACCCGCAGCGCCCGCTCCTCGCCGACCTTCCACTTCGCCGACTTGACGAACTGGAACACCCCGATCGGCCACCCCTGGTTCCAGGCCCGCAACGCCAGCCCGAAGGCGGCGGTCGACTTGCCCTTCCCGATGCCCGTGTGCACGACCACGAGCGGTCGATTACGACGCTGACGAGTCGTCAGCCCGTCGTCCGGCACCACACTCGGCTGTCCCTGAGGCATTACGCGACCCTCCTCGAAGTCCCCTGCACGTCCCGCACGAGCCCGGCGATGGAGTCCGCCCGAAGCTCGTCCAGCGTCACCGCCGTACCGCCCAGCTCACCGGCCAACCGCCCGGCCAGCCCCAGCCGCACGGGCCCCGACTCACAGTCCACGACGACGGAAGCGACACCCTCGGCGGCGAACAGCCGGGCCGCCCGTCCCGCGAGCGCCACCGGCTCCGGCCCACCGGTGGCCCGCCCATCGGTCACCACGACAACCAGTGCCCGCCGCGCCGGATCCCGCAACCGCTCGACCCGTAGCACGTCATGCGCCTTGAGCAGTCCGGCGGCCAGCGGAGTCCGCCCACCGGTCGGCAACGACTCCAGCCGGGCGGCAGCGGCGTCGACGGACGAGGTCGGCGGCAGAGCCACATCCGCGGCCGACCCCCGAAACGTCACCAGCCCGACCTTGTCCCGCCGCTGATACGCATCCAGCAACAGCGAAAGCACAGCGCCCTTCACGGCACTCATCCGCTGCCGAGCCGCCATCGACCCGGAGGCGTCGACGACGAACAGCACGAGATTCCCCTCACGCCCCTCGCGCGTGACCTGCCGCAGATCGTCCCGCTGCACGATGAGCCCCGGCCCGGACCGCCCCCGCGCCCGCTGATGCGGCGCGGCAGCCTGCACGGTGGCGGCCAAGTGCAGCTTGGTGAGGGCACCCTGGGGCCGCCGGGCCCCCGTGGTCCGCCCGTACTCGTTCCGCGCCCGCGACCGCCGCCCGGCGGCACCCTCGCCGACTCCCGGCACACTCAGCACCTTCGTACGGAACGGCTCGGCGGCCCGCACGGCGGACTGCTCACCCGAACCGGCACCGGAGGCCTGCGGCTCACCGCCCTCCCCGGCCTCGGGCTGCGCGGCGGTGTCCCCGTCCTGCGGCCCGGCGTCCGGCGACGGCTGCCCACCGCCCCCGGGACCCTCGGGATCGGGGTCGTCGTCACCTTCCCCCGAGAACTGCTCCAACGTCTCGTCGAGCTTGTCCTCGTCGAGACCGGGCGCATCGAAAGGATTCCTGCGCCGCCGGTGCGGCAGCGCCAGCAGCGCCGCCTGCCGCACGTCCTCGGCGAGCACCTCGGTCCGCCCGGCCCACGCGGCCAGCGCGGTGGCCGTCCGCGCCATCACGATGTCGGCGCGCATACCGTCCACCTCGAAGGCCGCGCAGGTGGCCGCGATCTGCCGCAACGCCCCGTCACTCAGCCGCACCCGCGGCAACAACTCCCGCGCCGCCACGATCCGCTGCCGTACGGCGGCCTCCTCGTCCGCCCACCGCGCGGCGAACCCGACCGGATCGTCGTCGTACGCGAGCCGCCGCCGTACGACCTCCACCCGCTGCTCGGGCTCCCGCGAGGCGGCGACCTCGACGGTCAACCCGAACCGGTCGAGGAGTTGGGGCCTGAGCTCCCCTTCCTCGGGATTCATGGTCCCGACCAGCAGGAAACGAGCCTGGTGTCGTACGGAGACGCCCTCACGTTCGACGTACGAGGCGCCCATGGCGGCGGCGTCCAGCAGCAGGTCGACCAGATGGTCGTGGAGGAGGTTGACTTCGTCGACGTAGAGGATTCCCCGGTGCGCGTCCGCGAGGAGCCCCGGCTCGAAGGCCTTCACGCCCTCCGCCAGCGCCCGCTCGATGTCGAGCGCCCCGACGAGCCGGTCCTCGGAGGCGCCGACGGGCAACTCGACCATCCGCGCCGGGCGCGTCTCGAAGGCACCCGCCTCATGCGGACCGTCCGGACACGCCGGGTCGGGGGAAGCGGGGTCACACGAGAAACGGCATTCGGAGACGACGTCCAGCGTGGGCATGAGCGCCGAGAGCGCCCGTACCGCCGTCGACTTGGCAGTGCCCTTCTCACCGCGCACCAGCACACCGCCGACCGCCGGAGACACGGCGTTCAGCAGCAGCGCGAGCCGCAAGTCGTCCTGGCCGACGACGGCTGTGAAAGGGAAGGGGGTGCTCACGCTGCGATCACTCCTTTGACTGACTTGCTCCCCGCTGCTGCGGGGGTTCCAGGAGACGTCACTCGTCCCCCTCCAGATCTCCCTCGAGTTCGAGGTACGTCGCCCGGAGCCGGTCCAGGGTCTCCTGGTCCGGCTCCGCCCAGAGCCCGCGGTCAGCGGCCTCCAGCAGGCGCTCCGTGATGCCCCTCAGAGCCCATGGGTTGGACTTGCGCATGAACTCCTGGTTCTCCGGCGAGAACACGTACTCGGATGCCAATTTCTCGTACATCCAGTCGTCCACGACGCCCGCCGTGGCGTCGTACCCGAACAGGTAGTCCACGGTCGCCGCCATCTCGAAGGCGCCCTTGTAGCCGTGGCGCCTCATGGCCGCCATCCAGCGCGGGTTGACGACACGCGCCCGGAAAACCCTGTGCGTCTCCTCGCCCAGTGTCCGTGTCTTCACCTGGTCCGGTACGGCACTGTCACCGACGTACGCCTCCGGGGAGGCCCCCGTCAGATGCCGCACCATGGCGACCATGCCACCGTGGTACTGGAAGTAGTCGTCGGCGTCGACGAGGTCGTGCTCGCGGGTGTCCACGTTCTTCGCCGCCACCGCGATCCGCCGGAACGCCGTCTCCATGTCGCCCCGAGCCGCCCGCCCGTCCAGCCCGCGCCCGTACGCGTAACCACCCCAGACGGCGTACACCTCGGCGAGGTCGGCGTCCGACCGCCAGTTCCGCGCGTCGATCAACGGCAGCAACCCGGCCCCATAAGCCCCCGGCTTCGACCCGAAGATCCGAGCCGTGGCCCGCCTCCGGTCACCGTGCTCGGCGGCGTCCTCGTCGGCGTGCGCCTTGACGAAGTTCTGCGAGGCCGGCTCGTCCAGCTCGGCCACCGCCCGAACCGCGTCGTCGATCAGCCCCACCACATGCGGGAACGCGTCCCGGAAGAACCCGGAGATACGCACCGTGACGTCGACACGCGGCCGGCCCAGCTCCTCCAGCGGCACGACCTCGAACCCGGTCACCCGGCGCGACGCGTCGTCCCACACCGGACGGCAGCCCAGCAGCGCCAGGATCTCCGCGATGTCGTCGCCCTGCGTACGCATCGCGGACGTCCCCCACACCGTGAGCCCGACGGACTTCGGGTACTCACCGGTGTCGGCCAGATACCGCTGCACGAGCGAGTCGGCGAGCGACTGCCCGACCTCCCAGCTCAGCCGGGACGGAATGGCCTTGGGGTCGACGGAGTAGAAGTTCCGGCCGGTCGGCAGCACGTTCACCAGACCGCGCGTGGGCGAGCCGGACGGGCCCGCCGGGACGTAACCGCCGTCCAGCGCCCGCAGGATGTGCCCGATCTCGTCCGTGGTCTTCGCCAGCCGAGGCACGACCTCGTTGCACGCGAACTCCAACACCGCGACGGCGTCCTGGAGTTCGACGCCGAGCACCCCGCGCACCAGCGCCGGGACGACCGTGACGTCCCAGTCCCGCGCCTCCATGCCCTCCGCGATCCGCCGGCACAGCCGCTCCAGCAGGTCGATCGCGTCGGCCGCCGTACGCGACGGACCCTCGACCAGTTCGGTCAGCTCCACCGGCATCTTCACCGGAGCCCCCGGCTCGGCCAGCAACTCCTTCTCGCTGAGGCCGAAGTGGGCGGCCAGCGAAGCCCGCAGCCCCGGCAGGGCGTTGGCCTGCCCGCCCCACACCTGCGAGGCCCGCAGTACGGCCAGCACCAGGTTCACGCGCGGCTCACCGACCGGCCCGCCGCCCAGAATGTGCAGACCGTCCCTGATCTGCACGTCCTTGATCTCGCACAGATAGCCGTCGATGTGCATGACGAACTCGTCGAACTCGTCGTCCTCCGGCTGCTCCGCCACATGCAGGTCGTGGTGCAGCTCGGCGGCCTTGACGAGGGTCCAGATCTGGGCGCGTACGGCCGGCGCCTTCGTCGGGTCCAGGTCGGACACCAGCGCGTACTCGTCGAGCAGCTGCTCCAGCTTCGCCAGATCGCCGTACGTGTCGGCCCGCGCCATCGGCGGCACCAGGTGGTCGACCACCGTGGCGTGCCCGCGCCGCTTGGCCTGGGTGCCCTCACCGGGGTCGTTGACGATGAAGGGGTAGATGAGAGGCAGATCCCCGAGGACGGCGTCCGGCGCGCAACCCCCGCTCAGCCCCAGCCCCTTGCCCGGCAGCCACTCCATCGTGCCGTGCTTGCCCATGTGCACGATCGCGTCGGCGCCGAAACTGTTCTCCAGCCACCGGTACGCCGCCATGTAGTGGTGCGACGGCGGCATGTCGGGGTCGTGGTAG
Organism: Streptomyces ipomoeae 91-03; assembly: GCF_000317595.1. GTDB lineage: Bacteria > Actinomycetota > Actinomycetes > Streptomycetales > Streptomycetaceae > Streptomyces > Streptomyces ipomoeae. Next base: position 32,530 of record NZ_AEJC01000621.1, on the reverse strand, counting down.
ATCGCGATCGGGTTCTCGCCGAAGCCGCGCGGCGGCTGGATCATCACGACGACGTTCCCGAACTGGAGGGACGCGAGCACGATGTCGTCCCCGTCCACGTACAGCGAGCCCGGCGGCTCGCCCCACGCCTCGGTCATCGCACCCTTGAGTTCCGGGTCGAGCTTGTCGAACCACGCCCGGTAGTCGGCGAGCGGCACCCGCGCGGGCGCGGAGGCCAGCTGCTCCTCCGTCAGCCACTCGACGTCGTGCCCGCCGGCCTCGATCAGCCGGTGGATCAACTCGTCGCCGCCGGAGGGGTATTCGGTGAGCGAGTACCCCGCGTCCCGCAGTGCGTCCAGCACTCGTACCGCCGAGGCGGGCGTGTCGAGGCCGACCGCGTTGCCGACCCGCGAGTGCTTGGTCGGGTAGGCGGTGAAGACCAGGGCCAGCCGCTTCTCCGCGTTCGGCTTGTGCTTCAACCGGGCGTGCCGTACGGCGATCCCGGCGACCCGCCCGGCCCGCTCCGGGTCGGCGACGTACACCGGAACGTCGTCCGGACCCTGCTCCTTGAACGAGAACGGCACGGTGATGAGCCGCCCGTCGAACTCCGGGATCGCGACCTGCATCGCCGCGTCCATGGGGGAGAGGGCGGCGTCCGACTCGTCCCAGGTGGCGTGCGACGAGGTGAGGCAGAGCCCTTGCAGAACCGGGATGTCGAGGTCGGCCAGCGCCCCGATGTCCCAGGCCTCCTCGTCACCACCGGCCGAGGCCTGCGAGGCGTGTGTGCCACCGGCGGCGAGGACGGTGGCGACCAACGCGTCCGCCTTCGCCAGCAGCTCGTACAGTCCGGCGTCGGCGCCGCGCAGCGAACCGCAGTAGACGGGAAGAGCGTTGGCGCCCCGCGCCTCGATCGCGTCGCACAGCGTGTCCACGAACGCGGTGTTGCCGCTCAGCTCATGGGCCCGGTAGAAGAGCACACCGACGGTCGGCCGGCCGCTCTCCTGCGCACGGGAGCCATGGACGCCGTACTCCGGCATCTTCTGCGGTTCGACGAAGCCCTCGCCCGTCAGGAGCACGGTGTCGGACAGGAAGCGGGCGAGTTCGGTGAGGTTGGCGGGCCCGCCCTCGACGAGGTACTTCAGCGCCTCCGCCACCACCCCGGCCGGGACGGACGACTCGGCCATCAACTCCGCGTCCGGCACGGCCTCGCCACCCAGCAGCACGGTCGGAATGCCCGACGCCTTCAGCTTGGCCAGCCCCTCCTCCCAGGCCCGCTTGCCGCCCAGCAGCCGTACGACGGCGATGTCCGCGCCGTCGAGCAGACCGGGCAGCTCCTCCGTCACGTCCACCCGGGTCGGATTGCCGATCCGGTACGAGACGCCGGAAGCGGCCCGGGCCGCCAGCAGATCCGTGTCGGCGGTGGACAACAACAACACTGTGCTCATGCGGGCGCTCCCGGTGGAATGAAAGGCAGTCCTTGCGGCGCGCCCGACTCGATGAGCCGCCAGAGCGCGTCCGTGTCCGCGTGTTCCTCGATCAGATCGCCGAGCCGGTCGAGCTGTTCCTCGCGCAGCGTGGCGAACGACGTGTCGGCGGCCGGGACGAAGCGGCGTCCCGCGGCGGCGGCCACCTCGCGCAGGAAGGCCCGCCGGAACCCGTCCGACTCCAGCGACCCGTGCCAGTGCGTGCCCCAGGTCTGCCCGACCCGGCAGCCGTCCAAGCTGTGTCCTTCGTCATCGGAGATGAACGTGTCGCCGCCGCTGACGTCGGCGATCCCGTGGTGGATCTCGTACCCCTCGACGCGCTCTCCGAGGGCTTCGCCGACAGGCCGGGTGAGGGTCTTCTCGCGGGCGAACCGCACACGGACGGGAAGCACCCCGAGCCCCTCGACGCGTCCCCGCCGGCTCTCGACCTCGTCCTCGATGCGCTCACCGAGGATCTGGAAGCCACCGCAGATCCCGAGGACGGGCCGCTGCTCGGCGGCCCTGTGCTTCAGGGCGTCGGCCAGCCCGCGTTCCCGCAGCCACTCCAGCGCCCGTACGGTCCCCCGGGTCCCCGGTATGACGACGAGGTCGGCGTCGGCCAGCTCCTCCGGCCGGTCCACGAACCGCACGACGACGCCCGGTTCGGCGGCCAGCGCGTCGACGTCCGTGAAGTTGGACATGAGCGGGATGGCACAGACGGCGACCCGCAGCACGTCCTCACCCACCGGGGGAGCCACGTTCGACTCCCGCACGGTCCCCCGCAGGGAGACTCGCAGCCCGTCCTCCTCGTCGATGCCGAGCCCGTGCCGGAAGGGCAGCACCCCGTACGTACGCCGCCCGGTGAGCCCGTGCAGCATGTCGAGGCCCGGCTCCAGCAGGGAGACGTCACCGCGGAACTTGTTGACGAGGAACCCGGCGACGAGCGCCTGGTCCTCGGGCGAGAGCAGGGCCACGGTGCCGAAGAAGGAGGCGAAGACGCCCCCGCGGTCGATGTCGCCGACCACGAGCACGGGGAGCCCGGCGTTCCGGGCGATCCCCATGTTCACGATGTCGGTCCGCCGGAGATTGATCTCGGCGGGCGAACCGGCCCCCTCACAGATCACCGCGTCATACGTGCCCCGCAACTCGGCGAGACAGTCCAACACGGTCCCCAGCAACTTCTGCTGCCGCCCGCCGTGGTACCCGCGCGCACTGAGCTCGCCCACCGGCTTCCCGAGCAGCACGACCTGACTGCTCTGCTCGCCACCGGGCTTGAGCAGCACGGGATTCATCAGCGCCGTCGGCTCGACGCGACAGGCCTGCGCCTGCATGGCCTGCGCCCGCCCGATCTCGGCGCCCTCCCTCGTCACGAACGAATTGAGGGACATGTTCTGCGCCTTGAACGGCGCGACCTCGACCCCCTGCCGCGCCAACCACCGGCAGATCCCGGCGGTGACGACACTCTTCCCGGCGTCGGAGGTGGTACCGGCGACGAGCAACCCGCCCTTCACGAGGCGCGCCTCCTCACCACGAAGCGCGCGGCGATCCCGACGCCGAGCGCGAGCAGACCGACCCGGCGGGACAGCCGTACGGCCCGCTCGATGTCGTGAACCTCCACGGAACGCCCCTCCTCATTCAGCACCGGCCGATGCTCGACCCGCCCCCCGTACGACAACGTCCCGCCCAGCCGCACCCCGAGGGCCCCCGCGAACGACGCCTCCACGGGCCCGGCGTTGGGGCTCGGGTGCGCGTGGGCGTCGGCCCGCCAGGCCCGTACGGCCCCTCGGGGCTCGTCCCCGGCGACGGCGGCGAGCGCGGCGGTCAGCCGGGCCCCCGGCCAGCCGGCGAGGTCGTCGAGCCGGGCGGAGGCCCACCCGTACCGCCGGTAGCGTGGCGACTTGTGCCCGACCATGGCGTCGAGCGTGTTGACGGCCCGGAACCCCAGAAGCCCCGGCACCCCGCCGACGGCCCCCCACACGAGCGCCCCCACGACGGCGTCGGAGGTGTTCTCGGCTACGGACTCCACGACGGCCCGGGCGATACCGTCCGCGTCGAGGGCCTGAGGATCCCGCCCACACAGATGCGGCAGCCGAATCCGGGCGGCCTCGACGTCCCCTGCCTCCAGCGCCCGCCCGATGGTCCTGGCCTCACGGGCGAGCGAAGTCCCCCCGACGACGGCCCAGGTGGCGACGCCGGTCAGCGCGACGGAGGCGGCGGGAGAGGTACGTACGGCCCGGGCGGCGACGGCACCGAGCGTGACGGCGCCACCGGCGCACACGGCGGTGTGCAGCGCCCCCCACCCACGGTGGTCCCGCCACAGCACCCGCTCCACGGCGGCGGCGGCCCGCCCGAACGCGGCGACCGGATGCCCCCGGCGCGGATCGCCGAGCAGCAGGTCACCGAGGAGTCCGGCGGCGGCGCCGTACGCGAAGACGCGATCGGCACGCATGCGGTCAGCCGGTCGCGAGATCGGTCAGGGACCAGGTGGTGACGCTAGATCGGCAGCCGCGCATGGCGATATGTCCTCACTCAGGGTGTCCACGCCCTGGTTCGACGAGACCGACGGCGAGAGTTCCTGGCTCCCGGGAAGGTTCCTCCCCGGTGACAGTGGCGGGACCGCGCCGGACTCGCACCGGCTTCCTCTCCTGCCGTCGTACATGGCCCCGGCAGTCCACCACGGCCCTGGAAGACCCGTCAACTTGCTCTTGACCTGCGGCGCAGCGGTGTGCTGAGGCCCACACCGCTGAAATATCGTCAGACGCCCGAATCGGCGGTTTCCGCACTCTTTCCCGACGCCCTGGGTGGGAACACTTGAGGGAACGGCAGTACGAAAGCTGAGCGCCGACGAGCGGCATTGGGTGATTCGTTGCGGGGAGACGAACCTGGTGTGGCCGGGGCTGCCGCCGCCTCGGGGCGGCGGTCGGACACGGCGCTCGGGTCGTTGCGATGGACGCCGTGTCGGTGCGCTGACTCGTGGGGCTTGGAGGAGGTCGGTGTGGTCGGCAGGGATTCGTCGGCGCGGGTGTGGTGGAAGAGCAGCTATTCGGGCGGGGACACCAACACCTGTGTCGAAGTCGCCGTCGAGGGGGCGCGCGTCCTGGTGCGTGACTCGAAACGGCGTGAAGGGCCGGTGCTCGTCTTTCCGGCCGCTGCTTGGTGTGGTTTGCTGGCTGAACTTGAGAACCCGGCAGCGGACGGTTTCTGAGGGCCGTCCGGCGGGACGGGAGGGACCCATATGGGAGACAGGGCCAAGCAAGTCCCGACGCGCGCGGGAGGATCCCGTACCTCGCGCCTGTCCTTGTCCACAGCAGCCCCACTCGCGCTCTTCTCCCTGGTGACGGGAGTGCTGGCAGTCGGTCTCGGCGCGGTCGCCGCACTGCTGGTACCGGGTTCCGAGGCCAAGCTCCTCGTGTGGCTGGTGGTGACCGTTCTCGCGGCCGCGAGTGCCGGGCTGTGGTGGGGGCTCACTCCTGGCGCGGAGCGCCTCCGCGTTCTGGACCGGGCTCTGACGGCGGCTCGCCCGAAGGACGCGCGGGATCGTTGACGACAGGTGACTGCGCGGCCCCCGAGCGGCTGCGCAGCGCCTTGCCGATCCCGGCGGCGAGCGCCGTGACGATCGCCGCGGCGAGAGCACCCAACGCGGCTGTGGACAGCGGGGTGAGCACTCCCAGACGGATGCCGGGGGTCACCCGGGCGGCCACGGCGATGCTGAACAGCAGCACGCTTCCGCATGCCGTGCCCAGCAGCAGCCGGACCGACAGCAGCCTTATCTCGCCGTCCACCCGGGCGTTCTCCACCTGGATCAGGGCGTCGGCCCACTCGGGCCGCTGCATGGCGTAGGCCTTCAGTGTGGCGTCGTCCAGTGCGGCCGGCGCGTCCTCGTCGGCGGCGGAGTCGGGAGGGCACCCGGGAGGGTCACCCGCCGTGACGAAGTGGGCCGCGCGCAGCCGCCTGCACCACTCAAGGAACCCGAAGACCACCATGGGCCCTCCCCGTTGTCGCCCGGGTAGTCCCCTCCCGGGATTCAGCTGTTGTCGAGACTTTCCTTGACCGTGTCGATCAGCTCGATCATCCGGTCGCCTTCGTACGCCTTGCTGCTGATGTCCTCGAAGCACTCCTGGTAGCGGGCCGTCAGCTCGAGTTCGTCCCGGCTGGACGAAATGCCTGTCGGGCCTTCGAGGAAGAGCAGGTCGTCGTCGTCCTTGAAGCCGAGCAGGGTGAACGAGCCGGCCACGCTGTAGTGCGCCCCCGCGGCGAACGGGAACAGGCGCATGGTGACTCGGGAGTGCTCGGACATGTTTTTGAGGTGTTCCAGCTGATGGCGCATCACGCCCGGTCCGCCGATGACCCGCCGGACCGCCGCCTCGTCCAGCACGATGTGCACCTCCGTCCCCTTCTCGCCGTCGAAGATCCGCTCCTGGCGCGTGGTGCGCAGCTCGGCCGACCGCCGGGCCACCTCGGGAGCCGATCGCGGTGCCAGCTGGGCCATCGCGTAGTCCTCCGTCTGGAACAGCGCGGGGATCAGCGTCGGGTGGTAGGTGCGGAGGGAGGTCGTGGCGCTCTCATAGCCCAGGTACTGAGCGAACTGCGGATGCACCATGTCGCTGTACGGCGCCCACCAGGACAGCCCCTTGGAGCCGCGGGCGGCGTCCTCCAGTTCGGCCACCAGACCGGGCTCTGTCACGTTGTAGAGCTGGAGCAGGGCCCGCAGGTCGGTGACGCTCAAGCTCACCGTGGCCGCTTCCAGACGGATCACCTTTGACAGGGACCATTCAAGGGCATCTGCGGCCTCCCGCTGGGTGAGGCCGGCGTCCTCGCGCGCCTTCCGCAGCTCGATGCGGAGTCTGCGGCGGTTCAGACTCGGATCTGTGTCCCTGGACATGGCGCTCCCTGGTACGTGTCGCTCGTGACTGGTCGCGCGGCCGACGTCGAATGACAACTCCTCTATCAGAGTAGGTGAGTTGGGTGTCGGCGGCTAGCCGACGTCCGGACGACAGGTGTCTTTTCGACGCGGTCGCTCTGCGAAGTAGAACCTAAAGAAAAGCCCCCTCCGTGATCAAATTCACGGAGGGGGCTTTAGGCCAGGTGCCGCAGAGGGCGGAGTGACGTCAGGCCATGATCAAGTAGATCCCGTACGCCACCGCCGCCGCACAAGCGGCGAAGCAGGTGTACGCCGCTGTGGTGGCGAGCGCGGCCGAGTCGCCGGCGGCGGTCGCGGTCTCGCGCTTGGAGAGGCCGACGATGCCGAGGGTGAAGAGGCCGACGAGGGCCACGGTGACCACGAGGCTGACGCCGAACACGGAGCCGAGGGCTGCCCAGTCGATGTGCATGGTGGTGAGTCTTCCTCAGGGGGTGGTGGGGGCTCAGACGGCGGGCGTCGGCGTGGACGGGTTCACCGGGGCGGCGGCCTCGGCGGCGGCCGGCGCGGTCGCGGGCGTGACGGTCGCGGGCGTCGGGATCGTCGTCGTGAGGTCCTCGGCGACGGTGCCGACCGGCGGCGGGGTCACCGCGGCGATGGCCGTGGTCACCACACCGGCGGGCTCGTCGGAGCCGGCGTCGTTGACGTTCGTGTGATCGACCACCTCGCGGCGCGAGATCATCCAGATCGCGGCGCTGGAGGCGACGAGGAACACCGCGACCAGAGTCGTGCCCCAGGTGCCGAAGGACGTCACCCGCTCGGCGAGCGCGGCGACCAGCGCGGCGGCAGGCAGGGTCAGACCCCAGGCGACGAACATCCGGGTCGCGGTGGACCAGCGGACCACACCGCCCTTGCGGCCGAGTCCGGCGCCCATCACGGACCCGGAGACCGAGTGCGTGGTGGAGAGCGAGAAGCCGAGGTGCGAGGAGGCCAGGATGACCGTGGCGGCACTGGTCTGGGCGGCGAAGCCCTGCTGCGGCTGGAGGTCGGTCAGGCCCTTGCCCATGGTGCGGATGATGCGCCAGCCGCCCAGGTAGGTGCCGAGCGCGATGGCGAGGCCCGCGGAGAGGATGACCCACACCGGCGGGTCGGAGTCGGGGGCGAGGGCGCCACCGGCGACCAGGGCCAGGGTGATGATGCCCATCGTCTTCTGGGCGTCGTTCGTGCCGTGGGCCAGCGAGACCAGGCCCGCGGAGGCGATCTGCCCGGCGCGGTAGCCCTTGCCGGAGGCCTTCTCGTTCGTGTGCTTCCCCAGCTTGTACGTCAGTCGGGTGGCGAACATCGCCGCGATGCCGGCGACCAGCGGGGCCGCGACGGCCGGGATCAGCACCTTGGTGACGAGCACGTCGCCGTGCACCGCGCCGACGCCGACCGAGGCGATGGTCGCGCCGATCAGGCCGCCCATCAGGGCGTGCGAGGAACTGGAGGGGAGCCCCACGAGCCAGGTCAGGAGGTTCCAGAGGATGGCGCCGACGAGCGCGGCGAAGATCACTTCCGGCTGTATCCCGGACTCGTCGACAAGGCCTTTGGAGATCGTGTTGGCGACCTCTATGGACAGGAACGCGCCGACAAGGTTGAGCACGGCGGACATGGCCACCGCGACCTTGGGCTTCATCGCGCCGGTCGAGATGGTGGTGGCCATCGCGTTGGCGGTGTCGTGGAAACCGTTCGTAAAATCGAACGCGAGCGCGGTGATCACCACGATCGCGAGGATCAGCGAGAAGTTTTCCATTTACCCGGGCTTCTTTCGGACGTCAGTGGCTCTTAGACATTAAGTAACCTGGGTGAACGGAAGATGAACTGAAGCGGGCGCACGGGTGTAGTGATAGGGGTGCCACCGTTCCGCTTGCCGCCGACGGGTGCGTCGAACCCCGGCGGAACTGTGGCCCCCTCTCGAACTGAGGCGGAATGTCGGGTTCCGTAGGGCCTAGCCCCTGGCGAACTCCTTCAGCCGGGACGTCGACCCGTTGAAGAGGTTCTGGTCACCCGGCAGCTTCCCGCTGCCGTTGTCGTACTGCCAGATCGTCCAGAACGTCCACCCGGCCGGCAGTTCACCCGCCCCCGCGGAGTTGTACCGGGCCAGCCACAGCGCGTGGTCGCCGGCGAAGGCCTTGCTGTTGCCGGTGCAGGTCTTCCACCAGTGGGTGGTGGTGTAGATCACCGGGCGGCGGCCGGTGAGGCGCTTGATCTCGTCGCTGAAGGACTTGATCCAGCCGACCATCTTGCTGTCGCTCAGCCCGTAGCACTTCTTCTTCCTGTCGTACGGGTTGTATTCGATGTCGAGCGCCGGCGGCAGCGTCCAGCCGTCCGCGCGCCAGTCGCCGCCGTTGCGCACGAAGTGCGCGGCCTGTGCCTCGCCGGGCGACTTGTGCGGCAGCGCGAAGTGGTACGCGCCCCGGATCAGGCCCGCGTTCCGGGCGCCGTTGTACTGCTGCCCGAAGTACGGGTTGCGGTAGGTGGTGGACTCGGTCGCCTTCACGTAGACGAACCTGGCGCCCTTCGACTTGGCGCCGGACCAGTTGACGTTCTTCTGGTGCGAGGAGACATCGTGTCCCTTGGGCTTGGCGGCGGCCGAGGCGGGGATCTCGACCAGCGCGGTTCCCCCCAGGGTGAGCGCGGCGACCGAGGCGGCGAGCGCGCGGTTGTGACGACGGGACGGTTTGGGATCGCGAGCCATGTTCCCCCCGGAATGGCGATATGTGCGACAAACATCCGGAGGCTACTGGAAGATCACCGAATGTCGATCGATCACCGGCCAATCACGATCAGGGGGGATACGTGCGGATATGTGACCTCCCGGAGGCTTATGTTCCGCCCTACAGTGCCCCCGCCCCGGACCCGCCCCTCCGGTCCGCCTGGCAGGATCGCGGCATGGCTGAGCAGCGGCGCAATGCCCGGGACGAGCGGGACACGGGTGGGGACGCACAGGAAACGCGAGGTGTACCGGGCCGGGGAACGCCGGACGAGGTCGCGCGGGCGTGGGACGAGCTCGTCGCGACGGCCCGCCGGACGGTGACCGACGGACTGGTCGTCGGCACCTCCGGCAATGTCTCCGTGCGCGTCGGGGACACCGTCCTGGTCACACCGACGGGAGTCCCGTACGACCGTCTGACGCCGGCCGACGTGACGGGCGTGGACCTCTCCGGCCGACAGGTCCTCGGCACGCTCCGCCCGACGAGCGAACTCCCCATGCACCTGGCGATCCACAACACCACCGACGCCCGCGCCGTCGTCCACACCCACGCCGTCCACGCGACGGCCGTCTCCACGCTCGTCCGCGAGCTGCCGCTGATCCACTACATGTCCGGCGTCCTCGGCGGACCCGTCCGCGTCGCCCCCTACGCGACCTACGGCACCCAGGAGTTGGCCGAGAACATGCTCCGCGCCTTGACGGGCCGCACAGCATGCCTCCTCCAGAACCACGGCACGATCACATACGGAAACACCCTCTCCGAAGCCTTCGACCACACCGCCCAGCTGGAATGGATGTGCCGGGTCTGGCTGACCGCCTCCTCCGTACCGGGCCTCACCCCAACGCTGCTGACCCCCGAACAGCTGGCGGAGGCGGGGGAGCGACTTCGGGGGTACGGCCAGCCGAGGTAGGGAGGCCGTCGGGGGCTGACGACCGGCACCGCCGGACACATCCGTTGGGCTGATCGCCGTTGAGGCGGGAAGCGGAGAGCCGCAGGGGGGAGCGAAGCCGACTGCTGCGGCGGGGAGACGGAGTGCCGCGGCGGACGCCGGGTCCTCTCGATCGGCCGGTCGGTCGCTGCTGCGGTGAATGGCGGAGTCCCCTTCATGCCGCCGGTCATCTCTTCTCCGCCGCAACGGCGCTCAGCCGATGGGCCGACCGGGCGTGCCGCTCGTTGGTATGGGGCACAGAGGGGCACCGCAGGGGGATTGCGCACTGGCCGGAGGCAGGGGTGGGCTGGACACTGGACGGATGGGTGCAGTCAAAGCAGCTGCTGCGGCCGTCGGGGTCGCGTTCGTGGCGGGCGCGGCCAGTGTCGCCGCCGGTCGGCTGGCCAGTGACGTCGCGCTGAAGGCGCCGCCGGGACGGCCGTTGCCCACGGAACCCCGGCTGACGGTGCACTCCACCGCCGCGGGCCGGATCGCCCTGACCCGCGCCATCGCCTCCCGGCGCCCCGGCATCTACGGCCTCACCGGCGAAGCCGCCCACGCCGTCGTCGGCAGCGTCCTGAACGGCGCCGAACACGCCCCCGACACCGTCGTACGCCGCCTGGAACGCGTCACCCACGGCACCCTGGAGCCCGGCGACAAGGTGTGGCTCACCCCGAACACCCACACGGGCGACCCCCGCACCGCCCTCGGCCTCGACCACAGCGACGTCGACATCCCCGGCGAACTCGGCACCCTGCCCGCCTGGTTCGTGCCCGGGGCACGCGACACCTGGGTGATCACCGTGCACGGCCTGGGCGCCACTCGCGAACACCCCATGAACGTCATGGAGTTCCTGCACCGCCATGGCGTCCCGGTGCTCGACCTCGCCTACCGCGGCGACACCGGCGCCCCCCGCTCCCCGGACGGCCTGAACCACCTCGGCGAGACCGAGTGGCGCGACGTCGACGCGGCCATCCGCCACGCCGTGGACCACGGGGCCACGAAGGTGGTTCTGTACGGCTGGTCCACCGGCGCGACCATGGCCCTGCGCGCCGCCACGCACTCCCCGCTGCGCAGCCGTGTCGCCGGGCTCGTCCTGGACTCCCCGGTGCTCGACTGGACGGCCACCCTGCGCGCCCTCGCCGCCGCCCGTCACACCCCCGGCGCCCTGCTGCCCCTCGCGGTCCGCGCCGCCCAGGGCCGCACGGGACTGCGCGGCGGCCACGCCGGCGAGACCACCGCCCCGCCGCCCGCCACCCCGGTCCTGATCTTCCACGGCCCCGACGACACCGTCGCCCCCTGGGCACCCTCCCGCGCCCTCGCCGCCCACCACCCCGACCGCGTCGTCCTCCACACCGTCCGCCAGGCCCCCCACGCCGCCATGTGGAACGCCGACCCGAACGCCTACGAAGAGGCCCTCCGCCGCTTCCTGACCCCCCTGATGTAGCCACCGGGGCCGGTGCCGACCAAGGCACCCCCGAAGCCGCGACCGACCGCTCCCACCGCCCCCGACCCCCAGCGCCGCCCCGACGGCCCACCGCCCCCGGCCCGCAGCGCCGATCCGCAGCGCCGTCCCGGCGGCCCGCCGCTCCCCGCCCGCAGCGCCGACCCGGCGGCCGGAGTGCCCACGCCGCCGCAGACAGGTACGGCTCATTCCGTTTAGTGCTGAAGCGTGGTGCTCCGCACCGTTCTCAGCCCCTCCTGAACCCCGTGCGTTGGCCACCCCTGTCGCCCGCTGTGACATTCCGTTTGGGTTTTCGGACCGTCAACCGGAAGACTGCCCCCGTGACGTCCCGTAACCCGCGCGACTCCAGGCTCCGACTCGTCAGCCCGCGAACCCTGGCCGCCGCTCCCCGAGCAGCAGTGACCCAGCGCCGCCGACCGGCTCCCCGGCCCCCGGAGGGCACCCCTCCGCCCGCGGAACTCGCCCGCATGGCCCGCACCGTCCTGGCGGACGCGGCCCGCGTCGCCCGCTGGGCCGACGCCGCCCTCCGGCCCGGCCGCGAGAACGGGAGCCCCGACGACAAGGGCACCCTCTCCGACGCGACCGCGGAACGGGCCGCTGCCGAACTCGGGCTGACCCTGGATCAGGTCCGCCACGACTGGGACACGGCACGCCTGGCCGGTCTCGTCGAGGTGCACGGCGACAGCGCCCGCCCCGGCTGGCGGCTGCGCGCCTGGCACCGTGACGACAGTGCCGTACTGCGCGGCTGGGTGGCGCTCTTCGACGCCTGGTCCATCGCCCACCCCGAACCCGCCGACCACGAGCCGGCCGCCGTCGCCGAGGTCGTCTCGGCCATGCCGCAGGTGCTCTCCTTCCTCCAGCTCTCCGCCGGCCCCGTCCCCGTGGAGCAGCTCCTCGACCTCCTCGAACAGCGCGTCACCGAACTGCGCACCGAACGCTGCGAGGTCTCCTACGTCCCACCCGCCGACCACGATCCTGCCGAAGAGGCGCTTCGGGCCACACCTCCTGCTCCCGAGCCGGCCGCGGACCCCGGCACCGAGGACACCCCGCTCGCCCCCCTCCTCGAATGGTCCCTGCGCGCCCTCGCCTCCGTCGGCGCCCTCACCTACGGCGAGGGTCAGGCCACGCTCACCCCGCTCGGCAGCTGGGCGGTGTGGGTGAAGCTGGAGCAGATCTGCGTCGCCGCGCAGAGCCCCGCCGGGAACATCGAGGCCCCCGCCGAGGACATGCTCCGCGGCTGCGCCCAACTCCGCCCGAACGCCGCCCGCGCCGAGTACCGCGCCTGGCTCGCCGCCCGCCCCGTCGGCGCCGCCGTCACCGAACTCATCGACGCCGCCCGCGGCGACGACGCCCTCATCCGCGGCCTCGCCTTCGAGGCGCTGCGCGTCGTCGGCGCCCCCGCCGAGCCGGATGTGCGCACCGTCGTCGACGAGACCCCGCTGCGCCCCTACGCCCTGCTGTGGCTCGCCGAGCACGACGGCGCCGACCCCGAGGACGCCCACGAGGTGCTCACCCGCGAGGAGGCCACCTGGCTCTGGGTGGACACCGCCGCCGCCGTCGCCGACCACGGCGAGGCCCCGCTGCTCGTACGGCATCTGGAGTCCGCGGTGCAGCCCACGGTGCCCGCACTGCTCGCCGAGGTTCGCGCGGTCGGACACCCCCGCACCGTCCAGGTCCTGGTCGCCCTCGCCGCGGCCCACCCCGACCCGGCACTCGCCAAGGCCGTCCGCCGCGCCGCCTTCCAGGTGCACACCGGGGGCAGTTGACCGAGGGCCCGGGGGAGACTCCGGGACGGCCGACGGAAGGGCGACAAGGTCCCGAGGCGAACCGACGGGAGGACGGGACGGCAACGGGCCGAGCCCGTCGACGGATCGCACGGGCGGCCGGCCACCGCTGCCCACGGGCCGGGCGGACCGGTGTCAGCCGCCTGGCCGCCCCTCGAACTCGGCCCCGGCGGAGTGCTCGGCGCCACGGCCGCCGAGGTCCACGGCTCGAAGGCGCAGTCGCCTTCTAGGCGCCTATCGCGGGCGCGTACGTGCCGAAGCTCCACACATTGCCCTCGGTGTCACGGGCCATGTAGTCCCGCGAGCCGTAGTCCTGGTCCGTCGGGGGCATCAGGATCTCCACGCCGTGCTCGACGGCCCGCCGGTGGTGGGCGTCCACGTCGTCCACCACCACGTACACCCCGGTGGTGCCCGCGCCCTTCATCGCGCCGGCGAAGACACTGCCGGTGCCCTTGGAGCCCACCATCACCGCGCCGTTGCCCTGCGTCAGTTCGGCGTGCTGCACCACTCCGTCCTCGCTCTCGTACACCGCGAGTTCGGTGAAGCCCAGCGCCTGCGTGAGCTGCTCGATGGCCGCCTTGGGGTCCGCGTACAGCAGCGTCGGATAGATGCTCGGACGTCCGCCGCCCTTGCCTGCCATGCCGATCACGACCTCTCCGTCGCCCGGATCACGACCTCCTGCTCAGTTTTGCACCCACCACTGACAACGCCCCGCGGAGCGAGCCGACGGCCGGACGGGCCGGTGACCGAGACCACGCGATCCCTTGGTGCGCGGGCGGAAAACCGCTTGCTGTGCCCAGTTAGAATCGGCCCATGGCCATTCTCCTCGCGCATTAGACGGCGGGAACGTCCTCAGCCGCCCACCTGCCACCCCGAATCCGCCCTGGAGTCTGTCCGTGATCTCCGCCTCCGGTATCGAGCTGCGCGCCGGTGCCCGCGTCCTCATCGAGTCCGCCACCTTCCGTGTCGCCAAGGGCGACCGCATCGGCCTGGTCGGCCGCAACGGCGCCGGCAAGACCACCCTCACCAAGGTCCTCGCCGGTGACGGCATCCCCGCCGCCGGCACCGTCACACGTTCCGGCGAGGTCGGCTACCTCCCGCAGGACCCCCGCACCGGCGACCTCGACATACTCGCCCGCGACCGCATCCTCTCCGCGCGCGGCCTCGACGTACTGATCCGCAAGATGCGCGAGAACGAGGAGCGCATCGCCAACGGCAAGGGATCCACCCGAGAGAAGGCGCTGAGGCAGTACGAGCGCCAGGAGACGGAGTTCCTCACCAAGGGCGGGTACGCCGCCGAGGCCGAGGCCGCCACCATCGCCGCCGCGCTCAACCTGCCCGACCGGGTGCTCGGCCAGCCGCTGCACACCCTCTCCGGCGGTCAGCGCCGCCGTATCGAGCTGGCCCGCATCCTGTTCTCCGACGCGGACACCCTGCTCCTCGACGAGCCGACGAACCACCTCGACGCCGACTCGATCGTGTGGCTGCGCGACTACCTGAAGACGTACCGCGGCGGCTTCATCGTCATCAGCCACGACGTCGACCTGGTCGAGACGGTCGTCAACAAGGTGTTCTACCTGGACGCCAACCGCGCCCAGATCGACGTCTACAACATGGGCTGGAAGCTCTACCAGCAGCAGCGCGAGGCCGACGAGAAGCGCCGCAAGCGCGAGCGTGCCAACGCCGAGAAGAAGGCCGCCGCGCTCAACGCGCAGGCCGACAAGATGCGCGCCAAGGCCACCAAGACGGTCGCCGCGCAGAACATGGCCCGCCGCGCCGACAAGCTGCTCGCCGGGCTGGAGGCCGTCCGCCAGAGCGACAAGGTCGCCAAGCTGCGCTTCCCCGAGCCCGCGCCCTGCGGCAAGACCCCGCTCACCGCCGAGGGCCTGTCGAAGTCGTACGGCTCGCTGGAGATCTTCACCGACGTCGACCTGGCCATCGACAAGGGCTCCAGGGTCGTCATCCTCGGCCTCAACGGCGCCGGCAAGACCACCCTGCTCCGTCTCCTCGGCGGCGTGGAGAAGCCCGACACCGGCCAGGTCATCGAGGGCCATGGACTCAAGCTCGGCTACTACGCCCAGGAGCACGAGACCCTCGACCCGGACCGCACGGTCCTGGAGAACATGCGCTCGGCCGCCCCCGACATGGACCTCGTCGAGGTCCGCAAGGTGCTCGGCTCGTTCCTCTTCTCCGGAGACGACGTCGACAAGCCGGCCGGTGTCCTCTCCGGCGGCGAGAAGACCCGTCTCGCGCTCGCGACCCTGGTGGTCTCGTCGGCGAACGTCCTGCTCCTCGACGAACCGACCAACAACCTCGACCCGGCGAGCCGCGAGGAGATCCTCGGCGCGCTGCGCACCTACAAGGGCGCGGTCGTCCTCGTCACCCACGACGAGGGCGCCGTCGAGGCGCTCCAGCCCGAGCGGATCATCCTGCTCCCGGACGGCGTCGAGGACCTGTGGGGCGCGGACTACGCGGACCTGGTCGCCCTCGCCTGACCCCGATCCCTCCCGGCAGATGGTTGATCAACTGCGTATGGATCATTCGGCCCATCCGTGATCCATCATCTGTGTGAGATCTCCTCGTACCGAGGTGTGTCCTACACCGATTTCCCGGCCGAGTCCTCCTGTGTGCGGGGCTCGGCCGTTCGGCGTCTCTGACCTGGTACTTCTCGGACCCACCCGTTCGGCCGTGCGGACGACTCTGTGCGGAATCACAGATTCCATTCGTGGGGACGCACTCCCGTCGTCAAAACCTTGTCTCACGGACCTTGCCGAATGGGTGGCCATCACGCCCCGGAGGGGTGATCATGAGGAGACCAGAGCGCACTTCCCATGAGGAGGACCGGGTGGCCGAGACTCTGAAGAAGGGCAGCCGGGTTACCGGCGCCGCGCGCGACAAGCTCGCGGCAGACCTGAAGAAGAAGTACGACTCCGGTGCGAGCATTCGGGCGCTGGCCGAGGAAACCGGCCGCTCGTATGGCTTCGTGCACCGGATGCTCAGCGAGTCGGGCGTCACGCTTCGAGGGCGTGGCGGGGCGACGCGGGGCAAGAAGGCCACGTCGGCCTGACGCCGGGCGGCCCATCGGCTTCGATTGTGGCCACCCGGTCGGTCGGCTGACCGGCCGGGTGGTTACTGTGCAGTCACTTAGCTTGCTCGCTCTGCTGACCGCACCCATCGGAGGCGTCCCATGGCTTCGCTCGAACCGCTGCTCGACCAGGATGGTGTACGGCTCACCGTTGACGACGCGATCGCCACGGTGACGCTGACCAATCCGGCCAAGCGCAACGCGCAGAGCCCCGCTCTGTGGCGGGCGCTCACCGAGGCCGGGCGATTGGTGCCGGGCTCCGTCCGCGTGGTCGTGCTGCGGGCCGAGGGCAAGTCGTTCTCCGCCGGGCTCAACCGGCAGATGTTCACGCCCGAAGGCATCGAGGGAGAGCCGTCGTTCATCGATCTCGCGCGCCGTGACGACGCCGGGCTCGACGCGACCATCGCCGAGTACCAGGAGGCGTTCACCTGGTGGCGGCGCAGCGACATCGTGTCCGTCGCCGCCGTGCAGGGGCACGCCGTGGGCGCGGGTTTCCAGCTCGCCCTCGCCTGTGACCTGCGCGTCGTCGCGGACGACGTGCAGTTCGCCATGCTCGAAACCAGCCTCGGACTCGTGCCCGACCTCACGGGGACGCATCCGCTGGTCAGCCTTGTCGGCTACGGCCGTGCACTGGAGATCTGTCTCACCGGGCGCTTCGTCCAGGCCGAGGAGGCGGAGCGCATCGGCCTCGCCAACCTCGCCGTGCCCGCCGATCAACTCGACGATGCGGTACGGGATCTCACCGCCGCGCTGGTGGCTGCGCCGCGGGATGCCGTGATCGAGACGAAGGGCTTGTTGCGGGGGGTCGAGGGGCGGTCGTACGAGGAGCAGAGGGCGGCGGAGAGGGCGGCTCAGGCTCGGCGGTTGCGGGACTTGGCGGGGGTGGCGGAGTAGGGCGGCGCGGCTGCTCCTGGACCATATGCCGCACGGCGCTTTGGGCTGCACCCACTGTTCCGCTCTGCGGAACGATGGCCCACAGCGCTCATGGCACATCCTCGGTGGCGGCACCCTCGACAGCGGTGACGAGGACAGCCACCGTCGGATGGCCGGGCAGTGCCTTGCCCACCTTCCTGCGCACGGCGCGTGCCACGTCCAGGGCGCGTTCCTCGCCCCCGACCGTCACCTCGACTCGGACATGGCGGCGAGGCAGTGCCGGTCCCGTCTCGATGAGGACCGCCCGACCCAGGCCGCCCAGAGTTCCTGTCAGGCGGGTTACTCCCGGGACCGACAGCGCTGCGGCGGCGACGCGGGACTCCTCGTCGTCGCCGGGGGACGGCGGCTCGGTGGGGGAATGGTCCTCGTGGTCCTCGGGTGGCTGAACCACGTCCTCGTCGGTGTCCAGCAAGCCGCTCACCCGGAGGTCCACCTCTGTCACCGTCAGGCCGAGCTGTCGCGTGGCGGCGCCGGCCAGGGCTGCGCGGAGGTGGGTCGCCGTGGTCGGGAAGGGCTCGGCGGTCGAGTGTGCCGAGGCGAGGAAGTCGGCGGTGATGCGGAGAGGGCCGGGTGGGAGGGCGCTCGGCGGGGGTGGGACGGCGGGGGCGTACGCGTCGTAGGCGTGCTCCGGGGCGGCCAGTGAGATGCGGAGTGGGCCCAGCCGCGCCCCGCGCACATCGGCAGCCGCGCGCCGCAGTACCGCTTCAGCCGCCCGCTCGGTGATCCATGCGCCGTCGCGCGGGCCACCCAGGGCGAGAACGCGGCCCAGGCCGAGCTGTCGCCGTACTGCCTTCGTCCATGCGTCCGCCGTCATTCCTCCAGCCTGCCGTATCCCGGCGCACGGTGGCGCAACCCCGCCTACTGTGGGTTGAAGACGACGAAAGGGACGACCGGAAGGGACGTACGGCATGACCGACATGACGGAGCGGAACCGGACGGGGAACGTCGAGACGGAGAAGGAGAAGGAACCGGCGCAGGGCGGTCGCAGGCCCACCCGGCGCGGTGGTGGCGATCCGGCCACCCGGGGGCATACGACCATCGCCGACGGCGTCGTCGAGAAGATCGCCGGGCTCGCCGCCCGGGACGTGCTGGGTGTGCACGCCATGGGCAGTGGGCTGTCCCGGACCTTCGGGGCCGTGCGCGACCGGGTGCCCGGCGGGTCCACCAAATCAGTCACCCGGGGTGTGAAGGCCGAGGTCGGCGAGGTGCAGACCGCGCTCGACCTGGAGATCGTCGTCGACTACGGCGTGTCCATCTCCGACGTCGCCCGGGCAGTGCGGGAGAACGTCGTCGCGGCCGTCGAACGGATGACGGGCCTGGAGGTCGTCGAGGTCAACATCGCGGTCAGCGATGTGAAACTGCCGGAGGAAGAGGAAGAAGAGCAGGAAACTCGGGTGCAATGAGCCCCGCCCGCATCGCGAGACGTCATCGCGAGTCCGATTGGCCTCACTGAGCCCCTAGGAGGAGCACAGCATGAGCTTGGCCGTGGTCGGCATGATCGCCGGAATGGCGCTGGGCTTCGCCGGATACTTCGGCGGATTCGGCGCCTTCCTGCTGGTGGCGGCGCTGGGCGCCGTCGGGTTCGTCGTCGGCCGGTTCCTGGAGGGCGACCTGGATCTGGGCGACTTCTTCCGCCCGCGTGACCACAGACGCCGATGAACCGCACGGACAGCGTCGACAACGGCAGCCCCGGCGGCCGGCTCGGCGGGGGACGGCGACCGCCCACCGCCGTTCCGCCGGGCGAGCGCGGGGCCGTCCGGGTGGCCGACCGCGTGGTCGCGAAGATCGCCGCAGAGGCGGCGCGCGAGGCACTGGGGGCGCCACACCCGGATTCCGCGCCCCCTTTCGCCACCGTCGTCATCCACCCCCACTCTCGGCCTCGCTCGAGCGGGGAGACCCCCGTCGAGACCGCGCGCGTCCGCGTCAGCCTCGAACTCCCCTACCCCTCCGACATCGGTGGCCAATGCGCTGCCGTGCGTCGTCATGTCATCGAGCGGGTAGGCACGTTGGCGGGAATGCATGTATCGGAGGTGGCCGTCCAAGTGGAACGGCTGCACCTGGCGCACGCACACGACGCGGCACAGGGGAGGACGCGATGAGCGAACCCCAGCGCTCCGAAGGGACCACGCGAGGCACCTCTCAAGGCGCCACACAAGGCACCGCTCACGGTCCCGGTCAGGGCACCACTCAACGACTGCCCGTCATCGAGAAGGCCGAAGAGACGGCGAACGATTCCGCACCGGACCAGCCCGACCAGTCCGCGTCGGCCGCCGCCTACGACCCGCTGCCCGTCCTCGACGGCGAGAACGGCGAGGAGAAGCGCTTCTGGTCCGCGCGTCGAATCCCCGCCGGCATCCTCGCCCTGCTGCTCCTCGTGGGCGCGGGCCTCTTCCTGTACGACGTCGCCGCCGTCCGCGCCGACCGGCCCGGCATGGCATGGCGCCGTTCGCTGGCCCGGGAACTCGCCGAACGCCCCCTGGACGACCCCTGGGTGCTGGCCGGCGCCGGGCTCACCGCCGTCCTCGGCCTCTGGCTGCTCGTGCTCGCCACGACCCCCGGGCTGCGCGAGGTCCTGCCGATGCGCCGGGTCCTCCCCGACGTACGGGCCGGTCTGCACCGGGTGGCCGCCGCGCTGGCCCTGCGCGACCGGGCCATGGAGGTCTCCGGCGTCCAGTCCGTACGGGTCCGCGTGGGACGGACCAAGGTCGACGTCCGCGCGGTCTCCCACTTCCGCGACCTGGACGACGTACGCGCCGACCTGGACGCCGCACTCGCCGACGGCATCCGGGGGCTGGGCCTCGCCCGGCCGCCCGCCCTGTCGGTGCATGTACGGCGCCCCGGCCGGAAGGGATGAGCGCGATGCTGAGGATCGTCAACAGGGTGCTGCTCGGAACCGTCGGCCTGGTGCTGTTCCTGACCGGAGCCGCCGTGCTCGCCGTCGGACTGGGCGTGAATCCTCCCTCGTGGTGGCCGCACGACGGCCGCCACGACGTACTGCTCAGCGACACCGCCCGCACCCGCTGGCGCGACGCCGACTGGTGGTGGCCCACCGTCATCGCCGTACTCGCCCTCCTGGTCCTGCTGGCCCTGTGGTGGCTGACCGCGGTCCTACGCCGTCACCGCCTCGCCGAGGTCCTGGTCGACACCGGCGACGGCGAGGGCGCGCTGCTCCGGGGCCGAGCCCTGGAGGGAGTACTGACCGAGGAGGCGTCCCAAGCGGACGGCGTCCAACGGGCCCAGGCCCATTTGATCGGCCGCCGAAACGCCCCCGAGGCCCGGGTCCGGCTCCGACTGCAGCCCCATGCGGCCCCCGGAGAGGCCCTCCACCAGCTGACGGCGGAGGCGATCACCCATGCGAGGGATTCAGCGGGCCTGGCGAGCCTTCCGGCCGAGGTAAGGCTGACGGGCGTCAAACACCGTGCGGAAAGGGTGAGTTGAGCGCCCCTGAAGGGGACACGGCGCCTTGGGACCGCCCCTCAGAACCCGTGCCGCATCCCACCATCCACCGGCAACATGATCCCCGTCAGATAACTCGCGGCCGGAGACAGCAAGAACGCCGCCGTACGCCCGAACTCCTCCGGCCTCCCGTACCGCCGCAGCGGAATCCGCGACTCGTGCTCGGTCCGCGTGGCCTCCGGATCGGCGGACATCCCGTCCAACTCCCGCACCCGGTCCGTGTCGATCCGAGCCGGCAGCAATCCCACGACCCGAATCCCACGCGGCCCCAACTCGTCGGACAGGGATTTCGCGAAACCCGCCAACCCGGGCCGCAACCCGTTCGAGATGGTCAGCCCGGGAATCGGCTCATGCACGGAACCGGACAGCACGAACCCGATGACGCCACCCTCACCCAACTCCGCGGCGGAGGCCCGCGCCAAGCGCACCGCCCCGAGGAAGACCGATTCGAACGCGGCGGTCCACTGCTCGTCCGTGTTGTCGGCGACGAACCCCGGCGCGGGCCCGCCCACGCTGACGAGGATGCCGTCGAAACGCCCGAACCGCTCACGGGCGGCGGCGATGAGCCGGCCCGCGGCCTCCGGATCGGAGTTGTCGGCGGCCACACCCATCGCGTTCGGCCCGAGCGCGTCCGCCGCCGCGCCGACGCTCTTCTCCTCACGGCCCGTGATGACCACCTTCGCGCCCTCGGCGACGAGTTCTCGCGCGGCGGCGTTGCCCAGCCCGCGCGTCGCGCCGGTGACGATGTAGACACGGTCCTTCAGCCCAAGATCCATGGTCCCTATCCTGCCCGGTCCCCGTCGAACAGGGCGAGAGCGGTGCCCACCAGACCGATGTGGCTGAACGCCTGCGGGAAGTTCCCGAGCTGCCGCCCCGCGACGGGGTCGTACTCCTCGGCGAGCAGCCCCACGTCGTTGGCCAGCCCCACCAGCCGCTCGAACAACTCGCACGCCTCCTCCGTACGACCGGTCATGTGCAGGGCGTTCGCGAGCCAGAACGAGCAGACGAGGAACGTCCCCTCACTCCCCGGAAGCCCGTCGAGGGCGATATCGCCCTGGGCGGTCGTACCGGCGGCGCCCGTCGCCGTGGCCCCCAGCGGGTCGGAGCTGTAGCGCCGTACGAACCCCTTGTGGCTCAGCTCCTCGCGGATCGCGTCGACCGTGCCGACGACCCGTGGGTCGTCCGGCGGCAGGAAACCCACGCGGGGGATGAGCAGCAGTGAGGCGTCGAGTTCGCGGGAGCCGTAGGACTGCGTGAAGGTGTTCCGGTCGGAGTCGTAGCCGTGTTCGCACACCTCGCGGTGGATCTCGTCGCGCAACGCGCGCCAGCCGTCGAGGTCGCCGCTCAGTTCCGGGTCGTGCTCCAGGGTGCGGACGGCACGGTCGGCGGCCACCCAGGACATCACCTTGGAGTGCGTGAAGTGGCGGCGCGGCCCGCGCACCTCCCACAGCCCCTCGTCCGGCTTCCGCCAGGTGGACCGCAGATACTCCATCAGGGCGCTCTGCATCCGCCACATGTGCGGCTTGGGGGGCAGGCCCGAACGCCGGGACAGGAACAGGGTGTCGATGACCTCGCCGTACACGTCCAGTTGCAGCTGTCGTACGGCGGCGTTGCCGATCCGGACCGGGCGCGAGTCCTCGTAGCCGGACAGCCACGGCAGCTCGTACTCCGGGAGGCGCCGCTCGCCTGCCAGTCCGTACATGATCTGCAGGTCCGCCGGGTCGCCGGCGGCGGCGCGCAGCAGCCAGTCGCGCCAGGCCTCGGCCTCCTCGTGGTAGCCGCAGGACAGCAGGGCGCCGAGGGTGAGGGTGGAGTCCCGCAGCCAGCAGTGCCGGTAGTCCCAGTTGCGTACGCCGCCGATGTCCTCCGGGAGCGAGGTGGTGGGGGCCGCGACGATGCCACCGGTCGGGGCGTAGGTGAGGGCCTTGAGGGTGATCAGTGAGCGGACCACGGCGTCCCGGTGCGGGCCGTCGTACCGGCAACGCCCCGCCCAGGCCCGCCAGTCGGCGAGGCTCGACCGCAGCGACTCGTACGGGTCGGTCAGCCGGGGGCGGGGCTCGTGCGAGGGATGCCAGGTGAGTACGAAGGCGACCTTCTCGCCCCGCTCCACCGTGAACTCGGTGTGCGTGGCACGGTCCTTGCCCCAGGTGCGCGCCTGCGGTTCGGTGCGCAGCCACACCGAGTCCGGGCCCGCGACGGCCACGCGATGCCCGTCCACCCTCCGCATCCACGGCACGACCGAGCCGTAGTCGAAACGGAGCCGGAGCGTGCTGCGCACGGTCACCCGGCCGGCCAGGCCCTCGACGACGCGTACGACATCGGGGGCCCGGTCGCGTTGCGGCATCAGGTCGGTCAGGCGTACCGCGCCCTCGTCCGTCTCCCACTCGGTGTCCAGGACGAGCGAGTCGCGCCGGTACGCCCGCCGCGTGCAGGTGCCCGCTCCTCTGGGCGCGATCCGCCAGTGACCGTTCTCCTCGTCACCCAGCAGCGCGGCGAAGCACGCGGCCGAGTCGAACCGGGGCAGACACAGCCAGTCGATCGACCCGTTGTCGCTCACCAGGGCAGCCGTCTGATGGTCGCCGATCAGCGCGTAATCCTCGATACGGGGGTGCACGGGGGACGGGTGCCCGATGCCGTGCTGATCAGTCCGGGAACCCTCCGGTCGGCCCCCGGCCCCGCCTCCGCGGTCCGGTCCCGCCCCCGCATTCCGGTTCCGTTCCCTCAGCCCGGTCCCGTTCCCGCCGTCGTACCGCCCACCCCGGAGAAGATCACGCCCGGGTCGGACGGGGCCTGGTTGAGGACCCACAGGCCGATCAGGGTGGCGAGGGCGAAGACCAGCATGATCAGGACGGCGAGGACGAGACGGCGGCGGCGTTCGCGGCGCAGCCAGTCGCCGCGGGCCGTGCGATAGGCGTCGGGGGCCGCGTGCACGCCGCCGGCCAGCGCGGCCAGCGCCTCGCGCAGCTCCCGCTCGGTACGGTCCCGACCGGTGTCGTTGCCGGTGGTGTCGTTCATCGCCGGGCCTCCATCGCCTGGGTCAGGG
Source organism: Streptomyces ipomoeae 91-03 (assembly GCF_000317595.1). Classification (GTDB taxonomy): domain Bacteria; phylum Actinomycetota; class Actinomycetes; order Streptomycetales; family Streptomycetaceae; genus Streptomyces; species Streptomyces ipomoeae. Next base: position 8,783 of record NZ_AEJC01000621.1, on the reverse strand, counting down.
CGGCGAGGCCGCGTGCCGTGTGGGTCTTGACGGAGCCACAGGAGATGCCCATCGCGGCGGCGATCTCGCTCTCCTTCAGCCCGAGCCAGTGGCGCAGCACCAGCGCCTCCCGCTGCCGCGCGGGCAGCTGCTGGAGCGCGCCGATCAGCACCCGTTGGTCGTCGTGGAGCAGGGCCGTGCTCTCGGCGGACGCGACCGGCTCGTCCGCCGGGGTCTCCACATGCTTCCGGGCGACCTGGAGGTGCCGTATCCGCATCCGGGTCAGATTGCAGACCGTCGAACGCAGATACGCCTCCGCCGCCTCGGAATCCCTCAGGCGCCGCCACTTGCGGTAGATCTGGTAGTACGCCTCGGCCACCACGTTCTCGGGGTCGTCGGCGCCCAGCAGCACGGCGAGCCGCAGCATCGAGGAGTAGTGCAGCTCGAACAGCCGGGCGACCCCGGCCTCCCGCTCCACATCGACCGGATCGCTCGGCATCGGGGCCAGGGGCTCGCCCACGGCCATCGGCCTCGGTATCAGCGGCTCGGCGGCGGCCGGAGCAGCCTCTTGTACCGGCACACGCGTGGGGAGGTGCTGTCTGCGTCTCACGGGTTGCTCGCTCCCGTCTCGGGGCGCCGCCTGACGGTCAGGCGGGACGGTAGGTCGGTCGCGTCGACGCCGCGCGGGACGCCGAGCCGTTCGAGGACCGTGGTGCCGACGACGGCCACGGTCAGGTTCATCAACAGGGCGACCAGCCCGGCGTAGACCTCCAGCCGCCCGCCGCCCAGCAGCACGATGGACGAGAACCCCTCGCGCACCACCAGGAACGTGCCGACCACCATGCCCACGCCCCATCCGGCGATCAGCGCCCGCGGATGCAGCCGTCCGGTGAACAGGCCGACGGCGACGGCCGGGAAGATCTGCAGTATCCACACACCGCCGAGGAGCTGGAGGTTGATGGCGTCCTGGTCGCGCAGCCCGAACACGAACGCCACCGCCCCCACCTTCGCGGTCAGCGACACCGCCTTGGCGATCCGCACCTGCCGCTTGGGCGTGGCCGTGGGCTGGACGTACTCGACGTACACATTGCGTACGAAGCCGGTGGCCGCCGCGATCGACATCACCGCCGCAGGGACCAGCGCGCCGACGGTGATCGCCCCGAACACCAGCCCGGCCAGCGGCCCCGGCATCAACCGGTCCACCAGCATCGGGACGGCCGCCTCGGCACCGCCTTCCGGCGCCCGCACCCCGGTCGCGAGCGCCACGACACCGAGGAAGCCGAACAGGGCCAGCAGCCCCGTCCAGGCGGGCAGCGCCACCGCGACCTTGCGGACCGTACGCGGACCGTCGGCGGCGAACCCGGCGGTCAGGACATGCGGATACATCAGCAGCGCGAGTGCCGAACCGAGCGCGAGGGTGGCGTACGCGGGCTGCTGCGCGGGGGAGAGGAGCAGGGCGGATCCCTCGACGCCGGTTCCGCTCAGCCGTTCGGCGGCCCCGTCGAAGACCGGGCCCGGCCCGCCGAACCGCCTGAGGACCAGCCAGCACACGGCGGTCAGCGACACGAAGACGGCCACCGCCTTCAGCACCGAGATCACGGCGGGCGCCCGCAGCCCGTGCCGGTACGTCGCCACCGCGAGCCCCGCGAACAGCGCCACCATCACCAGATCACCGGCCGCGCCCTTGGGGTAGACGCCCCCGGCTGTCAGCACGGCCCGGATGCCGAGCAGTTGCAGCGCCAGATACGGCATCGTCGCGAGGATCCCGGTCAACGCCACCACCAGCGCGAGCGGCGGCGAACCGTACCGGCCCCGCACGAAGTCCCCGGCCGTCACATACCCGTGGCGCCGGGCCACCTCCCACAGCCGGGTCAGCAGCACGAAGGCGAGCGGGCAGACGATCACCGTGTAGGGCACCGCGAAGAAGGCGGGCGCCCCGTTGCCGTACGCCAGTCCGGGTACGGCGGTGAAGGTGTACGCGGTGAAGATCGTGCCGCCCAGCAGCAGCCAGGTCCACACCGGGCCGAGGCCGCGGTCGGCCAGCGCCCAGCCCTCCAGGGACGGCAGCCGGTCGCTGGGGCGCAGCCGGCGCGCGGTGACGGCGAGCAGCGACGCTCCGCCGATCACGGCGAGGAACGTCGCTGTCATGGCAGCGTTCGCCATGCGTCACCGTCCTTGGTGTGCCCGGCCCCCCGCACCGTCCCGGGTGCCGCGCCGCCCTTGGCGCGTCCGGGGCCCTCGCACGTCAGTTGCGCTGACCGCCCCTTCGGTTGACGACGGCGGGCGGGAAATTTCCCGGAAATTCGGTGTCAACCGATTCCGGCGAGTGCGCAACTCTTGCACAGACCGACAGCGAGCGGGAGAGGAGCGCAGGTCATGGCACGGTCCGGTCATCACCGGCTACGGCGCGTCGCGATCGCCGTACTGCTCCTCGCGCCCGCGGCGGGCCTGCTGTGGGTCCCCTGGTACGCCGGTGCCGAGCCACGGCTCGCGGGCACGCCGTTCTTCTACTGGTACCAGCTCGCCTGGGTGCCGGGGTGCGGCCTCTGTCTGCTCGCCGCGTACGCGTTGACGGACCGACATCGCTGAGCCGCAGTTCCCTTTCCGCTTCACACCCGCATTGCCCACCCGTTGAGGTCAGGAGCCGCCATGCCCACATCAGCCATGCCCGAATCCGGCCGTGAGGCGCCGGAAAAGTTTCGTACATCCCAGAAGATGTCGCCGAAATCGATCGCGATCTGGATCGCCGTATCCCTCGTCGGCGCGATCGGCTGGACCGTACTCGCGCTGTCCCGGGACGAGGAGATCTCCGCCGTCTGGCTGGTCGTGGCCGCCCTCGGCTCGTACGCGATCGCCTACCGCTTCTACTCCCGGTTCATCGCCCGCCGGGTCCTCCAGGTCGACGACACCCGGGCCACCCCGGCCGAACGCCTTGAGGACGGCGTCGACTACCACCCCACCGACAAGCGGGTGCTGTTCGGCCACCACTTCGCGGCCATCGCCGGCGCCGGACCGCTGGTCGGCCCGGTCCTCGCCGCCCAGATGGGCTATCTGCCGGGTACGGTCTGGATCATCGCGGGCGTGATCTTCGCCGGCGCGGTGCAGGACATGATCGTCCTGTTCCTCTCCATGCGCCGGGACGGCAAGAGCCTCGGCCAGATGGCCCGCGACGAGATCGGCAAGGTGGGCGGTGCGGCGGCTCTGATCGGTGTCTTCGCCATCATGATCATCCTGCTCGCGGTCCTCGCGATGGTCGTCGTCAACGCCCTCGCCGAGTCCGCGTGGGGCACCTTCTCGGTCACCATGACCATCCCCATCGCCCTCTTCATGGGCTTCTACCTGCGCTATCTGCGGCCGGGCCGGGTCGTCGAGACGAGCTTCATCGGGGTGGCGCTGCTGTTGCTCGCCATCCTCGGCGGCGGCTGGATCCAGGACTCCTCACTCGCCGAGTACTTCGTCTGGAGCCCCGAGACCCTGGTCTTCTGCCTGGTCGGCTACGGCTTCGTCGCCTCCGTGCTCCCCGTGTGGATGCTGCTGGCCCCGCGTGACTATCTGTCGACGTTCATGAAGGTCGGCACCATCGCCCTCATGGCCGTGGGCGTCGTGATCGCCGCCCCGAAGCTCAGGGCCGAGTCGGTGACCGACTTCGCCACCAACGGCGCCGGACCGGTCTTCGCCGGCTCCCTCTTCCCCTTCCTCTTCATCACCATCGCCTGCGGCGCCCTGTCCGGCTTCCACGCGCTGGTCTCCTCCGGCACCACCCCGAAGCTGATCCAGAAGGAGTCCCAGGTCCGCCTGATCGGCTACGGCTCCATGCTCACGGAGTCCTTCGTCGCCGTCATGGCCCTGATCGCCGCCTGCGTCCTCGAACCGGGCCTGTTCTACGCCATGAACTCCCCGGCCGCGCTGCTCGGCCCGACCGTGGACACCGCCTCCGAGGCCGTGAAGAACCTCGGCTTCACCATCACCCCGGACCAGCTCACCGCGGCGGCCAAGGCCGTCGAGGAGGAGACACTGGTCGGCCGCTCCGGTGGCGCGCCCACCCTGGCCGTCGGCATGTCGGAGATCTTCGCCGGAGTCTTCGGCGGCGCCGGGATGAAGGCCTTCTGGTACCACTTCGCCATCATGTTCGAGGCCCTGTTCATCCTCACCACGGTCGACGCCGGCACCCGCGTGGGCCGCTTCATGCTCCAGGACATGCTCGGCAACGTCTGGAAGCCGATCGGCCGGGTCACCTGGAAGCCGGGCATCTGGATCACCAGCGCCCTGGTCGTCGGCGCCTGGGGCTACTTCCTCTACGCCGGTGTCACCGACCCGCTGGGCGGCATCAAGCAGCTGTTCCCCCTGTTCGGCATCGCCAACCAGCTGCTCGCCGCGGTCGCCCTCGCCGTCACCACCACCGTGCTCATCAAGTCCGGCAAGCTGCGCTGGGCCTGGGTCACCGGCATCCCGCTCGCCTGGGACGTCGCCGTCACCTTCACCGCCGGCTGGCAGAAGATCTTCTCCGCCGACCCCAAGATCGGCTTCTTCGCCCTGCGGGACAAGTACGCCGAGGCCATCGACAAGGGCCGGCTCCTGCCGGGCGCCACGAACATGGACGACATGCACACCATCGTCCTCAACAACACGGTCGACGGCGTGATCATGGCGATCTTCCTCGCTCTCGTCCTCACGGTCCTGATCAACTGCGCCGTGGTCTGCGTCCGAGCCGTACGGTCGCCGGTCGCCCTGCCGCTGACGGAGGCGCCGTACGTCGAGTCCCGCATCGACATGCCGGAGCGGTCCGACGAGCAGCTGGTGGGGGCGCGCCAGTGACCGCCGCGTCGACCACCCGACTGTGGACCCGCATGACGCGGACGGCCCGTACCGTCCACTGGTACCTGCGGGAGCTGATGGGGGAGACGGAGTACGACCGCTACTGCGAGCGCCGGCGCCGCCGCCACCCGGAGACGGCGGTACCGACCCGACGGGAGTACGACGTGCTGCGCGGCCTGCACCGAGAGAAGCATCCGGAGGGACGCTGCTGCTGACTTGCCCACTCAGCCGCAGGCAGCCGTGCTGCCCGTAGCCGTTCCTGGCTGCGGGCGGTCGTGCCGCTGGGACGGTGGGGGTACCTCCCGCTCATGGGGCCCCTTCCGCTCATGGGGCCCCTCCCGTTCGGGCTACGCCGGAGCCGGTGCCGTCTCCTTCTCCTCCTCGGCGGCGGCAGCCGCCGAGGAGTCGCGGGCCTCGCGGCGGGCCAGGATGACCCAGCCGACGGGGACCGCGGCGGCGAAGAGCCACCACTGGAGGGCGTAGGCGTAGTTCAGGGCGGCGTTCTCGTCGCCGGGGCTGCTGAGTTGTTCCGGGGTGTCGCCCTTGGGCTCGGGGGCGGTCTGGGCGACGTAGCCACCAAGCACCTGGGCGCTGAGGCGCTTGGCCTCCCGCTCGCTGTTGATCAGCATGATCTGCCGGTCGGGCAGCCCCTTGAGGTCCTTGATGCCGCTCGCCTCGGTCGTCTCGTCGGGCATCAGCCGCCCGGTGACGGTGACCTCGCCGGAGGGCGGCGCGGGAACCTTGGGGAACGCGGTCTCGCCGAGGCCGCCCGAGGGGATCCAGCCGCGGTTGACGAGCAGGACCTTGCCGTCGTCGAGCACGAACGGGGTCAGGACATGGAAGCCGACCTCGTCGTCGGCGTTCGTACGGCGGCGGACGACGACCTCGTCGTCGGTGTCGAAGCGACCCTTCGCGGTCACGGTCCGGTAGCGCTCGGCGCTGGTGACGGTATGTCCGGGGGAGGTCAGCCGCTCCACGGGTACCGGCTTCGCGGCCAGCGCGTCGGCGACGAGCTGGTTCCGGGCGCTGCGCTCCTCATAGCGATGCATCTGCCAGATCCCCAGCCTGATCATCGTCGGGATCAGGAGAAGGGCGAACAGCGTGAGGATCACCCACTGCCGGGACAACAGGAAGCGGTACACCCATTGACCGTACCTCGCGCCCATCGGCCCTCTGCGGGAGGGTCCCGCAGAGGGCCGTGGGGTGCTTCCGGCAGCGTGTGCTCAAACCCGGTCGATGATCCCCGCCTTCCCTTCCGCCCGCGCGCAGTGCGCGCCGCAGTACCAGTGGCCGTCCGCCTCGACGCCCTGGCCGATGATCTGCACGCGACAGTGCTCGCAGATGGGGGCCATGCGATGGATCGCACAGGCGAAGCAGTCGAATACATGCACCGCGCCCTGCGCGTGCACCTCGAAGGTCATTCCGTAGTCATTTCCGCAAACTTCACATCTCGCCATGCGCCACAGGGTGAGCCGTCACAGCCGCGCGGGCGAGTGGGCGGCGGGCGAGTCGCACGGCAATCACCCGTCCGTACGGGTCACCGCGGGGCGCCACGGGTCACCGCGGGGCGCCAAGGGCCCCCGCTCACGTCATTCGTCGGCGGGCTCGACGTCGCGGAGCAACTGCCCGAACGCCGCCTCGTCCACGACCGGCGTCCCGTACTGCCGTGCCTTGACCACCTTCGACGTGCCCGAGTCCGGGTCGTTGGTGACGAGCAGACTGGTCAGCCGCGACAGGCTGGTCGCGACATGCAGCCCCGCCTCGATCGCCCGGTCCTCCAGCAGATCGCGCTCGATCGAGGTGTCTCCGGAGAACGCCACACGCATGCCCTGTTTGAGCGGTTTGCCCTCTTCGTAGCGCCCTGGGTTGGGGTAGGGGCACGCGGGCCTCTTCCGTGAGGGCCGCCAACTGGTCGGCTGGTACCCGCTGTAGCCGCGATAGCCGCCGCCCGCCTGCTGCCCGCTCCGCGGTGTGGCGCCGCTCGCCCGGTCCGTCCACTCCGTGAGCGGCCGGCACTCGTGCAACGGCAGCCGTACGCCGCCGGCCGCCGCGGCCCGCAGACTCGGCCGGAACGCCTCCGCCAGCACCCGCGCGTCGTCCAACGCGTGGTGCGCCCGCTGCTGGACGACCCCGAAGTGCGCGGCGAGCGTCTCCAGCTTGTGGTTGGGCAGCGGCAGCCCCAGCTCCTTCGACAGCGCGATCGTGCACAGCCGCTGCCGTACCGGTGCCTCGATCTCCACTCGCGCGTACTCCCGCGCGATCATCGACCAGTCGAACACCGCGTTGTGCGCCACGAGCACCCGGTCCGCCAGCCGGGACGCGAACTCCTCGGCGATGTCCCGGAAGAGCGGGGCCCCTTCGAGCACGTCACTCGTCAGCCCGTGAATCCACACCGGTCCCGGGTCCCGCTCCGGATTCACCACCGTGTACCAGTGGTCCTCGACCTCGCCCCGCGCGTCCAGTCTGTACACGGCCGCCGAAATTATCCGGTCGTCCCGGGCCAGCCCGGTCGTCTCCACGTCGACAACCGCGTACCCCTTCGGATACGCGGCCGGCCAAGAAACTGGGGACGTTGCGGTCGCACGGTCTTCGAGCATGGTCAATGAGGATACGGGCCGGGACTGACAGCGCGTTACTCGGTCGATATGGCCGAGGCGGAGCTCGGACAGCCCTTGGTCGAAATCCACCGAGGACCGACGCCGCCCGATGGTGAGGAGTTCGGCGGGCCGCGTACCGCTGTTCGAAGCCGAGGGCCACAGCTCCTGCGCCCCGACCTGTGGATCACGCTCACCTGGAGGAGCCTCGGCATGGTCACGGCCGATGGCCGATGTCACCAGCGGATCGGCACCGGCAGTGCCGTCAGTAGCGCCGAGACCGCCATGACCACGCCCAGGACGGCCACCTCCGCGCGTGCGGGGGCACAGGCGCTCAGCGGGTCGTCCGCGCGGCGCAGCCGCAGCCGGGCCCACAGGGCGAGGGCGGCGACGGCGGCCACGAGGAGCACCTTGGCGAGCAGGGCGCGCCCGTACGCCGTCTCCGTCAGCTGGTCCAGGACCGTCCCCGGCGGCATGCGGCGCAGTGTGCTCCACACGCCGGTGGCGGTGATGACGGCGAGCAGAACGGCGGCCACGCGCGCGTAGAGCCCCAGCAGCGCGGCGCCCGCCCCTGTCCCTGTCCCGGTTCTCGTCGCCGTACGCCACGCGCGCGTGCGCAATGTCCGCAGCACGTACAGCAGTCCGCCCGCCCACAGCGCCGCACACGTCAGATGCACCAGGGTCAGGCCGCTGCCCACGAGCGGGCTGTGGTGCTCCGACGTGGGATGGGCGCGCAGCGCCTCCGCCACGACGATCGCGGCCAGCGGCACCACCTGGGTGGCCGGACGGCGGGACAGGGCGCACAGACCGACGGCGGCGAACGCGTTGACCTCCAGGAGGGCCAGGCTGCCGTCCCGGGTCTCGTAGAGGCCGCCGACGTCCATGTCGGCGGGGGAGTCCGGCACCAGGTTGCCGGTGGCCACGACCGAGGCCAGCCCCAGCGCGGCCACGAAACCGGCCCCCGCCGCCCATGGCGCCCAACCGCGCGGCATCTCCCGGGGCGTGCCCGGCACCCGGCGGGCCAGCCACCCCACGAACAGCTCACCCGCCGGAACGCACAGCGCGGCCAACAGCACCGCCCGCAGCAGCGCGACCCCGCCCGCCCCGGGCGCCGCCGCCTCGCCTGTTCCCTCCAGCGCGACCCGGGGCCCGAACAGCGGGATCAGCGTGCTCACGGCCACCAGCACGAGCAGCACGACGGCCCGGCGGACTCCCCCGTCGTCCCTTTCCGGGAACTGCTCCTCGGGCCCGCCCGCCCCCGGTGCCTCCGCCGACCGTCTCGTCAGGCTCACCCGAAAAGTTCACCAGTAGCACCAGATCTGAGCAAGCAACCGAAATCAACCGTCAGTTCGGTATTGCGATTATATGTACGACTCGCTGAGGTAACGGAAGGGC
>NZ_AEJC01000620.1 GCF_000317595.1 Streptomyces ipomoeae 91-03 | reverse complement strand
CGACAGGGCGGCTGTCGCTTGCGCGTCAGCCGACGTCCGACGCGTCCAGGCGGTACAGCCCGCTGTAGTCGCTGACCGCCGTGCCGTTCTCCTTGACCCACTCGGCGATCTCGGAGGCGGCGCTGCTGTCGCCGCCCTGGGCGTTGTCGCTGACGACGATGTAGTGGAGCTTCCCGGCCTTGACCAGTTCCTTGAGCTTGGCGAGGGTCATGGCCTCGTCGCTGCCGGACCAGCCGCCCATGGAGATGACGGGCTCGCCGGACTCCAGGATGATCGAGGACGCGGTCTGGTCGGTGGCGACCGCGACCAGCCAGGTGGCGCCGTCCTGGTTCTTCTTCAGGTACGTGATCATCTCGGACGAGACCTGGGTGCCGCCGCCCATGCCGCCCCCGCCTGTCTGACGGCTGGTCGAGCTGTCGGAGCCGTCGGCCGCGCCGGAACTGTCCGTGCCGGACCCGGAGGTGCCCGTCCCGCTCGGCGCGCTGCCGCTCGGAGCCGCCCCGCTGGGCGCGTCGCCGCCCGTGCGCCGGCCGCCGCCCATGCCGCCCATGCCGCCACCGCCGCCCATGCCGCCCCCGGTGTTGGGGCCGGCCGTCGGGTTGGTGCCGTTGGTGGAGGCGGTGGTGGCCGCCGAGAGGGAGTACGCGGCGGGACCGGCCAGCAGGGCGACGATCGCCGCGACGGACGCGAGGCCGACCAGCTTGCGGCGGCGCATGAACCGTCCGACGAGCAGACCGATCACCGCGACCGCACCGGCGACACCGGCCACCACCTCGGCGACGGTGTAGATCGTCCCGGAGCCGGACACCCGCTGCAGCAGGACGACCGCCCACACCGCACTGGCCGCGACCGCCAGCGGAAGCACCCACCCCCACTTGACGACCGACCCCTCCTTGAAGGCGCCGTACAGCATCACCCCGCCCGCACCGGCGAGGGCCGCGATGCCCGGGGCCATGGCGGTGACGTAGTACGGGTGGAAGGTGCCCTCGGCGAGGGAGAAGGTGAGGTAGTGCAGGACGAACCAGCCGCCCCACAGCATCAGCGCGGCCCGCTTGGCGTCCGTACGCGGGGCGCGTCCGCGCAGCGCCAGCCCACCCACGAGGGCGATGGCCGCGAACGGGATCAGCCAGGAGATCTGGCCGCCCATGATCTCGTTGAACATCCGGTAGACGCTCGACTCGCCGTCGAAGCTCGCCCCGTTGCCCTGCGAGCCGACCGACGAACTCGCCCCGAAGATCCGGCCGAAGCCGTTGTAGCCGATGACGAGGTCCCAGACGGTGTTGTCGGTGGAGCCGCCGATGTACGGGCGGGAGGAGGCGGGGATGAGATCCACGACCACCATCCACCAGGCGCTGGAGACCACGAGGGCCACGGTCCCGGCGGCCAGGTTGCGGATCCGGCGGCCCAGCGAGGCGTTGGCCGCCCACAGGTAGACCAGGAAGAAGGCCGGCAGGACGACGTACGCCTGCATCATCTTCGTGTTGAACGCGAAACCGATCGCGACGCCGGACCAGACGAGGGGCATCATGCGCCCCGTGCGGACGGCCTTCATGAGCGCCGCCGCGCCCAGCAGCATCAGGAAGACGAGGATCGGGTCGGGGTTGGTGTCCCGGGTGATGGCGACGGTGATGGGGGTGAGGGTGAGCGCGAGCGCGGCGATCGTGCCGGCCACGGCCCCGAAATCCCGCTTGACCATCCGGTACAGCAGTGCCACCGAGCCCACGCCCACCGCGACCATCGGCAGCGTCAACTGCCAGGTGCCGTAGCCGAACACGCGGGCCGACAGGCCCATCACCCACAGGGCGAACGGCGGTTTGTCGACGGTGATGAAGCTGCCGGCGTCGAGGGCACCGAAGAAGAAGGCCTTCCAGCTCTTCGTACCGCTGTAGACGGCGGCGTTGTAGAAGGTGTTGCCGGTGACGGAGGACAGATTCCAGGCGTACAGGGCCGTGGCCAGCACGAGGATCGCCCACAGGGCCGGACGGGCCCAGCGCGGGTCCTCGGGGGCACCGGTGAACAGCCGCCGGGCCCGGGCGGCGAGACCGCCGCTCGCGGGAGGGGCTTCGGCCCGGTGCCGGGGTCCGTCGTCCCGCCCGGTCGTGGGCGGCGGGGCGAGGGTCGTCATGACGCGTACTCCATGTCCTTGAGGCCCTGGGGGAGGCGAGCGGGGGTTGTCGCGGTGACTGGGGCGGCCGTAGCAGGAGCCGTGCCGGGGGGCGTACGAGGAGCCGTACCGAGGGTCGTGCGAGCGGTCGTACCGGGGGTCGTACGAGAAGCCGTACTCGCGGCCGTACGAGACGCCGTGCGGGCGGTGGGCGTGGTCACCCATCCGCGGCGTACGCGGCGCGGTACGTCCGCGACGAGGATGCGGCGGTCGACCGTGGCGCGGAGCATGCGGCCCATGCCCTTGAGGTCGTCGAGGGCGGTGCGGACGATGTCGACGCGGCTGTCGGGGTCGTCGACCCAGTCGACCGGGACCTCGTGGATGCGGAGCCCGTTGCGCTGGGCCAGCACGAGGAGTTCGGTGTCGAAGAACCAGGCGGTGTCCTGGATGTGCGGCGCGAGCGCCCGGAAGACGTCGGTACGCACCGCCTTGAAGCCGCACTGGGCGTCCGAGAAGCGTGCGGCGAGGCCCAGCTTCAGCAGCAGGTTGTAGGAGCGGGAGACGAACTCACGCCTGGGGCCGCGGACGATGTCCGCCTGCCGGTGCAGCCGGCTGCCGATGGCGAGGTCGCTGTGGCCGGAGAGCAGGGGCGCGACGAGCGGCAGGAAGCCTTCGAGGCCGGTGGACAGATCGACGTCCATGTACGCGACGACGTCCGCCGTCGACCGGCTCCAGACGTGCTTCAGCGCACGGCCCCGGCCCTTGGCGTCGAGGTGGACGGCGTGCACGTGCGGCAGCCGGTCGGTCAGGGCGAGGGCCGTCTCCCAGGTCGCGTCCGTGCTCGCGTTGTCCGCGATCGTGACGCGGAACGGGAACGGGAAGGCGGCTTCGAGGTAGGCGTGGAGACGGCCGACGCTGTCGGCGAGGACGTGCGCCTCGTTGTACACCGGCACCACGATCTCGACCGAGCGCTGCCGGACGCCTCCCGCGTTCATTTCGTTCATGGCAGCGACTGTCGAGGCCGCTTCTGGGGCGACGCTGAGCGAGTGCTGAGGGAAGAATGAGAATCAGCGGACTCACAGCTTGCCCACAGCCCCCTGATTCCGGTCCACAGGAACCGGCGTCACCAGGGGGATGAATCAGCGATGAATCAGCTCCGCCAGGGCGGGACGGCGGGCTCAGGACTGGTACGGCTGCTGCTGTTGCGGCTGCCCGTACTGCTGACCGCCGGGGCCGCCCGCGGCCTGCGCCTGCAGCCGCTCGGCCTGCTCCGCGTCGATCCTCTGCTCCGCACCGCAGAAGGTGCACTGCGTCTGGTACTTCGTCGACACCGGGAACAGCGGCACGAAGAACAACGTGAACTTCGTGACCCGCTTCCTGAGCGTGTGCGCGGCGGGATTCCCGCACTGTCCGCACACCAGAGTCAGTATCGCCAGCTGGTACAGATAACCCTTGGTGCCAAAGATGATCAGCATCTCGATCCCTCCCGGGGGTGCCTACCGCCACAGTCACACTGCCACCAGTGTGCCTGGCCCTCACCACGCATGGCCGGCGGCCCGTCGCCAGGCCGGAGCCCAGCTGGCCACCGCGGTGGCACTGGCCAGTGTTCGGCAGGACCGGGTGCTGGAGTCCCGCGGAATCCGCCGCGTGCGCAAGGAGTACGGTGTGCCCGGACTGCTGACCAGCCCCGCCCCGGCCGCCTCGCGGGTCGCGGTGGTCGACGACGTGGCGGGCACCGGAGCCGCCGGCCTGCGCTGTGTCGAGGCCCTGCGCGACGCCGGGCACGAGGTGGTCGGCGTCTTCGTCCTCCTCGACCGTTGCCAAGGCGCCGCCGAAGCGCTCGCGCGCTCTGGTGTGATACTCACCTCGCTTTTCCGTTCGGAAGATCTCGTACTGAGATGAATCAGAAAGGCCCTAGCGCATGCCCTCGATCCTGGAAGCCCTTCGGGACAACCCCTATCCCGGTCGGCTCATCCTGCTGGCACGCACCCTGAACGGGGAACTCACCGCCGGATATGCGCTCACCGGACGGAGTGAGGCATCCCGGGCCCGCCGGATGGAACTCACCGCGTCCGGTGAGCTGACCGTCGTGCCGGTCGGCGCCACGGGCCACGACAACCTACGGCACTACGTCGCCGCGACCGCGGACGAGCGATGGACCGTCTACGGCAACGGAGAACAGGTGACGGAGGTTGCCGCTCGGCTGGCAAAGGGCCTCGCGCCCGGGAGCGCGCTGGAAGACCTCAGCTACGAGCCGGACCCGCCGATCTGGACACCGCGGATCACCGCCGTCGTGGACCGTGTCGGCCACCGGTCCTGGTTCGGCGCGGCACGCCGTCCGGAAGACGAGCGGGAGAGCGCGGACACGACCGTGGTCGCGGTGGGCGATCTGGCACCGGGGCAGGCGGTGATGCTCAGCACCTACCAATCGGACGGAGACACCGTGTCGACGGCCCGGCGCCACCTCGACCTGAGCACCACCGCCCAGGACGCGGACGCGCTGCTGGCGGACCTGTGGGCGGCGCTGGACCCGCGCTTCCTGGTCGCCGCGACCGCGTTCGCACCGATCACCGGCGTCCAGGGGCCCACCCGCCATGCCTGACCCGGATCACGTGGGAATGACACCGTGCTGATGGGCGTCGATTCGCTGCACCGGCCCGCACGCCGATCGCGAACAACACGCTGATGACGCGGGGGCCGGGCGGGGAAGAGCCTGCGTGTGGGCCTTCCCCCGGGCCTGGCATTTGTGGGCCTGGATTTGTGGAAGTGGGCCGGGGATGCGGGATCGTGCAGGGCGGCGAACGCGCACAGGAACATCGCGCGTTCGAGTTGCCGGTTGCCGGTTGCCGGTTGCCGGTTGCCGGTTGTCGCTTTTGGGTGCGTGTTCGCCGTGGATCGAGATCCCGGAAGACTTCTTCGTCGGGGGGAGGCCGGCAGCCGCCGGGTTCTCCGGCCAGGAGATCGCCCTCATGATCGCTGACAGCCCCCTGACCACCTGCCTGCACGGCCTGCACGGCCTGCACGGCCTGCACGGCCTGCACGGCCTGTACGAGGAGCGCGAACACCACCTCGCTCCGGCGCGCGCCGAGGCCACCGACGCCGAACCCGACGACGTCACCATCCAGACTGCCGCCGGCTTGGCACCGTCCTCCGCGTCCTGCTCCACCGCACCCAGACGCTCACCTTCGCCGCCCACCCACGTGGGGTGGCTTCGGCAGCGATGATGCGAGCGGTCTCGCTTTCAGCCTGCTGGAGCCCGCCCTGTCCGACTGCGCCACGGCGTGACGCACCGACCTCGCCATCGCCGAGGCCACAGCCGGCTCACACCGCACCCGCGTCACCTCCGAGAACACCGCCCCCGAAGCGGTGTCCCTCGGAAGAGACAAGCGGCTTCGTACTCAATCCCGCTCGTGACACCTTGTGCCGGACGGTCCGCTCACGCATCGCTCACGCATGAAGGCATCGACTGGAGCCGTGATCTTGCCGGTCGCGCGGCGAGGGCGGGGCGCTGCCCTGGGTCTCCCGGTGGAACTTGTGGGTGGACGCGCCGCCAGTCGTAGTCTGTATACCGAAGAGTGTGCGTAACGGTGGACAGGGAGTCTCATGGCCCGGGCGACTGGCAAGAGCGAGGCGGTCTACGAGCGGCTGAAGGGTGACATCGAGTCGCTGCGGATGCGGCCGGGGGCCAAGCTGAGTGAGGTCCAGCTGGGCGAGGAGCTGGGGGCTTCACGGACGCCGGTGCGGGAGGCGATCCGGCGGCTGGCCCGGGAAGGGCTGGTCGACTTCGTGCCGGGGGAGGTGGCCCGGGTGGCCGCCATCTCCCTGGGCGGTGTGCGCGCCCTGTTCGAGTTCCGGATGCTGCTGGAGCCCCGGGCGGTCGCCTCGGTCACCACGGCGGGCTCGGCCGACGAGCGGGTGCTGGCGCCGTTCCGTGAACTGCTGGAGCGGCTGGAGGTGTTCGACGAGTCCTTCCGCGCGCTGGACTCCGCCGCGCAGGCGGGCTCGTACCAGGAGTTCTACGACATCACCGAGGCGTTCGACCAGGCGGTCATCGCGGCCTGCCGCAATCCCTACCTCGCCCGCACGATCCGCGACCTGCGCAGTCAGACCGTACGCCTGCGTCACCTCTCGCACAGCGGCCCGCGTCGCATGCTGACCTCGCTGGAGGAGCACCGCGCGATGCTGAAGGCGGTCACGCACGGGGACGCCCAGGCGGCGGAGGCGGCCTGCCGGCATCACCTCGCGCAGACTCTGCAGGCGCTCATCGACAGTCTGACCAGCCAGGATCTGACACTCGGTACGGACGTGTCGCTGGACGTCGCAGGCTGAGACACCCCTCCACGTCCGACGGAGGCGCTGGGGCACCGCGCCTCCCGGCCTGTGGTTTCTCCATCCGTTGTGATGTATACAGGAGTGGATACATGACTTCTGGAGAGGAGAGGCCGCCTCATGCCGCATACCGTCGGCGCCGCCGACCTGCTGGGTTTCGCCGCCGCCACCGCCGAGGCGCACGGCGTTCCGTCCGCGGACGCCCGTCTGCTCGCGGACACCTTGGTGACCGCGGAACTGTGGGGACACGCGTCCCACGGCATGCTGCGCCTGTCCTGGTACCTCGACCGCCTCGCGAGCGGGGCCACCACGGCCGTCGCGGACCCGCGAGTCGTCAGCGACAACGGCGCCGTGGTCGTGGTCGACGGCCGCGACGGCCTCGGCCAGGTGCTCACCGACCACGCGGTGACCCTGGGCGTGGAGCGTGCCCGCCGGCACGGGATCAGCGCGGTCGCCGTCCGCGACTCCGGTCACTTCGGGACCGCGGCGTACTTCACGCGCAGGGCTGCCGAGCAGGGCTGCGTGGCGCTGCTGGCCACCAACGCCAGCCCGGCCATGGCTCCTTGGGGCGGCAAGGAGAAGCGAGTCGGCACCAATCCGTGGTCGATCGCCGCCCCTGCCGGGCGTTACGGCACGGTCGTGATGGACATCGCGAACACGGCCGTGGCGCGCGGCAAGATCTACCACGCCAAGGAGCGTGGTGAGCCGATTCCCGAGGGCTGGGCGGCCGACGCCGAGGGCGTGCCGACGACCGATCCGCGACGTGCGATCGAGGGCCTGATCCTGCCCATGGCCGGCCACAAGGGCTACGCCATCTCCTTCATGTTCGACGTCCTCGCGGGCGTGCTGACCGGCAGCGCCTTCGGCTCGGCGGTCGTCGGCCCCTACCGGTCCACCGGCCGCAGCGGCGTCGGTCATCTGCTGATGTGCGTCGACATCCGGTCGATGGCCGACCCAGCCGAGTTCGAGCAGCGGATGGAGGCCTTGATCGAGGAGACCAAGTCCACCCCGACCGCGCCCGGCACCGACGAGATCTTCGTCCCCGGTGAGCCGGAGATCCGCACCGCCGAGCGGCTGCGCACCGAGGGCATCACGCTCGTCGACGACACCTGGGCCGCCCTCGCCCGCATCGCCGACACCACCGCCGTACGCCTGCCCCGTTCCGTCACTCCCCAGGAGCTGCCCGCATGATCGCCCTGATCGTGTCCCTCCAGGTCGTGCCCGGCTGCCGTGAGGACTTCCTCAAGGCCATCGAGGAGAACGCCGAGCGTTCCTTCACCGACGAGCCCGGCTGCCGCTACTTCGACGTCGTCTGCGACCTGGCGGACGACCACCACTTCGTCTTCCACGAGATCTACGACGACGAGGCCGCCGTAGAGGCCCACCGCGCCGCACCCCACTTCAAGGTCTGGCGCGAGGCCGCGGCGAAGTATGTCGTGCCCGGCAGCCAGGTCAACACGCTCTCCCGCCGCCTGTTCCACCACTCCTGAACGGAGCCGACTCCATGTGCACCAAGCCCGCTGAGCCGAACCTGCTCATCCACCCCGACGAGGTCGAACGCTTCGACCGCGGCGGCGGTGTGGCCACCATCCCCTACGTCGGCAAGTGGAACTCGGAGCAGGCCGTCATCACGACCGGCCAGACCGTCTTCCAGCCCGGCACCGGCCTGCCCCTGCACAGCCACAACGTCGAGGAGTCCGTGCTGATCCTCGAAGGGGCGGCGACCGCGGAGATCGACGGCGAGTTCTTCGACCTGGAGCCCGGTCAGGCCACCTGGGTGCCGGCCGGGACACCACACCGGTTCTTCAACCGGGGCGAGGGCGTCATGCGGATCTACTGGGTCTACGGCGGCCGGGACGTCACCCGCACCATCACCGCCACCGGCGAGACCTTCGAACACCTCTCCGCGCACGACAAGGGAGGGGCCCCCGCCGCATGACCGGCATCATCCAGATCCGCAACCCCGCCACGGGCGAGCCGACAGCCGCGTACGAAGGCTGGGACGCGGACCGCATCGAGACCGCCGTGGCACGGGCCCACACCGCGAGCCTCGCCTGGGCCCAGGTACCGGTCGGCGAGCGGGCCGCGCGCGCCGACCGCCTCGCCCGCACCCTGCGCGAGCACAAGGACCAACTCGCCGCCCTGGCCGTCGCCGAGATGGGCAAGCCGGTGGGGGAGGCCGAGGGCGAGGTCGAGAAGTCCGCGGTCACGGCCGAGTACTACGCCGGGCAGGGCCCCGCAATCCTCGCCGACGAGCGCGTCGAGGTCGACGGAGCGCAAGCGTGGGTGGCCTACGAGCCCGCCGGACTCGTCCTGGCCGTGATGCCGTGGAACTTCCCCGTCTGGCAGGTCATGCGCTTCGCCATCCCCTCCCTGGTGGCGGGCAACGGCGTCCTGCTCAAGCACGCCTCCAACGTCACCGGCAGCGCGCTCGCGCTCCAGGACCTCTTCGTCGAAGCCGGTTTCCCGGAGCACCTGGTGACCGCGCTCGTGATCGCCGACACCGACGTGCCCGACGCGACGGCCCGGCTCATCGAGGACGAGCGCGTCGCCGCCGTCACCCTCACCGGAAGCAACCGGGCGGGCGCGGCGGTGGGTTCGGCGGCCGGGCGGGCGGCGAAGAAGTCCGTTCTGGAACTGGGCGGTTCGGACGCCTTCGTGGTCCTCGACGACGCCGATGTCGAAGCAGCCGCGGCGACCGCGGTGAAGGCGCGCTTCACCAACTCCGGGCAGAGCTGCGTATGCGCGAAGCGATTCATCGTCGCCGCCTCCGTGGCGGATGACTTCACCGCCGCCTTCGTGGCCGGTGTCGAAGCCCTGCGCGTCGGTGACCCGCGCGAACGACGGACTCAGGTCGGCCCGCTCGCCCGCGACGACCTGCGAGCGGCGATCCACCGGCAGGTCGAGGAATCCGTCGCCGCCGGCGCCCTCCTCCTGACCGGCGGCAAGCCCGTGCCCGGCGACGGCTTCTTCTACCAGCCCACCGTCCTGGGCGACACCGGCCCGGGCATGCCCGCCTTCGACGAGGAGACCTTCGGCCCGCTCGCCGCCATCGCCGTCGCCCGGGACGACGAGGACGCCGTACGGCTCGCGAACGCCACGCCGTACGGGCTCGGCCTGAGCATCTGGACGGCCGACCCCGGCCGCGGCGTCGCCCTCGCCCGACGTATCACCAGCGGAGCGGCCTTCGTCAACGCGATCGTCGCCTCCGACGCGCGCCTGCCCTTCGGCGGCACCAAGCGCAGCGGCTACGGCCGCGAACTGGCCGCCGCCGGCATCCGCGAGTTCACCAACACGCGCACCTACTGGGTGACCGCCTGACCGGATCACGCCCCTGCCGGAACATCTCTCAGGACCTGTCTGCCACCGCACCGGCAGCCAGGTCCGCTGCCGCGGGCCTGGCCCGGGCACCGACCGTACAGTCCCCGTGGTCTCGGATGCGGCTGCGGCGCCCGAGGCGAGGCCCAGCACCTGGCCTGAGCCCGAGGCTCCTGGCGGCACCGCTGCTCAGGACCCCGTCCGCCCGCTGGTCCGACCCGCAGACCCCCACGGACCCGCGGAGACGGCTGCGTAGCAGCGTGTCCCCGTTCTGTCCCCGCACACAGGAAAACACCCCCTCGGAGATCACTCCGAGGGGGTGTTCCCACCTCGTTTTGCCTGGTCAGGCATGGCGCCCCCGGCAGGATTCGAACCTGCGACACCCGCTTCAGGAGTTTTCGCTGGGCGGGGCTGTGACCTGCGAAAACTCTGCTGATAGCTGTTTGGCCTGGGAAAACTCTCCTCGGCGGTTCTCACGTCTTTGCGAGGCTTCCCGTCCTCTATGTGTGCCGAATCCGTTCTGGGTCGGCCGGAGGTAGCGACCTTTTCGGGCGGGTTGGGGTGGCAGCGCGGTCTGGGGCAGTGCAGCTCCGAGGTCCGTGGCGGCTTGCGTTATGCATTTGGAGGTATATACCGTTGATTGCATGACGGAGCGGTGGGAGATCGAGATCGAACCCGAGGTACGGGATTGGCTGGAGCTGCTTCCATTCCGCCTCTACCGGCGGGTCGAGGACAAGACCGACCGACTGCTGGACGAGCCGACGACCCTCGGCGAGCCGTACTCGCGGCACCTGGGTGGCAAGCTACGTGAGCTCCGCTTCGAGTTGGATGGCGAAGCCGTACGCATCCCGTACTGGCTCGCGCCAGGACAACGGATCGTGCTGCTGACGGTCTTCCGTAAGACGAGGATGCGTGAAGTGGTGGAAGTCGAGCGTGCGCACCAGGCCCAGAAGGTCTGCGAGGCCGAGCATGGCCATGCCCAGCACACGTACGAGCGGCGCAAGGAGAGTTGATGAATCACAGCACGTGGAGGACGCGCCGGGCTCGGCAGCTTGCGGGTGAGGCGGTGGAGTACGACCAGGAGTACGTCGACGCGCGGCTGGCCGGCGATCTCGGACAGGCGGTCTACAACCGCCGGATCGAGCTCGGCCTGTCCCAGGCGGAACTGGCAGAGCGAGCCGGGATGACTCAGCCCCAGGTCTCCCGAATGGAGGGCGGCGACACCGTGCCGACTCTCCCGCTGCTGCGGCGCTTGGCCAAGGCCCTGGAGGGCACGCTGAACCTGACCATCGACGAAGGCGACTCGCATGTCACCTTCACCCCGCACGCCGCCTGAGCCGCTGGCAGGCGGGCCGTCGGCCATAAATCCCCAAGGGCACCTACCAGAGTCCGTAGGTGCCCTTCTTCTGTGCCCCCGGCAGGATTCGAACCTGCGACACCCGCTTTAGGAGTGGGATCGAATCTCTGACGGGTGGTGTTTGGTTGTGCCGCGTGGTGCTGTTCTGCCTGATCGGCGCCGCGCGGCACGGCCGGCCCATCCGGCTCAGGACGGTTCTTGTTGCGCAGTCCGCTCACGCGCCGCTCACGCATCCGGCGACCGCGGGCGTCCAATGGCGGACCGTGCTGGGGCATGGAATGGAAGGCTGATCTTCTCCCGTGGGTGCACCCGGGGAGCGGCATCTTCCCGAATTCATCCTGCAACTAACGTTAATGTTACTAACTGTGATGTTAGTATCTGTTCCGTTAGGTGGTGCTGGGGAGGTGGCGGCATGGCAGATTTCGTGGGCAGGCGGCACGAGCTAGAGACGCTGGATCGCGAGCTGGGCAAGGTGACGGCCGGGGTCGGTGGGGAGCGGCCTGGGCGGTGCGTGATGCTGCGTGGGCGCCGCCGGGTGGGTAAGTCGCGGTTGGTGGAGCGGTTCGCCGAGAGGTCCGGTGCGCCGTTCCTCTTCTATGCCGCCACAGGGGCGTCGCCGGGGGCGGACCTGGAGCGGCTCGGTCAGGATGCGCAGTCATCCAGCCTTCCGCTGGCGAATCTGCTGTCCGCGGCCCGCCCGGCGAGTTGGGATGCCGCCTTCGATGTGCTGGCGGCGGCACTGCCGCACGACCGGGCGAGCGTGGTGGTCATGGACGAGGTGCCCTATTTGATGGATGCGGAGGGCTCCTTCGAGGGCATGCTTCAGCGGGCCTGGGACCGAGTGCTGGAGAAGAAGCCGGTTCTGCTCATTCTGATCGGCTCCGACCTGTCGATGATGGAGGTGCTGAACAGCTATGGACGCCCGTTCCACCAGCGCGGACGGGAGATGGTGCTGGGTCCGCTCAACCCGGCGGAGGTGGGCGAGATGCTCGGCCTCGATCCCGCCTCGGCCTTCGATGCGGCCTTGATCACCGGTGGACTGCCTCTGATCTGTGCGGAGTGGCCGCACGGCGCCGGGATGTGGGAGTTCCTGCAGGCGGCACTCAGCGATCCGGTCTCGGCCTTGCTGGTGTCGGCGGAGCGATCGCTCGCCGCGGAGTTCCCCCAGCAGGTCCAGGCCCGCACCGTCCTCTCGGCGATCGGCAGCGGTGAGCGGACGTTCTCCAATATTGCCCGCGCCGCTGGCGGGATCGGGGCGACCCCGCTCCAGCGGTCGCTGGGGATCCTCGCGGACAAGCGGGTGATCGCGGCGGAGCTTCCCGTGTCCACGCGGCCTTCGAAGGATCGTCGCTACCGGGTCGCGGATCCCTACCTCCGCTTCTGGCTGAAGCTCCTGGGTCCGGCGATAGAGGAGATCGAGCGGGGCCGGGGTGACCTGACGCTGCGGCGCATCCGCGAAAACTGGACCAGCTGGCGTGGCAGGGCCGTTGAACCTCTGGTGCGCGAGGCGCTGGCACGGCTGCTGCCCGACGCGAACCTCCCCGCCGCTCCCGCCATCGGTGGTTACTGGACCCGTACCAACGATGTGGAGATCGATGTCGTGGGAGCGGACCGCGCACCGATCGCCAAGGAACTGTTGTTCGTCGGCTCGGTGAAGTGGCTGGAGAACTCCCCGTTCGACCGGCACGATCTCGCGGCGCTGCACCGACACCGCGCCGCGCTCACGCCTGCTCCCGTGCCGGTGATCGCTGTCTCGCGCAGCGGGACTGACTGCACGGGGCTCGACGCTGCGTACGGCCCGGCGGAACTCCTCGCAGCGTGGTCCTCCTGAGCGCGCCGGGATACATGTTGGGCCGGGAGCGTATGGTCTGCCGGCCGAACCAGGGTCGGCCGAGCCTCCGACCAGGTCCACCGCGACCTCGGCACCGTGCCGACACCCTCGACGGGGATGTCCTTCCGCTCACGCAAACGGCCCCGGACAACGAGTCCGAGGCCGAATAGAACGCTCCCTGAGAAGAAACCCCAGGTCAGCGGCGTAATGCGTTGTGCCCCCGGCAGGATTCGAACCTGCGACACCCGCTTTAGACCGTGTCCTACGTGGTGAGGCGGACGTTGGGCAGGGCATGGGGCGGGATACGTGGAGTTGGATTGTTCCGGATGGGCTGTGGGAGATCGCGAAGCCGCTGATCCCGCCGTCGAAGGTGCGGCCACAGGGCGGCGGTACACAGGACACGCCTGATGAGACGCTGTTCGCGGCGATCATCTACGTGCTGGTCAGCGGTTGTGCCTGGCGGGCTCTGCCGCCCTGCTTCGGCATATCGAAGTCGACCGCTCACCGCCGCTTCCTGATCTGGTCCAGAGCCGGCGTCTGGGGCCGATTGCACGAGGCTGTGCTGCACCGGCTCGACGACGCCGGCCTGGTCGATGTGACCCGTGTAGTCCTCGACACCGCCCACGTCAGGGCTAAAAAGGGGGCGAACACACAGGTCCGAGCCCCGTGGACCGGGGCAAGCCGGGTTCCAAGATGCACATCCTGTCGGACGCGAACGGACTGCCCCTGGTCGTCGGCGTCTCGGCCGGCAACACCCACGACAGCGAAGGTCTGAAGCCGATGGTGGCGGGTCACCAAACGAGACACGACCCCCATCGCGGCCGGTACTTCAAGCCTCAGCGCCTCCACACGGACAAAGCCTACGATCGACCGGACCTGCGGAAATGGTTACACGGCAAGCGCATCGGAGTCCGGATCGCCCGCAAAGGCATCGAGTCCAGCGAACGGCTGGGCCGCCGCAGGTGGGTGATCGAAAGAACGATGTCGTGGCTGTCCGGCTACCGCAGACTCAGCCCCCGCTACGAACGTAATCCCCGCAACTACCTGGCCTTTCTCGGTCTCGCCGCGGCCTTGTGCTGCTACAAGCGCCTCGTCCGCCTCACCACGTAGGACACGGTCTTAGGAGTGGGATCGAATCCCTGATGGGCGGTGCTGAGCCTTGCCGCGTGGTGCTGTTCTGCCTGATCAGCGCCACACGGTACAGGGGGGTGCGCCAGTCTGTGACGGCCAGTCCCACAACGTCCGCTCACGCATCGCTCACGCATGTGGGACGTTCTCACCTGCGGCGGAGTGTCTCTGGTTAGCTGTCGGACGTGCGCCCCGCCCCCGGGCGGTTCGCCGCGGGCAGACAGGAAAAGATCCCGAGAGGGTTGGTGCACCGCTGTAGAGGCATGCCAACGTAGACGATCTTTCCGATCGCCCGGGGGGAGAGACTCACCGACTCCGGCGGCGGCACCCACGAGTTCATCGCCTGGCTCGCGAAGGGCAGGTGGCTGTCGTACTCGGTCGGGGTGACCATCACCGACGCCATCCACCAGGCCGTCCTGAAGGTCCCGGCCTGGACTGGAACCCGACGGCGAGATCCGCGACGGCGCCTGGGGCGTCGAACTCTCCGGCGACTGCTTGACCGGCTGCCCGAAAGGGCTGTGGCTGATCGTGCGCAAGGAACGGCCACACCCCGGCGCCCAGTTGCGTTTCACTGACGCCGACGCGGCTGACCCGCTTCGCCACCAACACCACCGGCGAGGCGATCGCCGCCCTCGAACTGCGACACCGGCAGCGGGCCCGGGCCGAGGACCGCATCCGCGCCGCCGGCCTGCGCAATCTCCCTCTCCATGACACCGCGCAGAACCAGATCTGGCTGGAGATCGTGCAGATCGCCCTCGACCTGCTCGCCTGGATGCCCCTGCTCGCCCTGACCGGCCAAGCCCGGCTCTGGGAGTCCCGCCGCCTGCGGTTTCGGCTGTTCTCCACCGCCGCCCAGCTCGTCACCACCGGCCGCCGTCGCATCCTCCGCTTCGCAGGGCACTGGCCTGGACCGACGTGATCACGCATGCCCTGGACCGGCTCCACTCCGAAATTCCCCACCAACACTCGCCACAAAGGGTCCGTCAGCAAGCTGACGGACCCTCATGCACGATCGGGGTTTGCGAACTACAGGTAATCCCAGAAGACTTCCCTTGCACGGTCTCTATGTAGCTAGCATGCTGGAAGATCCCACTGCTCACGAGAGGCGGCGCCGGTTGGCCAGGCATCATCTGCGCTTCGCGCCCAAGATCCTCACGCGTCTCGGTGAAGAGCTCGTTCCGCATCCGGACATGGGAATCATGGAGTTGGTACGCAACGCGTACGACGCAGACGCCACCGAGTGCAGCATCGAGTTGGTCGACTCCGCGCGCACTGGCGGCTCGATCATCGTTTCGGACAACGGGCACGGCATGACCGATGCCGAACTCACCTCCGACTTCCTGCTCATCGGCAGTTCCAGGAAACCGTCGTCACCGTTCACCCGCAGCGGTCGAAGGCGGGTCGGCGAGAAGGGGCTTGGGCGTCTGGCAGCGCTTCGCCTGGGTCGGCGTGTGAAGGTCACGACACGGTCCGCGGCGACTCCAGGTGTGCAGTACACCCTGGGTATCGACTGGGACGAACTCGACTCCGCTCACGCGGTGGAGGACGTAGCGCTCGAACTCCGCGACGTCCCGCCTTACGCCCGTGTGGGAACTCGTATCGAGATACACGATCTCCGGCAGGGGTTGAGCATCGCCGATGTCGAGCGGCTTACGCGCTCGCTCACGCTGCTCACGGGCCCCTTTCAGACCGAGTCGACCTTCAAGATTCTCTGGAATCACACGGCGTTCGGGTATGAGGACCTCACCTCGACCGTGACGGATGAACACCTGCAGTGGGCCGAGTTCCATTTGTCGGGACGGCTCGGTGCGGATGGCAGCCAGTCGGCGGAGCTCAGGGACCATCAGGGAAATCTGATTGGCACCGCAACGGCGAGAGACCTTCGGTCCGCGGTCGCCGGAGGCCGACGCCCAACGACCGCAACCGGCGGCGAGCGCCTTTTCACCAGTGCCCCTGCGGCCAAGTTCGACCTGTGGATGTTCAATCTCAACCCGAGGCATTCGGTCGCTCTGCGTGACTCGGTTCAGCCAACACCGGAGATTAAGAGCTGGCTTGCCGACGTCGGCGGTGTACACCTGTATCATCATGGGTTGCGAGTTCAGCCCTATGGTGACCCTGACGACGACTGGCTGAGCATCAACGTCCGTCGCGCTGTGCTCTCCGAATTCCGCCCCTATACAAATAACTCCGTAGGGGCGCTGGTCGTCAATGACCCGGAAGATCGCCTCCAGCCGAAGACGGACCGTAGTGGTTTCGTGCAGAACGCCGCCTTCGGTGAACTACGTGAGTTCGCCCGGTCAGCAATTGAATGGGCATCACAGCGCCGTCGTCAGATTCGCGAAGCCGAACGGCAAGAACAACGCAAGCGCGCGAAGGCGCAGACGGCCGATGCCGAGGCCGACTTCACCGAAGCTAAGAAGGCCCTTGAGGAGCAGCTCGCAGATAATCAGGGCCGCCTGGATGGCAACTTTGACCGTGCGTCGGTCCAACGTATCTTGACCACCTCGCAGCTCCTTGCGGACCAGCGTCTGCGAGAGATCAAGGATCTCCAATCCGAGTTGCTCCTCTACCGGGCCCTCGCCACTGTGGGAACGAGTACCTCCGTGTTCGCCCACGAAGCGCAGCAGCCCGCTGATCGCATCCTCCAGGAAGCGCGTACGGTCGACCGGAGGGTGCGTCGGGACATCGATCCGGCAACTGTCGATGACCGCTATAAACCGTCTCTGAGTGCCATCATGGATGGGGCTCGTACCTTGCAGATCTTCGCCAAACTTCCTCTGGAACTTCTTGTCCGCAAGAAGCGCGATCTGACATACGTGGACATCGACGAAGTGTGCCTGGCCACATTGCGTCTGTTCCATAATTTCCTCAGTGACCGCTGCATTCACGTCACCCATGATCTCGATGGCCGGAACCTTCGCGTACGAACCTACGAGGCTGCGGTCGAATCCATCGTCTCCAATCTTCTCGTCAACTCCGTGCACGCGCTGACGCGTACGGACGGCGGCCTGGAGCGCAGGATCCACCTGGCGACCCGCTCCTTCGTAGATAAGGACGCTCCGTGGATTCGCCTAACCGTGGATGACTCGGGCCCAGGGATCCAGGACGCCTCGACGGAAGAGATTTGGGTTCCCGGATTCACCACCCGAGACGGTGGGACAGGCTTGGGTCTGACCATCGTCCGTGACACGGTAGGCGACATGTCGGGACGCCAGCAGGCGATCAGAAACGGCCCCCTAGGGGGAGCCCGGCTACTGGTCGAGTTGCCTGCCTCGACGACGTCGGCTCCCGCTGCCGGTAACACGAACGACGAAGGGGAGGAGTGACGATGGCTCTGCAGCTTGAGGATGTCCACAGGGTCGGCATCGTGGACGATGTAAAGGCCGACGCAGAAGCCCTCGGCCGACTCTTCGAAGACTTCGACATGCAGGCTCTGATTATGCCCCGGCCGCGTCCCCGCGCCACGGCGGAGGAGTATCTGTCGACGTTACCTCCTCTGGACGTACTCGTCTGCGACCACCAGCTGCGTAGCAGTTGGACGGTCGCATTCACGGGAGCGGAGCTCGCCGCCCGGGCCAACAGCCGCCCTCACAAGCTCCCGGCCATCGTCATGAGTTCGCACGTAGGCACCCACGAGGCATCATCCATCCACCGATGGCGGGCCGACATCCCCGCAGTCGTCCCCAAGCAGGCCGACGACGAAGAAGTCCTCGGCGCCGTCCGATACGCTCTCGAAGAGGCGGCGGGCAAGTGGTCACGAGAGCGGAGCCGGTTCCGCACCCCGATCGAGGTCCTCGCCGTGCACCCGGCAGGCGAAGCACCGTACGCCGAAGTGCTGGTCAGTGGCTGGAGCCTGACGAAGGTGGCGCAACTGCCGCTGCTGCGCTTCGAGGAGGACGCTGGGATTCCTGCCGACGCCCTGCTGCCTGGCACCTGGTTGCGGGCCGAGGTCAACTGCTACGCCCCTCGGGCTGAGGACCTCTGCTTCGCGCACATCTCCCTGGCCCCTCAACTGTCCGAGGATGTCCGCGCCCTGTGACCGTTCCATTTCTCCCCCGTCAGAGCGCACCTTCCGAGGACGACCTCGCAGTTACGATCCTGGATGTCGGTCACGGCAATTCCGCCATCGTCCGCGACGGGCAACGGTGCGCGGTTGTCGACGCCGCGGACGACACCACACACGCCGAACTCGAAAGACTCGGCTGCACGGGCCTTGAGGAAGTCATCGTGTCGCACGTCGACAACGATCACATCGCGGGAATGAGCAGGCTCCTCCTGGACCCGCGGTGGTCGCTCGGCCGTGTCCGAGTCAACACTGACGCGTCCAAGGACACGCGGGCGTGGCGGCACCTCCAGGAAACCCTGCAGCTCGTGGCGGACGACGAGCGCATCACGGGCATTCTTCCAGTATCTACGGATACGGGCCTTCCCATCCGGGTGGGCCGGGCGGAGCTCGAAGTGTGTCACCCTCGATCGCTGATGGCGCTCTCGGGTCCGCGCACGCGCGATGCCCGGTTCGGCACGGTGACGAGCAATACCATGTCCGCCGTCATCCGGATCCATCTCGACGGCGCGGCGGCCGTGCTTCTCGCCAGTGACATCGACGGCGTCGGCTTGCGGGACATCCTGGATCGCCGGAGTCAGCAACTTCGCGCGGATGTTCTCGTCTTTCCGCATCATGGCGGCCTCCCCGGAGCTATGAATCCGGTGGAGTTCGCCCGCTCGCTCACGTCCGCAGTCGAGCCGCGCATGGTGATCTTCTCGATGGGGACGAGTGGCCGAACAGCCAATCCGCGACCGGAAATCATTGAGGGCGTACGAGCGGCGGCACCCGACGCGCACATCGCCTGCACGCAGCTGTCGGTCCACTGCCACGAGGCGGGGTCGCCGCCGCCATCCGAGGGGCACCTCTCCAAGGCCATGGCCCGTGGCCGCTCCACGAGTCGCTGCTGCGCGGGCAGTATCGTGATCACCCGCACCGAGAACGGCTTCCAGTATGCGCCGCCGCTGTTTCGTCATGGGGAGTTCGTGCTCGCGTTGGCGTCAGAGACAGGGGCAGGATCGTTGCCCTTGTGCCGCGCGGGGGCGTCGCCGATCCTGAACCCTGCGGCTGGCAACAGTGTCAGATAGCAGCAGGTGGACGAAGTCAGCTGTATCTCGGCCGGGACCGTCTTAGGGTGCGTTTCATATGTGGATCTTGATGTGTCAAGATCCCACTTCGTGGGGCGGCATGATCTGACGAATACACAGTGGGCGAAGCTGGAGCCCCTGCTCCCGGTCGGCAAGAAGCCTGGACGGCCACCGGTGCACACCAAGCGGCAACTGATAGACGGCATACGGTGGCGCACCCGCGCCGGTGCTTCCTGGCGGGACGTGCCCGAGCGCTATGGCCCGTGGGAGACGGTCTACGGCCTGTTCCGCCGCTGGCAGCGGGACGGCACCTGGCACCGCATCTTCGAACAGCTGCAGGCCCAGGCCGACGCCGAGGGACTGATCACCTGGGACGTCTCGGTGGACTCGACCATCGCCCGCGCCCACCAGCATGCGGCCGGCGCCCGCAAAAAGGGGATCTGCAGATCGAGCCGCCAGGCGGTGTGTTCATCGAGCCCGACGACCACGGGCTCGGACGCTCCCGGGGCGGGCTGACAACCAAGCTCCACCTGGCGGTCGAGCAGGCCCAGAAACCGATGTCGCTGGTCATCACGGCAGGACAGCGCGGTGATTCCCCGCAGTTCCAGGTGGTCTTGGGCCGCATCCGGGTGCCCCGGCTCGGGTCGGGCCGCCCGCGCACCCGGCCGGACAAGGTGCGTGCCGACAAGGCGTACGGCTCCCGCGCGAACCGTGCCTACCTGCGCAAGCGCGGTATCCGCTGCACGATCCCGGAGAAGCGCGACCAGATCGCCAACCGCAAGAACCGCGGCTCCCACGGCGGCCGGCCACCTAAGTTCGACAAGGCCGACTACAAGGAGCGCCACGCGGTCGAGTGCGGAATCAATCGCCTCAAGCGGCACCGCGCTGTCGCCACGAGATACGACAAGTTGGCAGTTCGCTACGAGGCGACCGTGCTGGTCGCAGCCATCAACGAGTGGCTGTGACCAGCACTTTCAAAACGCACCCTAGGGCTGCCGGGAATCAAGTCGTGGCTTTCAGCTGTGTGACTCGATGTTCTGGTATGGCGAGACCGGAGGGGATCGAGGCCGTCCTGGCTGCAAAGTTCCAGGTGTTGTTGCCGCATCTGAACGAGCGTCAGCGTCGGCTGGTCATAGGGGCGGAAGCGCTGTCGCTGGGGCATGGAGGGGGCAGGCGCGTCGCTGCCGCGGCAGGGGTCCGGGACGGCACGGTCTCGCGCGGAGCGGCTGAACTGGAGTCTGGGCAGGCTCTGTTGGGGCGGGTCCGTCGTCTTGGTGGGGGCCGGAAGTAGGCCGTGGACCTTGATCCGGGGCTGCGGCCGGCGCTGCTTGCGCTGGTCGAGCCCGACGAGCGGGGCGCCCCGATGCCGCCGCTGCGGTGGACGACGAAGTCGACCCGGAAGCTGGCAGCGGCTGACCCGGCAGGGCCACCGGTTCTCCGCCGACACGGTGGCCTGTCGGCGGCCAGTAGAAATTCCCCACGTACGGCCAGTTCGATTCCCCAACTGACAGTCACATTCAGTAGCCTCGGTGCTGGCTCGGAGACCTGGCGCATGAAGGGGTTGTGATCGTGGCACGTACCTGGCTGTCCATCCGGGTGGAGTTGGTCTCCGGGCACGGTGCGGACCTGTGGCCCCGCCCCGGCCGCGTCTTCGCCGCCGCGCGCTCGCACTCCTTCGCTCAGTTCGCTACGGCCATCGATCTCGCCTTCGGCCGCTGGGACCTGGCTCACCTGCACCTGTTCACGTTGTCCGACGGCGCCCGGGTCAGCCCCCTGGAGTGGTGGGACGACGAGGCCCCGGACGGCACCGTGGACGGCCAAGCCACCAAGCTGAGCAGGCTGCAGGCCGGCGAGCAGTTCGCCTATGTCTTCGACATGGGCGACGACTGGGCCCATCCGTGCACGGTGGCGGAGAGGCGTATCGATCCCCTCGACGAACTCGGCGAGGCACCCGACCGCCCGGTTCCCTACTGGGGCTGGGGCACCCTCCCGGACCAGTACGCACGCCGCTGGGACGGAGACGACGGGGAGTCGCCGATGCCGAAGCGCCCAGCCCGCGGGCTCAGCGACCTGCCTCCGATCCTGCCGTGGTGGGGCGAGCGCCGCCGAGGATGACCTCACGCTGCGTGCATGAAGTGGCCGCCAGTGGGGAATCGAAGTGGCCACGGTGGGGAGCTGAAGTGGCCGCGAGTGGGGAAATCTAACTGGCCGCTGACAGTGGCCGGCTGCTGCGGGAGGAAGGCTTCAGTCTGAAGGCCAACGCCAAGACCATCGAGCGTGCTCAGCACTCCGACAGGAACGCCCAGTTCCGCTACCTCAATGAGCAGGCCCGAGACCACAGGGGCGCCGGTGACCCGGTGATCAGCGTGGACAGCAGCCGCATGCTCCCGGGGCGGTCGCATCCAGGCCGTGTCGCCGGTACCAGCGCGCTGTCGCGGGTGCCGGTCAGCGACAGGTGCGGATCATCACGGTGAGTACAGGCGAGGCTGGTGACGGTTGGCTCTGCCCGATGTCCTCGTATCCCCACGACTTGTAGAGGGCGTGGACCTTTCCCTCACCGGCGGCCGGGTTGACCATGAGCGTGACGTACGGCTCGTCGCGGGTGGCGAGGAGGGCGTCATGGATGCGTCGGGCGGTGCCGGTCTTCCGCCAGGTCGGTCGGACGCCGATCTCTTTCAGGGCCACGGCCGGGCGCTCGGTGTACTTCTCCGCCGGCGTCGGGCTGGTGCGCTGCCAGTAGCGGTCGCCGTGTTCGATGGTGTTGCCGTAGGCGTAGCCGACTGGGTGCCCGTCCGCGTACGCGAGGACGGCCGTGAACCCCGGCTCGGTGCCGTGTCGGTCCAGGCGTTCGCCGAACGCGGTGACCGCGTAGTTCGGTAGATGGAGGAGCGGGGCGCGAACGTCGGCATACACGTCGAGGAGATCACCGCGGGCGGTGTCGAGGGTGGTGAACGTGCGCAGTTCGATGGCGGGCGCCGTGGTCATCCGGCCATCCTCCAGGTGGCGGTGTGTTCGGTCCAGGTCTGTGCGGTGGAGCTGTCTGGCGCGGTGGCGCGCAGTGCGGCTCCGAACTCCTGGAGCATGCGCGTGACCCGGGCGTGCTGGGTGGCGGCCTCAGCGGGGACCTTCATCGCAGTGGCCGTGGCGGCTTCGGGGGCGCCCTGGGCGAGCTGGGCGTGGGCGAGCCGGGTGGTGGTGATGGCGCGGGAGCGGATCATGTGGGGCCGGAGGGCGGACAGGCAGCGGTGGGCGTGGTACTCGGCGGTCGAGTAGTTGCCGAGCGCCAAGTGTGCGGAGAGGATCAGGGAGTCCAGTTCGGCCTGGTCGTAGAAGGCGAGCATCCACACCGGCCGGTAGTCGGCGGGGTCGGCGCGCAGCATGGCGTCTTGCGCTTGCTCGAACGCGCGGCGGGTGCCGGTGCGGTCCTGTGCCGCGCCGTGGATGGCGCCCTGGCGTGCCAGGCCGAGGGAGGCGAACAGGGGGTCTCGGCGGGTGAGGTGCAGGTTGCGGGCGACGTCGTTGGCGGCGAACGCGTCCGCCGGTCGGCCCATGTGGCGGTACATGGTGCCCGCGTGGCTCCAGATGCGGAACTTGATCGCCTGGTCGCCGGACATCTCGGCGAGGGCCTGGGCCTCGCGCATGTGCGCCTTGGCGACGTCGTAGCGTCGGCCGTCGATGGCGGCCCACATTGCGGAGGAGCGGAAGGCGGCTGCTGAGGCGTAGAGGTTGCTTCGTACGCGCTGGGTGGCGCTGCCTGAGTTCTGGAGGTTGAGCGCCTCGTCGGCGAGGGCGGCGGCCCGTTGTTCGATGCCGAGTTGTCCGCCGTGGCGGTGGTCGCTGGCGATGATCTCGGCGAAGCGCTTGTTGAGGCGGTTGACGTCGCTCATGCCGATACGGCGCGGCGATGCCGTGCCGGGTGCGGCTGCTGCTGCGGCAGCCGCCGCGATGCTGCCGACGAGGGTGCGGCGCTTCATGTCGGGGTCCTCCTGCTGCGGTGGGGCCGGGGTGGACGAAGGCCGGCTCCGTGGCACGAACCCTAAGGCGATGGCGGGTAGTCCGGTGACGTCCTCAAGTGCCTTGCGGGCGGCTGACTTTGGCCACGTAACCCGGCCCGCCTTCCAGGCCCGGACCGACGAGCCGTCGAGTCCACCAGGGCGTCCGGTCAACCGTTCAATTGCCCTGTTCACGGCATCGGCGAGGCTGTTGGAGCTGTAGCCGTGTTCGGTCATCCACGCCTCAAGAACGGTGTTGCGGGTGGTGTCCATGCGGGCACGGTAGCCCGCACGATCCTCACTCGCCAGGTAAAGGATAGGTCAAAACGCCCTAGGTCGGTCCGTCGGCTGAGGACCTGAACGTCCTAACCAACCTGCTGAGAAAGGGAGTTGTCTGGGTACTGGTCGCCCGCCGCGCCCCACCGTGCGGGCGGCTGTTGACGGCCCGGCTCGCCTCTGAGGTTCACCCGCAGGGCAGGCCGGGCGCCGAGACGACACGAAGGCTCCACCCCAATGACGAGTCTGAGAACCCCAGTTGAGGCCCACTCCGTCGGCCACCCCAAGTACAGCCAGACCTTCCCGTGCGAGCCGTCCACGGCCGAGCTCGGCCGCGAACTCGTCCGAGACGTCCTCGGCGTGTGGCACCTCGACGGCCTCGCCGACCGTGCCGCGCTGATCATCACGGAGCTCATCGCGAACGCCTCCAGGCACACTTCGTGTCCCGAGATTCGCCTCACGGTTGGGCGGCCGAGCGCGACTCGACTGCGTGTCGGGGTCGTGGACCGGGAACCATCGCGTCTTCCCATACTCAGCCAGGCGGCTGACGAGGACGAATCGGGCCGCGGGCTGCTCCTTGTCGACGCTGTCGCCGACCGCTGGGGCTACGACCTGCACGGCTCGGACAGACGCCTTTGGGGCAAAGAGGTCTGGGCGGAACTCCGTATCGAGGGCGGCAAGTGAGCACCCTGGCCACGGCACCCTCGCCCCTTCCGGATCTGGCCCGACTCCGGCCCCGCCAGCAGATGGCCATGGACTGCGCCCTCTGCGCCCGGCCACTGGGAGCGAGCGGTCGACGGCTGGGCGAGATACGCCACCGGGGCCTGCCGTTCCAGCTCTGGCCTGCGCGCCCAACTGCCAGGCGGCCAGATCGACTATCCCGACCAGCTGAGAAAGGGGATGCCCTTCCATGGAGTGGCCGTGGATCACAGGTGATTGCTGGCTCGGCTGCGGGCGTACCGGCGTCCTGGTGATCTGGCTCGGCCCGGTGCAATGGGACGGGCAGCACGCACCCTTCTACGCGTGCGAGCCGTGCCTCGATCGCCTCAAGGCCCAGGCGTTCGCCTACTTCATGGAGCGGCGGCCGGCGTCCGCTTGATCAGACGTCCGACACACGACTTCCCGGCAGGAGGCAGGCGGCCCGCGAGGGACTTCCTACGCGGAGCACCTCCCCTCGTGCCGGGCGGCCAGGAGCCGTCCGGGGAGCAGCCGTGTGGCAACGCTCCCGTGACGGCACTTGGTGGGCGCTCCCGCCCAGAAACACCACAACGATTACGAGGAGTCCACGCATGACGCGCAACACCGTAGTTCCCAGCCGCACCGAAGTACGCCCGCAGACCCCTGCCGCATCGGACGGCTTCGACCTGGACGTCTCCCTCGTCGAGATCGCCGATCCGGCGGGCCTGGTCAACCTGACCGACGACAACTGCGGGTCCACCTGCGGCGCCTGCACCACCAACGTCGCCTGACCCGGTTCCTATCACTCCGGTCTGGTGCCGCCGCGTCTCGCCGCGGCGGCACCAGACGCCCGCCCCCTCACCTACGGAGGTACTCGGTGGTTGCTCCGCCCGTAGCGTTCCGCGCTGGTTCCACCGCTCTCGTGCGCGCCGTGGCCCGGCCCTCGCTGCCGTTTCCTCCATATCCTGACCTCGATGACCGCTCGCCCAGTGGTTCGTCTGCCCGTGTGGCGTGGCTACGCGCGGTGTGGGCGGATAAGGATGTCGCCGAGGCACTCCAGCACTCCAGCCCGGTCCTGGCCGCGCAGGTACGGGCCCTGTGTACGGACGAGCATCCTGCCCTCCGTGATGTGCAGCGCGCGGCGCTGTCCGTCGCCCGCTACCTGCTGCGGGCCCAGCACCGGGCGACGCCCTTCGGCCTGTTCGCCGGCGTGGCCACCGCGGAGTTCGGCCCGCACGCGCGGGCTGACTGGGGTGAGGAGCACGTGGCCGTCGGCCGCGCGGGGGCAGAGTGGCTGGCTGCTGTGGTCGAGCGGTTGGAGTTGTGTCCGGACCTCCTCGAACGACTGCCCGTCGTCGTCAACAACACCGTGACGTACCGGGGAGACCGGCTCATCGTGCCGTTCCAGCCCGACGTCCAGGACGACCGGACTCGCGCGGTCGAGGCGTCCTTGACCCTGACCGAACCGGTGCGCGCGACCATTGCCGCGACCCGACTGCCGATCCGGTTCAGCACCCTGGTGGACAAGCTCCAGGCAGAGTTCCCCGCGGCCGGTCCTGAGAGGGCGCGTCAGCTGCTGGCGGAGTTGATCCGGCGGCGGGTGCTGATCACGGGCCTGCATGCTCCGAGCACCGAGACCGACGCCCTCGGGTATCTGGTGGGCCAACTCGACGGGATCGACGCTGGAAGCCTCGCTCCGGTCGCGGAGACCGTACGCGAACTCCACGCGGTCCGGGCAGGCCTGGAGGAGTGTGCCACGCACGGCGGCCGGGACAGCGTCGCGGCGCGGATGCGAGACCTCGTCCCTGGCCTGCGTCGCCACCCCGTCGCGCTCGATCTCCGCCTGGACGCGCAGATCGTTCTGCCGGAAGCGGTCGCCCGAGAGATCGAGCGCGCCGCTCTCATCCTGACCCGCGTGAGTATTCGCCCGTACGGGACCGCCGCCTGGAACGAGTACCACCAGCGGTTCTACGAGCGGTACGGCATCGGCACGATGGTGCCGCTCGCGGAGACCGTGGCGGACAGCGGCACCGGCTATCCCGACGGCTACCCAGGCGCTCCGGCCAGCGCACGCAGGCCCCGCGTCTCCGCTCGCGATGACGCGCTCGTACGGCTGGCTCAGGCCGCCGCGCTCGACGGCCGTGACGAAGTGATCCTCACGGACGAACAGATCGAGGCCCTGGACGTGGGTCCCGACGAGCTCCGGCTGCCGCCGCACTTGGAGATCGGCGTACGGGTGCACGCGGCCAGCCTGGAGGAGGTGCAGCGCGGGCACTTCCGGCTGGAGGTCGCGAGCGTGTCCCGTGGTGCCGGCGTCTCCACGGGCCGATTCCTCAGCGTGCTAACCCCCACCGACCGGGAGGCCCTGGTCGCGGAGCTTTCCGACCTCCCGGCCGCAGACGGCAACACCGTGCCCGCGCAGCTCTCTTTCCCGCCCCTGCTCCCCGAGAGCACCCACATCACCCGCTCCCCACAGGTCTTACCCACCGTGATCAGCTTCCAGGAGCACCGCGTCCCGCAGGACACCGTCCTCACCCCGGAGGACTTGGCTGTGGGGTGCGACGGCCGCCGCATGTACCTCGCCGCCCCCGAGCGCGGACACCGCGTCGAGGCCGTCGGGATGCACGCGCTGAACCTGCGCACCCACACCCCGCCGCTGGTGCGGTTCCTCACCGAACTGTCCCGCGCCCAGTGCGCGCAGGTCACCGTCTTCGACTGGGGCGCCGCAGCGGCCATGCCGTTCCTTCCACGTCTGCGGTACGGCCGGACCGTGCTGGCCCCGGCACGCTGGCGGCTGGAAGCGTCCGAACTGCCCGGCCATGCCCGCCCTCAGGCCGAGTGGGACGCCGCGCTCAGCGACTGGCGTGCCCGCCGGAGGCTGCCGCGCCGCGTCTACCTCGTAGAGGACGACCGGCGCCTCTTCTTCGACCTCGGCGAGGCCGGCCACCGTGCACTCCTGCGTCGGCACCTCGACCATTCGCGCCTGGCCGTGCTCGTCGAGGCCCCGGAACCGGAGGCGTACGGCTGGTGCGGTGGGCGAGCCCACGAGGTCGTAGTGCCCCTCAAAGCAACCGGGCCGTCGGCATGGCCGCCACTGCCGGCCCCCAGCCGGGCCCGTGCCCTGTCTGCGGCCCAGAGGCAGACGCCTGCCGCTGCCTCGGTTCTTCTGGCCGCCCTGTACGGCGATCCCCGCCGCCAAGACGTCTTGCTCTCCCGGCACTTGCCCGGCCTACTCGAACAGCTCGGCAACCCGCCGTGGTGGTTCATCCGCTTCCGTGACCCGGACCAGCACCTCCGCGTACGCATCGACCTCCCCGACCCGGAAGCCTTCGCCGACACGGCCCGAACGGTGAGCGCCTGGGCCGACGAGCTACGAAGCATCGGCCTGCTGGCCGATCTGCGCTATCCCACCTCCTACCGTGAGATGGGCCGCTGGGGCTCCGGCACCGCATGGGAGGCGGCCGAGGAGGTATTCCGGGCGGACTCGCGCGCCGTCCTGGCCCAACTTGCCCAGCCACACCGTCCGGGCCAGCGCACGCTGGTGGCGGCCCACACGGTCGCCATCGCCTCCGCGTTCCTCGGCACCACCGAGGCTGGAATGCAGTGGCTGATCGACCATGTCACGCCGACCGCACCCGTGCCCGTTCCACGCCCGCAGTTCACCGACGCCGTACGGCTCGCCGACCCGAGCGACGACTGGTCGGCCTTGCGCAGTGTCCCGGGCGGAGACGCCATCGTGTCCGGATGGACTGACCGGGATACGGCGCTTGCCGCGTACCGGCCGCACCTGCCCGGCCCGGACACCCAGGGCATCGCCCTCGACGACGTCCTGAGCTCCCTGCTGCATGTCCACTTCGTGCGCCACGTCGCCGTGAATTTCCCGGAGGAAGAGGTGTGCCTCTTCCTGGCGCGCGCCGCCGCCCTGGCCTGGACCGCCCGCACCAAGGGGAGTGCCGCGTGAACGCGCACCCCGCGCTCGGCCTGGTCGACGCCATCGCCGCCCAACTCGCCGGCCCCGACACCTTGCCCCTCGGCTCCAGGACGCTGTCCTGGGACCGGCAGCATCTCGCTTACGGCCCGCCCGGCATCGCGCTCCTGCACATCGAGTCGGCCGCGAACGACCTCGGCCCGTGGCACCGCGCCCACGACTGGCTCGCCGCCGCCTCCCGGCAGCCGCTCACCAGCGGCCCAGACAGTCACCCCTTCTACGGAGTGCCTGCCTTCGCCCACGCCCTGTCCTGTGCCGCCGACCACCTGCCCGGCTCCTACCAGCGCGCCCTCGACGCGATGGACGCCCAGATCGCAGTCGACGTCGGACGCCGTCTCGACGCGGCACACCGCCGCATCGACGCCGGACGCCTGCCGCAGCTCGCCGAGTTCGACGCCATCCGGGGCCTCACCGGATACGGCGCCTACCTACTGCGCCGAAGCCCCGGCAGCTCCACGACGCGCGCCGTTCTCGACTACTGTGTGCGCCTCACCGAACCGATCACCCACCACGGCGAGAGCCTGCCGGGCTGGTGGGCGGAGACCGGGCCCTCGGGCAGCCCGGACGACCGATTCCCCGGCGGTCACGCCAACACCGGTATAGCCCACGGCATCGGCGGCGTGCTCGCGCTCTTGGCCCTTGCCGCTCGAAACAGCTCCGTCACCGATGGGCACCATGCAGCACTGCGCATCATCCTGGCCTGGCTGGACCGCTGGAAGGAGGAAACCGGCGGCGGACCGGTCTGGCCGTATTGGGTCACTCAGACAGAGCTGCGAAGCGGGCGTCTCGCCCCGTCCGCGCCCCGGCGGCCATCCTGGTGCTACGGCACCGCCAGTCTCGCCCGCGCCCAGCAACTTGCCGCGCTGGCCCTCGGCGACACCCGCCGCCAGATCGACGCGGAGAACGCACTCGTGGCCGCCCTCACCGATCCCGAGCAGCTGAAGGCCACGACGGACAAAGGCTTCTGCCACGGCTTCTCCGGCATCGCCCACGCTGCCGCACGCACGGCCGAAGACGCCCACCCCTCGACCGCAGAGAAACTCCACGCCGCGATCCCGGCCCTCCTGACTGCGGTCATCCCACCGGGCACCGACCCCGAACTCATGGCCACGACGCTCATCCAGGACGAGAAAGGCGGCCCCGGCCTACTCGACGGCGCCGCCGGCATAGCCCTGGCCCTCCTCGCACCCAGCACCGCCGCCCCACCCCAGTCCGCCTGGGACGCATGCCTCCTCATCGCTTGATCCCTCAACCGAAGGACCTCAATGCCTCCCGACCGCTGGCAGCAGCACAACATCACCTTCGTCGACCGCGAGATTTCCCAGCGCACCATCGCCGAACGCCTCGGCCCCACCCTGATCGAGGCCGCGGCCGACGGGCAGCTCACCGACTGGTGGTTCATGAACAAGCAGCCCTGGCCGCTGCGTTACCTCGCCGACAAGCCCTCACCCGCCATTGAGTCGCTCCTGAGCGATCTCATCGGCGACGGCGTGGCCGTGTCGTGCCTGCCCTGCGTCTACGAGCCCGAGACCGACACGTTCGGAGGCCCGGAGGCCATGGACGCAGCCCACGAACTGTTCCACAGCGATTCCCGCCACCTGCTCACCTACCGGCCGAGCCCGATGCACCTGGGACGCCGGGAGACAGCCGTCCTGCTGGCGAGCGTCATGATGCGCGGTGCTGGACTCGACTGGTTCGAACAGGGCGACGTATGGGCGAAGGTCGCGGCCCTTCGACCAGCAATCGCCCCACAACAGCCCGAACGAGCCGCCGAACTGGCTCCGGCCATGCGCAAGCTCATGACCGCCGACGCCCACAGCCTCTGCCGCCCGGGTGGCCCACTCCACGCTCACGAGGAATGGGTGACCGCCTTCGAACGGGCCGGCGCCACGCTCGCCGACCTCGCATCCCGCGGCGCCCTCACCCGTGGCCTGCGAGCCATCATCGCCCACCACGTGATCTTCCACGCCAACCGCGCCGGTCTCCTCCGGGACGACCAAAGCGCCCTTTCCCACATCGCACGAGAGGTAGTCATGGGAACGAGTGACCACACTGAGTCGCCCACCGAGGCAACGACCGACACCGATAGCGTCAGCGCGGTGAACACCGACACGATCACCACCCCCACGGCGGACGCCGAGCGCCTCCGCAACGCCCTGGTCAACCAGCTCCGCGCGGACGGACACGCCCGCACGCCCGCCGTCGAGACCGCGTTGCGGACCGTCCCCCGCCACGTGTTCGTGCCCGACGCGTCCCTCGAAGACGCCTACGCCAACGCACCGGTGCACATCAAGTACGACACCGACGGCACATCGATCTCCTGCGCGTCCCAGCCGGGCGTCGTCGCCCTCATGCTGGACCAACTCGACGCCCAGCCCGGCGAGCGCATCCTCGAACTCGGCGCCGGCACCGGTTACAACGCCGGTCTCCTCGCCCACCTGGTCGGCGAGGGCGGACACGTGACCACCCTCGACGTCGACGACGACCTCGTGGAGGGTGCCCGCGCTCACCTCGCCGCCGCCGGGATCACCAGCGTCAAGGCCGTGACCCGCGACGGGGCACTTGGCTACGCCGAAGGAGCGCCGTACGACCGGATCATCGCCACTGTGGGCGCGCACGGCGTGCCGCACGCCTGGCTGCAGCAGCTCGCCCCCGGCGGCCGACTCCTCGTCCCCCAGCGCCTCAAGGGCACGGTGTCCCGCTCCATCGCCTACGAGCAGCGTGACGGCCGGTGGGTCTCCCTCGGCAGCGAGATGAACACCTTCATGCCGCTTCGGCGGGGCATCGCCGACGACGACCGCCGAGTGATCCCGCTCAGCACCGACGGCGCCGTACGACTTCAGGCCCCCGCCGGACTCAGCATCGACGCCGATGCCCTCGCGGGCGTAGTCGACCAGCCGCGCACTGAGGAGTGGACCGGCATGACGGTTCGCGCCATGGAGTCGCCCGAGTGGATGGAACTGTTCGTCACCTGCTCCCTCCCTTCTGGTCTGATCCGGATGCTGTTCCCCCAGAGCGCCAAGGGCACGCTACTCACGGAGGACCCCTACCCCTCGTCGACTGCGGTTGTCGACAAGGGTGCTGTCACCTACCTCGCCCGGCGCGTGTCGAAGGAGAAGACCCCCGAGGGCGACAGGCTCTGGGAGTTCGGCGTCATCGGCCACGGCCCCGGCAGCGACGAGCTGGCCGCCAAGGTCGCCGACGCTATCCGTATCTGGAACAGGGAGTACCGAGGCCGTGAGGCCATGTTCGAGATCCAGCACCTCGACGTCCCCCAGATCGAGCAGCGCCCGGGTCTCTTCGCCCTCGACACGCCGCTGAACCGCATCGTCGTCGGCTGGCGATGACGCCCCACGCGTAGCAGACGGCGCCCGTCGGCACACGGCTGGCGGGCACCGTCGCTTCAGCAGTCCTCACTCTCGACCCCGGGGGATCCATGGACCCGCACGGCCCCACAGCCCAGCGCCTCCCGCTCGTCGCCCGATTCCGCCCCGCCTGCCTGCCCCTGCCTGAACGCGTAAGGGCGCTCGTCGATCTGGCTGACACTGCGGTGGAAGCGACCGATCAGGGGCGTGCATCGGCCGTCTACAACCAGGCGGCGCTCATCGCCTCCGACCTCGGCCTTCCCG
This sequence comes from Streptomyces ipomoeae 91-03, assembly GCF_000317595.1. GTDB lineage: Bacteria > Actinomycetota > Actinomycetes > Streptomycetales > Streptomycetaceae > Streptomyces > Streptomyces ipomoeae. The sequence goes on along the minus strand of NZ_AEJC01000620.1, from coordinate 3,516 downwards.
ATCTCGCGCGCGAGATGTGCCACCAGCACGCCGCCGCCTACCTCCACGCCTGCCCCCTCCCCGGCATGAGCGCGATCCGAGGACTGGAACCGGTCGTCAATCTCGCTCGCCTCCAGATCCGCGCCGGCCACGCCGATGAGGGCCGTCGAGGCGGGCACAGCCGCCCGGTTCGAGGGCGTCAACGTACCCGCGGACCTCACTGCGACCGGTGAAGACCGCCAGGAGGTTCGCGCGTGGCTGTGGCGCGTCCTGCTCGCCGACGGCTCGCGCACGCTCACCACCGAGGGGCGATGGGCCGAGGCGCTGGCGCACATCGAAGCCCACCATGGCATCGGAAAGCGGATGCTCGACGGTCGACAGGTCGCCGTACTCGCCGCCCTCGCTGCGGGTGATACCGCGTGGGCAGCTGTCCTCCTTGCCGACACGATGCCCGGCGATGCGTGGGAGCAAGCCGTCACGGCATGCCTGACCGTTCTATGCCGCCGAGACGCCGGGCAGCCGATTGACGGCCACCTGGCAGACCTGGTGACGGCCTACCTTGGACGGAAGACCGAACCCGGGATGACCGTCTTCGACACCCGGCTCGGCCTTACAGTCCTCGACGCGATCGGTTCCGCCGGGGCGCTCGCCGCGCGCCGCATCGTCGAGGACCTCCACCGCAGGACGACGGACGCCCAGGACGGCTACGCTGCCCGCGAGAACTTGACTCACCCTCTGTTCACCGAGATCGCCACGGACCGGCAAGTGCAGGACTGTCGCGCGCTGGTGCGCGCCTGCGCCCTCGGTGCTGGGATCCTCCCGGACGAGCTGCGAGGAGAACTGACGGCGGCTCTGCGTGCCAGCGATAGCGTGATCCGGGAAAGCGTCGTGCGTTCCTCCGATCCCGGAGGAACGCAACCCCCTGCGGTTCTGACGGTGTCTATCGGCGCTGTCGGTGCTGCTGTTCGGTAGGCGATGGAGCCGCCGAGGGGGGCCGACTGTTTCCGGTCTGCTGAGTGGGGATCGAGCCTGCCGTGGTCGTCTGCAGGCGGGCGGCTTCGGCCCGGCGGTTGGGTGCTGGGTTTCGGCCGGTGTGTTGGATGCGGGTGATGAGGACGCGGGCGGGTTGGCGGGCGGTGGTCAGCTCGCGTTGGGCGGCGGCTTCCTTGAGGAGTTGGTGGGGTTGGTGGCCGCGGGCTTCGGCGTCGGCGAGGACGGTGGCGAGCGCGGGCCAGGCAGGGTCGGCGAGGATTCGCTCGGCGTGGTCGGGGACGGCTGCTCGTACGTCGCTGGCCAGAACGAGGCGTGCTTCCTTCCTGGGCGGGCGGGCTGTGAGTTCGGCGAGCGTCGGGGCGAGGGCGCGGTCTGCGGCTGTCTGGAGGTGCTGGACGGCCTGTCGGGCGGCGTCGGCCTGGTGGGCGTGGTTCTTCGCTTCGTGCCAGCGCCCGGCGACGATGGCGGCCCAGACCAGGGCTGCGACCAGGGCGGCCAGGGCGCTGCCGTCGGGGCCGGTGGCGGTGTGGACGATGTCGCGTGCCGCGGTGCGCAGGGCGTGGGCGGCTCGGTCTTCGGCCCGGATCTGGGACCGCTGGGCCCTGGCGAACGCCTTGGAGGCGGCTTGGAGTTCGGCGCGCAGATGGGCGGGGGCCTTCTGGGCGGTGGCTTCGAGCAGTTCTCCGAGGGCGGTGATGTGGGCCTGGGCGTGGGTGTCGTCGGCGAGGTCGGCGAGGTCGGCGAGGCCGGTGTGGAGGGTGTCGAGGGCATCGGTGGCTTGGTGCCAGGGGGTGCTGGGGTGGTTGCGGCGGGCGGTGGGGTGTTCTTCGGGGCGGCTGGATTCGAGGCGGGCCTTGATTTTGGGCAGGGAGAGGTTGGGGGAGATCTTGCTTCCGGGGTGGTAGATCTGCTCGCCGGCCTCGTTGACGTCGCCGGGGCGGCCGACGGCGTAGCCGAGGAGGTCTCCTGATGGGCCGCGGCGGACCTGGACCTCGATGCCGCTGGCTTCGAGGTAGGCGATGAATTCCTCGGCGCCTGTCACGTGGGGGATGGCGGCGCGGATGCGGTCCTGGAGCCAGGCGGGGCTGGGCTGTTCCCAGCCGAGGCGTTCGGCCTTGTGCATCTCGGCCTGGGTGGGGCGGCGGGCGCTGGTGCGGTCGCCCTTCTTCAGGCGGCGCAGCCCGTAGTCCTTCTCGATCTCTCGGCAGGCGTCGCCGACGCGGATGCCGCTGTCGTGGAGTTTGGGGCGGCGTCCGTCTTCGCGGACGGTGGTGGCGAGGATGTGGATGTGGTCGTCGGCGTGGCGTACGGCGATCCAGCGGCAGGCCAGGTCGTCCCCGGCCGGGGCGATGCCGGCGGCCTGGACGATGCTCTGGGCGATCTCGGCCCACTCGGTGTCGGAGAGGTAGCGGTCCTCGGGTGCGGCGCGGACGGGGCAGTGCCAGACGTGGTCGGTGACCGGCTTGCCGAACTCGCTGTTGCGCAAGGAGACCGGCTCGTCGAGGTAGCGGGCGAGCTCGGTGAGGGTGGCGTTCTCGTCGCGGCCGGGGTCGGGCATGCCGAGCATCGCGAAGCCGGCCACGATGTGCGGGTCGAAGTGCTCGTCGTGGGTTCCGCGGCCGTAGAGGTAGGCGAGCAGGCCACGGGTGTTGGTCCCGGCGGGCTTGATGGCGGCGATCACGCTGTCAGACCTCCTCTGGGTCGGCGGGCTGGCGGAGGGCCTCGGCGATCAGCTCCAGCAGGTGGTGGAGTTCGGTAAGGCGCTGGCGTATGTCGGGTGGGGTGTGGTTGCTGTTGAGGGCGCGGGCGATCTGGTTGACGTTGACGCCGATCCGGTTGAGCTGACGCAGAACCTGAACACGGAAGTGGTGGGTGCGGCGGCGGTCCTCGGACAGGGGCAGGTTGGCGGTGAACCGGCCGGTGATGAAGGCGAGGACGATGTCGGCGGCGAAGCCGGAGTCGCCCTTGTAGCCGTGCTCGGCAGCGGCCTCCTGGAGACGGGCTCGCTGGTCGCTGGTGAAGCGCAGTGGGCCGACACGGTCGTTGCGCTTGGTGCCGGTGAAGCGGCGGATCGTGGGCTGCGCGTTCTGCACGGCAGGCTCGCCGGTGGCGATGGCTGCGCTGTCTGCGGGGCGCAGGACGGCTCGCTGGACGGCATGGAGTGTGTCCAGGTCGGAGCCGCCCTCGGCTGCGACCCTCTGGTCCAGCGCCCCCTGGCGCTGGACCGTCTCCGCCATCCCCGGGGCGGAGATCCCCGAAGTCCGCCCTTGAGTCGGACTCGGGGTACTACTGGCTCCGCCAGGGGCAGCCCCTCCGAACGCCTGCCGCAAACGCCCCATCAGAGTAGGGGACTTCGTCAGCGGCAGCGGCTCGTCGGGAGTGTGGTCGGAGTTGTGCGGGGCGTGTGTCACGGGCGGTTCTCCGGAAGGGGCGGGGGCCAGGCGGGTCGGCGGGGAAGGGCTGGCGGAGTGCTGGTGGTCGGCGCGGCTTGCACAGGTGTGGATAAGCGGGTGGCGAACGGTGCCAATGGTCGGCTGGCCGGGG
>NZ_AEJC01000619.1 GCF_000317595.1 Streptomyces ipomoeae 91-03 | reverse complement strand
CGGGTATCGCGGAACTGGAGCAGAAGTACGAGGGCAAGGGGTACGGTGCGCTCAAGACGGACCTGGCCGAGGTCATGGTCGAGTTCGCGACGCCCTTCCGGGAGCGCACCCAGCAGTATGTGGACGACCTGGAGACGCTCGAGTCCGCCGTCACGTTTCTGCGGGGCGCTTCAGGAACCCGTCGGCTCGTGCACCGGCTCCCGTACGGGCTCGGCGGCGGCCGGCGCCGGCGCCGGGGCCGGGGTGGCGGCGGCCTGGGGGCGCTCGGTGGCCTTGGCGTTCCCCGTGGCGCCCGGCATGGACTTCGGCAGCGGCACGGTCAGGGCGACGAGCAGACCGAGGGCGAGGGCGGAAAGGGCGATCACCGCGATACCCGCGCCGGAACTCGTCTGTGACAGCAGCAGCATGGCGAGGGTGGACAGGATCACGGTGCAGGAGCCGTAGGCGAGCTGTGCGGTCGTCGGACGAGGCATGGCAATCGTGTCCTCGGGTGGGGTCCTCCCCGTGCCTCTCACGATGATGGGGAGGTTGCGGATACGAATCAAAGGTGAAGCAGTGCCGTCGGCTTGGCTTTCGCCGACTTTCGGCGCTCCGCCAATCGACTCTATTCGGCAGGGTGCCCGAGGGGAACGACAGGTAAGCGTGACCTGACCCACGGTGCCGGGCGCACGGGGGGCGCACCGATTCATGGAGTCCACCAAGTGGACGGGCCCGCGCGCCCGTTGAGAGGCCTTCATAACGTCCGCATAACGAACAAGCGCTTCCTGTAGACGCAATAGTGCACTTGACCTGTTCAAGTCAAGATCTGTTTTTTCTCTCGAAACTCCGGTCGAATGGCGTCACTTGACTACACGCGTATACCGCGCGCGGACTTCCTCCACGACCAGGACCAACCCCTCCGCGCGAACGGGCGCGGGGGAGGACATCAAGTGACCAGTAGACCCTGGACGTTCAGGGCGGCGGCCATCAGCGTCGCCATCGCCACGGCCGCGGCGACGATCTCGACCTTCGCGGTGGCGCAGGCGGCGGAGGGTACGCCGAAGGCGTCCGTGGACCGGCAGGACCCGGCGGAGCACCCGGACGGCGAGCACGACCTCGAAGGCCCGCTGAGCAAGACGCAGGAGGCTCAGCGTGAAGAGGCCCTGCAGCAGGTCATATCCGGTGACGCCACGGTCAAGGACCGTGACGGCTCCAAGGTCGTGCAGCTGAAGAGCAAGAAGGGCAAGAGCAAGTACGTCGAGCTCGGCCGCGAGAAGACCGACAAGATCTTCACGATCCTGGTCGAGTTCGGCGACCAGATCGACAGCCGTTACGGCGGCACGCCCGGCCCGCTGCACAACCGGATAGCCGAGCCGGACCGTTCGAAGGACAACTCGACGGCCTGGCAGGCGGACTACAACCAGAAGCACTTCCAGGACCTGTACTTCGGCACCGGCAAGAACACCGAGTCGATGAAGAAGTACTACGAGAAGCAGTCCTCGGGCCGCTACTCGGTCGAGGGCGAGGTCTCGGACTGGGTCAAGGTCCCCTACAACGAGGCCCGTTACGGCAACAACGCCTGCGGCCAGACCAACTGCTCCAGCGTGTGGAACGTGGTCAGTGACGGTCTGACCGCCTGGGTCGCCCAGCAGAAGGCGGCCGGGCGCACCGACGCCGAGATCAAGGCGGACGTCGCCGAGTTCGACCAGTGGGACCGTTACGACTTCGACGGTGACGGCGACTTCAACGAGCCCGACGGCTACATCGACCACTTCCAGATCGTGCACGCCGGTGAGGACGAGTCGGCCGGCGGCGGCGCGCAGGGCACGGACGCCATCTGGGCGCACCGCTGGTACGCGTTCGGCACCAACGCCGGCGTGACCGGTCCCGAGGGCAACAAGCTCGGCGGCGCCAAGATCGGCGACACCGGTGTCTGGGTCGGCGACTACACCATCCAGCCGGAGAACGGCGGACTCGGTGTCTTCGCCCACGAGTACGGCCACGACCTCGGTCTGCCGGACCACTACGACACCACCGGCGCCGGCGACAACTCCACCGGCTTCTGGACCCTGATGTCCTCCGGCTCCTGGCTCGGCACGGGCAAGGAGGCCATCGGCGACCTGCCCGGCGACATGACCGCCTGGGACAAGCTGCAGCTCGGCTGGCTGAACTACGACACGGCGAAGGCCGCGACGAAGTCGAAGCACAAGCTGGGTGTCGCCGAGTACAACACCAAGGACAAGCAGGCCCTCGTGGTCGAGCTGCCCAAGAAGCAGGTCACCACCGAGATCGTGGCGCCCTCCCAGGGGTCCACTCAGTGGTGGAGCGGCAGCGGTGACAACCTCTCCAACACCCTCACCCGTTCCGTCGACCTCACCGGCAAGTCCTCCGCCGCGCTGACCCTCGACGGCTGGTACGACATCGAGGCCGAGTTCGACTACCTCTACACCGAGGTCTCGACCGACGACGGCGCCAACTGGACCGCGATCGACGGCACGGTGGACGGCGCGGCGATCCCGCGCGACGCCGGCGGCAAGCCGGGGCTGACCGGTTCCTCCGCCGACTACAAGAAGCTGTCGTACTCCCTGGACGCCTACGCGGGCAAGAAGATCGACCTCCGCTTCCGCTACCAGACCGACGGCGGTGTGGCCCCGAAGGGCTTCGCGGCGGACCAGATCACCGTCACGGCGGACGGCTCGGCCCTCTTCTCCGACAACGCGGAGAGCGCGGACGCCGCCTGGACGGCGAAGGGCTTCTCGCGCATCGGCGCGTCCATCACGGACGACTACGCGCAGTACTACATCGCCGAGAACCGTCAGTACGTGTCGTACGACAAGACCCTGAAGGTCGGCCCGTACAACTTCGGCTTCTCGACGACGCGTCCGGACTGGGTGGAGCACTACCCGTACCAGAACGGTCTGTTGATCTGGAAGTGGGACACCTCGCAGGCGGACAACAACACCAGCCAGCACCCCGGTGTCGGTCTCGTCCTGCCGATCGACTCCCACCCGACGGCGCTGAAGTGGTCCGACGGCACGCTGATGCGCAACCGCATCCAGTCCTACGACTCGCCGTTCAGCCTGTACCGCACGGACGGTCTCCGGCTGCACAAGGCGGACGTCCTGACGAAGATCCCGTCGTCGAAGGGTGTGTCGACGTTCAACGACCACGCCAACACGTACTACGACGAGACCAACCCCACGGGCGGTGTCAGGATCACTGACACCAACACCAAGATCAAGATCGTCAAGGAGGCCAGGGATGGCTCCACGATCTCGCTCCAGGTCGGCCCCGCGGTGAAGTAAACGGAGTTTTCGCAGGTCAGACCATATCCGGCCGCGACCCCCTTGGCGGGTCGCGGCCGGACGTGTTTAGGTGCGTCCTGTGGCTTTCTTATTGACACTGACGTGCAGGGGGGTGTGACCTACATGGCCGCAGGAGGTTTCTGCAAGCTGCCGGACGGCAACGTCGTCGTGGCCCTGAACCTGCCGGGAAGGACGACCCGGGGGGTGGACGCGGCTCGGCCGGTGGCCGCGCCGAGCGCCGCCTCGGGGGCGGTACCGGGGGCTCTGGGAGCGCCGAGGTCGTCGGAGGTCTCGGGAGTCCCGGGGGGCTTGTCGCGGGCGGGGACCGTGCCGGCGGCGTCGGGGAGTCCGGGCCTGCCGGGGGTGCCGGGGGCCGCGCAGGTTTCAGGCGTGCCGGGGGCGTCGCGGGCTCCGGGGGTGCCGGAGGTTCCCGGCGCGCAGGGGGCTGCTCCGGATGAGGGCTTCGTACGGGTGCTCGTCCTCGCCGCCAATCGCGCCCGTGCCCTCACCCGGCTGCGCAACCTGGGCCTCCGCGCGATCTACCTCCGCGGCAACGCGGCGCCCCCGACCCCGGACGAGATCACGGCGGTCCTCCACCACCCCGACGGCCTCATATGGCGCACGTCCCCGCCCAGCTCCGCCTCGACCGCACCGGAGCTGTGGCACCCGATCAGAGCCCTGCTGAGGAAGCCGCCGGCCCGGGTGTGAGGGGTCCGGCGACCGGGACCGAGCGTGGCCGGGGTTTCGCTTGTCACACCACGGGCTTGCCCGACAGCTCCACGCCGGCCTCCCTCAGCTCCTCCAGGGCCCGCTCGGTGGTCTCCTCGGAGACGCCGGCGGTCAGGTCCAGGAGGACATGGGTCTGGAAGCCCTCCCGCGCGGCGTCCAGGGCGGTGGCCCGTACGCAGTGATCCGTGGCGATACCGACCACGTCGACCTCGGTGATCTCGCGGGCCCGCAGCCAGTCGGCCAAGGGCACGCCGTTCTCGTCGGCGCCCTCGAAACCGCTGTACGCCGCCGCGTACGCCCCCTTGTCGAACACGGCGTCCACCGCGCCGGAGGCGATCGCCGGGGCGAAGTTGGGGTGGAACCCGACCCCCTCGGTCCCGGCGACGCAGTGCGCCGGCCAGGAGTCGACGTAGTCGGGGTTGTCGGAGAAGTGGCCGCCGGGGGCGATGTGGTGGTCGCGGGTGGCCACCACATGCTGGTAGCCGGGGCCGGCCGCCTGGCCGATCAGCTCGGTGATGGCGGCGGCCACATCGGCACCGCCGGCCACCGCGAGGCTGCCCCCCTCGCAGAAGTCGTTCTGCACGTCAACGACGATCAAGGCGCGGCGCATGGTGTCGGTGTCCTTCGACTCTTCGACGCTGGGTCGGTGATGGTGGGGTGGGGGCCCGGTCGGTCTGTTGAACCACGAATGAACCACGAGACTACGAACTTCCGAGCCTAGAGACTTCAAGGGCCGTACGGGAGGGGGCATCCGGCGCTCGTCCGGGGCGCGGACCGGGGCACGGGCCGAATGCGCGGGCGCTGCGCGGCTCACACGGGAGCGCACCCGGCACACCCACGCCGACCCGTCCCCAGCCACTACGTCGTGCTACCGGAGCACTCCCTCAGGCGTACTCCGTCGGAATGACCGGCTCCCCCCGTGACAGCTGCGTCGCCGAGAGCGGGAGCTTCGCGCGGGCGGCTGCGTGGCGGTCGCGTACGACGTCCAGGGGTTCCCGGGACAGTACCCGGCCGTCCTTGATCAGCGGGACCAGGAGCTGATGGTCCTTCAGCTCCTCGGGAAGGGGGCCGGTGCCCACGACCTCGGCCTCCGCGACCCCGTGTTCGTCGGGCCGCCGCGCCGCCCACTTGCGCCCGCCGATGGACGTCTTGCCGCCGGTGGACTTCTTCGCCACGGGGACGAGGGGCGCCGTGGGGTCGGCGGATTCCGCGCGGGCCACCAGTTTGTAGACCATCGAGCAGGTGGGGTGCCCGGAGCCGGTCACCAGCTGTGTCCCCACCCCGTACGCGTCCACCGGCGCCGCCGCCAGTGAGGCGATGGCGTACTCGTCGAGGTCGGAGGTCACGATGATCCGGGTGTCGGCCGCCCCGAGCGCGTCCAGCTGCTGCCGTACCCGATGGGCGACCAGGAGCAGGTCCCCGGAGTCGATCCGTACCGCGCCGAGCTCGGGCCCGGCGATCTCCACGGCGGTCCGTACGGCCTCGGCGACGTCGTACGTGTCGACGAGCAGCGTGGTGTTCCGGCCCAGCGAGTCCACCTGGGCCTGGAAGGCGTCCCGCTCGCGGTCGTGGAGCAGGGTGAAGGCGTGGGCGGACGTACCGACCGTCGGTATGCCGTAGCGGAAGCCGGCGGCCAAATCCGATGTGGAGGCGAAGCCGCCGATGTACGCGGCGCGCGAGGCGGCCACGGCGGCCAGCTCGTGCGTGCGCCGGGCGCCCATCTCGATCAGCGGGCGCTCCCCGGCGGCGCTCGACATCCGCGAGGCCGCCGCCGCTATCGCCGAGTCGTGGTTGAGGATGGAGAGGATCACGGTCTCCAGAAGCACGCACTCCGCGAAGCTGCCCTCGACCCGCATGATCGGCGAGCCCGGGAAGTACACCTCGCCCTCCCGGTAGCCCCACACGTCGCCGCCGAAGCGGTAGCCGGCGAGCCAGTCGAGGGTCTCCGCGTTCACGATGGAACGTTCACGCAGGAAGCCGAGGACGTCCGGGTCGAAGCGGAAGTTCTCCACCGCGTCCAGCACCCGGCCGGTCCCGGCCACCACGCCGTACCGGCGCCCCTCCGGCAGCCGCCGGGTGAAGACCTCGAAGACCGAGCGCCGTTCGGCCGTGCCCGCCTTCAGGGCGGCCTGCAGCATCGTGAGTTCGTAGTGGTCCGTGAAGAGCGCGGTCGAAGGCACGTCCACCGGCAAACCAAGGTCCGCTGTGTTCATGACGACGGATCGTACTCCCATCTCGTCAATCTGACGATTTCCGGGTGCGTTTCTTGGCGGACCCCACGTCACGGGTCCCCGTTTGTGCGAGCACCCCCCTGTGGTGGCAGCATGGGCCGTGTGACGGCAGCCGCACCCATCGAGATCGAGAAGACCGAGTCGGCGGAGGAGGTCTTCGCCGTACCCGAGCCCGACGTGCCGTGGGTGACGATCGTCCACAACGACCCGGTGAACCTCATGAGCTATGTGACGTATGTCTTCCAGTCGTACTTCGGGTACACGAAGGACAAGGCCACCAAACTCATGCTCGACGTCCACCACAAGGGTCGCGCGGTCGTCTCCAGCGGAACACGCGAGGAGATGGAGCGCGACGTACAGGCCATGCACGGCTACGGTCTGTGGGCCACCCTCCAGCAGGACCGGAAGTAGCCCAGCAGCCGGAAGCCACAGGCCGGAGCCACAGGCCAGAAGCCGCAGGCCGGACGCACCTGGCCTGACACAACAGGACCGGAGTGAACGACCCACCTGATGCCAGGAACCTTCGAACCGCTTCCCGGCGGCGGCGCGGCCGTCGCGCTCGACGAGGTCGAGATCTCGATCATCCGCTCGCTGGCGGTCCAGCTCCTGGAGCTGATCGGCCCGGGTCCCGGCGAGGACGCCTCCGAGGACCCGCTCGCCGAACTCTTCGCCGAGGGTCCGAGCGAGCCGCCGAAGGACCCCGTCCTCAAGAGGCTCTTCCCTGACGCCTACAGCGACCCCGAGGGCACTCCGGGACCCGGGGCGGCCGAGGAGCAGCGGGCGTACTCCGCCGAGTTCCGTCGCTTCACCGAGAACGACCTGCGGGCCGGCAAGCGTGACAACGCCCTCGCGGTCGTCCACTCCCTGGACATGTTGTCCGCGGCCGGTGAGGGCGGGGCCGTGCTGAAGCTGTCGGCGGACGACTCCCGGCAGTGGCTGGGCTGTCTCAACGACCTGCGCCTCGCGATCGGCTCCCGGCTGGACGTCGTCGAGGAGGAGGACACCGATCTCCTCTACCGGCTCCCGGACGAGGACCCGCGCAAGCCGATGGTGATGGCGTACCTGTGGCTGGGCAGCCTCCAGGAGTCCCTCGTCGCGACACTGATGCCGTGAGGCGCGGAGTGGCGCTCATGCCGTCGGCCGCGACGCGCATGCCGTCAGTCGCGACGCGTATGCGGCGCGGGGCGAGGTGCATGCCCCGGGGCCGGAATTCCGGATTCCCTCCGGGTCTCATCCGGGTTCACTGAGTGTTCGCTCAGGGGACACTCAAATCCGGATAACGATCATGCCACCGCAGCGGTGAGGGATGCCCCTGAGGGTGTTCTTTGTCTGCTTCTTCCTGTGTCGTGCGCCACAAAACGGCCAGTCGATCAAGATTGCCGCCGTGATAGATCTTCACGACCGCCCACCGAACACCACCCGCATGTTCGGTCGGGTGCGCCACCGAGCCGGCGGACCGTCGGCCCAGGCTCAGCGGACCCGGGGAAACCCGAGCCGCTCGCTCCATCAATCCGGGGGGATCGAGATCCGATCCAAGGCCGACGAAGGCCTGGGTCGGCGTGGAGAAAGGGCGCACAACACATGACCTCCGCTCAGGTCAGCAAGAACGACAACGACGCCGCGCTCGGCGACGCCCCTGAAGAGGGGTACGAGCGCGGACTCGGCAGCCGCCAGGTCCAGATGATCGCGATCGGCGGCGCCATCGGCGTCGGCCTCTTCCTGGGCGCCGGGGCGAACATCGCCAAGGCCGGACCCAGCCTCATCCTCATGTACGCCCTGGCCGGCGTGATCATCTTCTTCATCATGCGGGCGCTCGGCGAGCTGCTGCTCTACCGCCCCGTCTCGGGCTCCTTCGCGGAGTACTCCCGCGAGTTCCTCGGCCCGTTCTTCGGCTACTTCACCGGCTGGACGTACTGGCTGATGTGGGTCGTCACCGGCATGGCCGAACTCACGGCCGCCGCGATCTACGTCAACTACTGGTGGCCGCAGATCCCGCAGTGGGTGACCGCGCTGGTCTTCCTGGTGATCCTCTTCGTGGCCAACCTGATCTCGGTGAAGCTCTTCGGAGAGATCGAGTTCTGGTTCTCGATGGTCAAGGTCACCGCCCTGATCGGCATGATCGTGATCGGCCTCGGCGTCCTCACCTTCGGCTTCAGCGCGGCCGGCGACACCGCCGCGGTCTCCAACCTGTGGGCCTTCGACGGCTTCTTCCCCAAGGGCATCGGCTCGTCCCTGATGACCCTCCAGGGCGTCATGTTCGCCTACCTCGCCGTCGAACTCGTCGGTGTCACGGCCGGTGAGTCCGAGAACCCGGAGAAGACCCTCCCCAAGGCGATCAACACCCTGCCCTGGCGCATCGCGCTCTTCTACGTCGGTGCCCTCACCGTCATCCTGTGCGTGGTGAAGTGGACCGAGTTCGCCGAGGGCGTCAGCCCCTTCGTGAAGGCCTTCGCGGTCATCGGCATCCCGGCCGGCGCCGGCATCGTCAACTTCGTGGTCCTGACGGCGGCCCTGTCCTCCTGCAACTCGGGCATGTACTCCACCGGCCGGATGCTCCGCACCCTCGCGGACAACGGCGAGGCCCCGAGGGCGTTCAGCAAGCTGTCGTCGACCAAGACGCCCGCCTTCGGCATCACCGTCTCCGTGCTCTTCATGGGCATCGGCGTCATCCTGAACTACATCGTCCCGGAGAAGGCCTTCGGCTACGTCGTCTCCGTCGCCACCGCGGCCGGCATCTGGACCTGGCTGATGATCCTGATCAGCCACGTCCTCTACCGCCGCGCGGTCGACGCCGGCCGCCTGCCCGCCTCGTCCTTCCCGGCCCCGGGCGGTGCGGTGTGCAGCTGGATCGCCATCGCCTTCCTCGTCTTCGTCACCGGCCTCATCGCCTACGACGCCGACTCCCGCGTCTGCCTCTACGTGATGGCGGGCTGGGCGGCGGCCCTGGGCGTCGGCTGGCTCGTGCTGAAGTCGCGGAACCCCGAGGTCACCGCCCACCGCGAGCCGGAGCTCGACAAGACCGGCTGACGATCGGCAGGAGACGGGCCGGCCGACCCCGGCAGGACCGATGTCCCAGCATGTGGGCT